>NZ_JBXWMJ010000011.1:0-146223 GCF_059609805.1 Ruegeria sp. YTSC004
GCGGTCATTGATGAATTCATACACGATCAAATAGCGTGGGCAACTGTGATGAAAAAGAACGAAGATCGCCTCGACCTTAGGGCCGAGGGCAATGACTTGCTGCGGCACATAGTGAGAAAAGACGCGGGACTCGGTTCGTGATCTAACGATGGCCGCAACGGGCCAAACTGCTTCGGTCGTCTCAACGGCCACCTGAGCCAAAGTGCGCGGCGGAGTTATGGAATGCTTCCGCCGCACATACTCACCAATAATAGTGGTGGGGCTTGCGCCCATCGGGCCAGACTAGGTCGTCAGGATCAGCGCCTTTCAGGATGCCGAACGCAAGAGCCTTGGTTTTGCGTCTCGTTGGACGCGTGTGACAGGTGATGTCGTGATAGCGTGGCCAATTGCCAAGCCACCGGACATCATCAAGGTCTTTTCCGAGACGACGGCTCAGACCTAGGCGTGAGTACCCGTTCCCAAGCACGGTACGGGGACGTTTGCGTTTGTAATGGGCCATGTCATTGGCCTTTCATGCAGTTTCTGAACTACATGGCACCCTCCATCGGTTGGCTCGTTGGTTTTGGGCTGGGCTCGGATAGACGGCCGAAAACGCAGCCGGTCTGAATATCGGACTGGGCGAACAAGATCAATGGGGCGGAAAAAAGCCGCTCAATGTGGTGTTAGGTGATTGGGCCGGTAGGCTGTGGACGGACGGACCACTCAACCAGAGATCGCTTCACATAACACCCGTACTGCGACGTTCGTGGATTGTTACGTCGCTGCAATTCATGCGGTGGTCGCGAAACCTGCCATTCGATATCCGATCGAAGAAGACCGCTCTGCGGACTTTTCAGTCTTTGACTCGAAACGTGTTAAGGCAGAAGAATGGATCAAACCGTAAGATGGGCAATTTGCTGGCCGTTACAATGTGTGTTGCAAGAGCGATCCAGGCTGAACTTGTTCGGGTACACGTAACCATCGAACTGAAGCTTGTTACACGATCCGCAAATAGTGGCCTCAGCAAAGCATCAGAGCTTAATCGCCACTATCAATCCAAACATTACTCGACCGGTGACCAATTAGTGTCTGGATCATAGGCAGTAATTTCAGCAGCAATACTGAGTGTTTCCGGGCCAAAATCTGCCTCGTAGACTATGCCGTTTTCGCCAACCAGAAAGGAATGGACACCAGTTTCTCCGTAGTCTGCCGGTATTGCCAGCAAGGCATGTCCTGCAACGAAGTGATCCCCGGCGAAATAAGGGTAGGCACCCCCGGGAGCGTTAGGGCCCTGCTCTTGCAGGATTGTGTAATAATAGCCAAGAAACGGCTCGGCTTCATAGTCAGCCTGACCGTCACTCCACCCCGAAGCTGCGGCGCGGGCAAGCGCCGCACCGACAAAGCTGTCTTTTCCAGGCCAGAAGAGACCGATTTGCTCTTCGGGATCAGAAATGATCGTCTGAGCGAATTCCATAACGCCATTCCCATTATGGTCCACAAGCCGGAAAGCTGCCTGCAGATCAACATAGGCCTCAAGCAATTCGATCACTTCCAACTCATTCAAGCCTATTTCACGAGCTGAAAGTTCCTCGATCCCAGCTTCCAGGTCAAAGCGCCAACCATCATCTTTTCGCAAAATTGGGATAGGAAAAGGCCAACCGTCTTCACCCAGAAGAAGTACAACGCCATCGTCCTCAGGCCGGAAACGATACCCCTCGGCATACATGCCAAGCATTTCCTGCCTTCTTTCTTGATCTTCCGCCGGATCACCCGTTCCAACCAGATCCTCGGCTTCAGGCCCGAAAATTTCGATCAGCTTGCTCTGATCATTAGCCTTCAACGCATCAACAAAAGCATCCAGTGCGGTTTGCGGCGTATCAAATCTGGCTCCTTCAGAGAGAGCCGGGCTTGTGGTCGCGGCAAGCAACAAAATTGAAAATACTGATCTACGCATCTTACCGTCTCCGCTTGCCTTTAGCGGCGTGTCCACGATTGGACGCGCTTTGAGTTCTGCTGCCGGACGCCTTTTTCTTCATCGCTTGCCCTTTGGATGCCGCGGGCTTGCGCTGCGTCGATGCGGCTTTCTTCGCCTGCGGCTTTTTGGCGGTCTGCGGTCTTTGCGCGACTGGCTTTTTCGCCGCATCTGGACGTTTGGTACGATCAATGGCCTGTTGCTTTGCAGCGGCCTTATCCCGATTTGCGTTGCTCCGGTTCGCTAATGCCCCGCCTGCTACAGCCCCCGCACCGGCACCGACCGCAGCTGCTGCCGCCCCGCGGTCCCGGCTAATATCTGCAGCACCAGATTCTCGGCTCAACTTTGCACGCAGCTCATCCGTGCGACCGTCAGGACGGCTAACCGGCAAGTCGCCGCGGCCACCTTCAGGTCTTTTATGGTCCGCTATTTTGTTCCGGGCCTCCTGTTGCCGGTCAGGATCGGGGTTCCATCCGATATCCGTTCGGTCACCTAAATCTATATCATTGCCGATATTGACGTTGCCATCGACGTCTATGTCGATGTTTGGATTTCTGTAAATCGGACCACCGCCCCAGCCACCGCAATTTCGGCACCCCCAATAGTCATACCAATCATCGTCGTCGTCAAAAATTTCGTCGATCAGGGCAACGGCGCCAAACGTTAGTAGTGCTGCGCCCACAACATCCCCGGTTGACGGGCCAGAATAAACCGTCTCGGGATTGTATTGTGGGACGTATACCGTTTCGGGTTCTGTCGGTGTAATTACTACTGTGTCGTCGTCAGACACTTCGACAGTTTGCTCGGGACCTGAAACAAGAGCGCCGCTGTCAATTGCCTGATCCCGCATGACCTGCACCGCATCCATCACATCATCGGACTGGGCCAACATGGCTGTGCCGACTGTCTCGGTCCAGTCGATATGGGTGGCCATCTGACCAACAACTTCGGGAAACGCCGTCGCCAATACGCTGACAGAAGGATCCCATCCCATTGCTTCGATTTCCGGCTCAAGTTCAACGGGGTCGCGGTCGGCGTTATCCAGCAAATACCGCTCAGCCTTAACAATTTCCAATGGCTGGGTGGCCGCGACAAATATCTGTATGAGTAACGTGTCGGGATAAAGAGCAACCGGGGCGACCAATGTCTGCAACTCAGCATCAGTTAGCAGGCTGGACGAGGTTGCCGAGGTATCATCTTTTCCCGCCACATCTTCGGACGACTCTTGCGCTAACGCGAAAGTAGATACGCAAATACCGAATGCAATTAATAGAAACCTAAACATATTGCGATCCTTCGATTTCTTGAAGGATCACCTAAGACTGCGATTCTGGCAACCGGTCAGTCAAATAGACGGTTTTGGAATAATAATGTCCCCCAAACCAAGTTTGAGCGAGCGTTCGCTTTGGGCTCATAGCTGACGTCTGAAAACAAATGACCCCGCACAATTTCGTGCGGGGCTTCTCTGCATTTTCCTGTTGAGTTTAGTTCCCGCCAGTCACCGACCCAATCGACCAGAACATCGTCTCGCCCGAGGCATCGTCGACGCCGTCATTGTCGGTCATCACAAACGCCTCGCCCGAGGGCAGGATGGCCAGGCCTTCGATCTTGTCCAGAACGTAACCACCGGTCGAGGTCAGATCAGGCAGCAGGTCGCGGACCTCTTGCTTGCTGACCACGGGCAGGGGACCGCCTAACGGGGCCGGGGTCATCTCTAACAGCGGGATACGGTAGACCTTTTTGGTCACGGCGCGGTGGTCATGCTGATTGTCGCGTTCGATGACGTAGACGTGGTCGCCAAAGGCCACGATTTCCGACAGACCGACCCAGCCCTCTTCCGGGTCCGCCTTGAGATAGTGCACCGCGCCCCATTCCTTGGTCTCAAGGTTGTAGGCCACCAGTTTCACGTGGTTTTCAGGGTCGTCCTTCCATTCGCGCTGAACGGCCATCCACAGGGTGTTGCCAACGCGGGTGATGCCTTCAAACCCAAAGCGCTTTTCGACGGCCATGAGCTCAGGTGGCAGGCCGATCTCGCCTTTGCGATCCTTGATCAGGCCATCAGCGGACACGTGGTAAATCGCATGCGGGATAACACGGTCGGTACGCCCTTCGGAGGCGACGTAGAACCCGCCTTTACCGTCCAGCGTGATGCCCTCCAGATCCAGCTTCTGTGCCGGGTTGCCGTCCTGACGGTGGATGCGGATCACGTCCACGATGCGGGCGGGCTGCTGGCTGGGGTCGATCTTAAAGATCGAAGGCTGGAAGCCATAAAAGCTGTCGTTGACCGCGTAGATTATGCCGTCCTCATCAGCTACCAGACCGGACAGCGCGCCCCAGCCGATCAGCTCATCCGTGCCTGCGGACGTCAGATGCGGATAGGTGGCCGGGGCGTCCTGATATTCGTAGATCATCACGTGTGCACGCGGGCCACCGTCTTCGATCAGGTCCTTTTCATTAGCCGAGATCAGCAGGTTACGTTTCGGGATCGCAACATAGCCTTCGGGACCAACGCCTGAAGGCAGCAGCTGTTTCAGAACCGGGTTGGCCGGATCGGTGGCGTCATAGGCACCCACGACCGAGGCGCGCTCGGCTCCTACAAAGATCATTGGTGTGTCACCGAAGGTCGCTGCGGTCACACTTTCAGGCTCAACACCTTTGGCGTCCGAGCGTTTGTCAGGGTAGTGGCCGATCTGGATGATGGCTTTCTCGAAATCGGTGCCGTTTTCATATACGACTGTGCCGTCCTTGTGGAAGATCGTCCAGCCCCGCGAGCCGCCTTTGTAGTCACCTTCGTTGGCGGTTGCGAAATGGTTGTCGTCGATCCATTTCACCGCATCCGGCTCGCGCAGGCGATCCTTTTGGCTTTCGGTGAAGATCAGCGCGCCGCGCTCATCCGTGGCGTCGATACCATCCAGATCCACGCTGCCTGCCGAGAAATGGCTGATCACGTTGCCATCCTTGTCGACAACCGCGATGTGGTTGTTTTCCTGCAGGGTGATGACGGTTTCACCCAGGGTGTTGATGTCGACAAACTCAGGCTCGGGATCAGTGGGGGCAACCTCGGCCAGACCTGCCAGCGAAGCCATCTTCATGCCCGCGCATTCCAGTGCGCCGTCTTTCAGCGGCACCAGCGCCAGTGTCCCGGCGGGCAGCTGCGGGATGACCCCGTCGTTCAAGTCTTCGTCACGCTCATTCTCGATGGCTACGGAAACAAAGCTGCCATCCGGGGCAATCGCGACACTGTCGGGCTGACCACCCAAATCACAGGCGCCGGTTTCGGTCTTGCCCGCAATATCGACCGAGATCAGTTTGCCCGACGGGGCGGTGTAGCTTACCGATGTGTTCACGCCCACAAAAGCCGTCGTGCCAACGACCCCAACCGAGGTCGGTTCACCGCCCACCTCCATTGCGCCCAGAGGCGCCGGGTTCGAAGGGTCGGTGATGTCGACCATGCCAATCATGCCCAGCGGGCTGTCCGTATAGACCAGCGTCATGCCATCAGCAGTCGCTGCGATGATCTCGGGCGAGGTTTCGCGGGTGGTATCCGCGCCCTCGGCCATGTTCTTGACGACGGGGAAAGATGCAATTCGGTTGAAATTCATTTCTGCCACAGCCTGACCGGCGGTCAGGGCAAGGGCAGATGTCAGGCAGACACAGCGCAACGACATCGGGTGGTATCCTCTCTCACTTGGATGAGAGGGGGATGAACGGAAGGCATTGCAGGGATGTGACGGTTTGTTTGCACTTTTGTGACAAACGTAGTGGCCCCGGCGCTGTGCTCCGGGGCCTTTTCAGATCAGACCGACAGGCAGACGTACTTCATTTCAAGATAATCTTCCATGCCGTGATGGCTGCCTTCGCGGCCCAGGCCGGATTGTTTGACACCTCCAAACGGGCCAAGCTCGGTCGAGATGATACCGGTGTTCACGCCGACGATGCCGTATTCCAGCGCCTCGGCCACTTTGTATACGCGGCTCAGGTCCTTGGCATAGAAGTAGGACGCCAGACCAAAGATGGTGTCATTGGCCATCGCGATCACATCGTCTTCGTCCTCGAACTTGAACAGCGGTGCCAGCGGGCCAAAGGTCTCGTCCTGCGCGACCATCATGTCCTGAGTCACGCCAGTCACAATCGTCGGCTGGAAGAAGGTGCCACCCAGATCATGCGGTAGACCGCCGGTCAGAACCGCGCCGCCCTTGTCGGTGACGTCCTTGATGTGCTCTTCAACCTTGACCACTGCTTCGGCGTTGATCAGCGGGCCGGTGGTTGTGCCTTCGGCCAGGCCGTCGCCGATCTTCAGTGCTTCGACCGCCGCTTTCAGCTTGGCCGCGAATTCGTCGTAAACACCGGCCTGCACATAGATGCGGTTAGCGCAGACGCAGGTCTGGCCGTTGTTGCGGAATTTGCACATCATCGCGCCTTCGACGGCCGCATCCAGATCGGCATCGTCAAACACGATGAACGGCGCGTTGCCGCCTAGTTCCATCGAGCATTTCATCACCTGATCAGCGGCCTGTTTCAGCAGGATACGACCCACTTCGGTCGAGCCGGTGAAGGTCAGCTTGCGCACGCCGGGATTTTCGCAGAATTCCTTCCCAATCTCGCTGGCGCTGGAGGACGGCAGAACGTTGAACACGCCTGCCGGGATACCAGCCTGTTCGGCCAGAACGCCCATGACCAATGCAGACAGCGGTGTTTCCTTGGCCGGGCGCGCAACAAATGCGCAACCTGCTGCCAGCGCCGGAGCTGCCTTGCGGGTGATCATCGCATTGGGGAAGTTCCAGGGCGTGATCGAGGCCGCAACACCGATCGGCTGTTTCAGCACCATGATCCGCTTGTCGCGCTGGTGACCGGGGATCGTCTCGCCATAAACGCGCTTTGCCTCTTCGCCGAAGAACTCGATGAAGGACGCGCCATAGCCTATCTCGCCAACGGCCTCGGCCAGCGGCTTGCCTTGCTCGGCGGTCAGGATCTTGCCCAGATCTTCGGCGTTTTCCATCATCAGGTCG
The DNA here is from genome assembly GCF_059609805.1 of Ruegeria sp. YTSC004. Taxonomy (NCBI): domain Bacteria; kingdom Pseudomonadati; phylum Pseudomonadota; class Alphaproteobacteria; order Rhodobacterales; family Roseobacteraceae; genus Ruegeria; species Ruegeria sp. YTSC004. Next base: position 6,961 of record NZ_JBXWMJ010000011.1, read on the forward strand.
TACCAACGACGCAGAATCACGGCGCGTTCCTTGCCGGTCAGCTTGGCCCATTCCTTTTGCGCGGCCTCAGCTTGTGCGATCGCGCCGGCGACCTGCGCGCGGCTCAGGTCTGCGACTTCGGCTAAGACGTCGCCGCGCGCCGGGTTGGTCACGGCAAAGGTGCCATTGTCCCCGTCGACCCACTGACCGCCGATATAGGCTTTGGTTACAAGCAGATCGGGGTTTTTCAGGATTGATTTCAGGTCGGTTGTCGCGTCCAGCATGGGTCAGCCTCCGGCAATAAAAATTTGTTAGCACTCAAACATGTGCCTCCCGGATTGTCTATGGCCACCCGTGGGGTCAGATCAATCCAGTTTTCGTTTGGTAAACGTGACGTTTTTTGCCTACCGGGGCGCATTCATGCGATCTGAGGCCAAAGTGTCAACCCGCCTATCTTTTTTTGGCGGAGTTTGCCAAAGTTCCACAGGATTGGATGCCCAAGGGGATGTAAATGATCGTAACATCTCCTATCTTGTTGGGTGCATAATTTAAAAAGGAATAGGACAGATGTCGAACCAGCAGTTTGATGCGTTGATTGAGGAAACGCAGCAAAAAGTGCGCGAAAGCCAGTCTCAGATCGAAGGGCTGACATCCCGGATTGAAGCCGCGCGCTCTAAGATCGGCTCTGCCGAGGCCGACATCGACATCGAAAACGCCACGCTTGAGGATGTGCACGCCCATACCGAGGTGATGAACGCCAATATCGCTGAGCTGATCATGGGTCTGGACGACGTCACCAGCGCCTTTTCCAAGGATTTCGACGAGATGCGCTCGAAATCCGGGTGGGAGACGTTTGTCGGCATCTTCTCGAAAGGAAAATCCGAGTCGATGCGGCAGGAACGCATGCGCACGGCCAATATCGACGACAAGTTGCAGGACCTGATCGCCAAATCCGACGTAATCGTTCAATTGCTGCAAGGGCAGCTATCCTTGTTGGAAGAACAGCGGGTGAAGGTCGAGGAAAACCTGACCGGTACGCTGGACGACCGCGAGGCTACTGTTGCTGAACTAGAGGCGCTGCGGGCTGAGATTCAGGATATGGATCCGACGATCATCACTCTGGAAAACAAGATCAGTGTCGAACAGGACGCGGCCGCGCGGACCCAATTGGAAACCGAACTGGCCGAGCTGAACAAGCAATACAATGCCAAGGTTCAGGAAGAGCAGGTCAAGCTGGCCAAGTCACAAACGCTGGAGCGCTACATCGAAAAGGGCAAGACCTGGGTCGACTCCCTACAGAACCAGGCGGCGACGCAGATGGTGCTGATCAACAAACTGCAGACAGACACGCAACAACGCGTTGTGCTGTATGACGCCCTGACCAAATCGCTGAAAACCGCGCAACAGCAGGACGTGGCCCACCGCATCAACGAGATCGGCGTGCAGACCGACCAAGAGGCGCAAACCGCCATGGCCGCCATCGGCACCGCGACCAACCAGAAAATGGCCGATATGCTTGAGGCGCATGAGGACCATATGGTCTTTGCCCGTGATGTGCTGGAGAAAAAGGCTAAGGCAGATGAACGCTTTGCCCGCCGGTTCGCCTCGATTGCGGAGAAGCACGATAAGAATCTGTATGGGGGCTGAGGTAGTTGTTTACCAAAACCGTTCGCAACAAGATCGCCCGCATAGTTGGGTACTCATCGCTTTTTCTGTGCCTGTTAGGGATTTTCTTGGGGACCAACGCGGTTCTTGTCATTGGAATTTGGGGTTGCGCGTTCGCGTTTTGCATCGTGTCGCCAATACCGAGTGGCTCAGATGCAAGAGAGATTGGCGAAGAGCACAAAATTAGTTTCGCCAATGCAATTGCGGTCAAAGCCGTTTGGGGTTCAATGTTGAGGAAATATGGCTTTTCCATTGTTTGTTTGGCCATCGGCACCTTTGCGCTGCTCCGTTGGGGCGTACCGTGGATTGGAATTCTGGGAATCTATGCGACTGCATTTCTGAGCTTTTTCAAATCAGCCATAGTCGAAGTTGAGCAATCGCAAGTCAGCACATGACAGACCCCACCCAAGACCATGTCGGCCTGACCGACACCTTCGCCTCGCGCCGCTATTTCCGCAAATTTGAGGTGATCACCGTGCACCTCCTGCGCGTGGCCGCGACGATGGAGGCTGAGGGCGCGATCAGCAAGCAAGAGGTGCGGATCGTATCGCGCTACCTCTCGGGGCTGCTCTACACTTTTCGCGCGCTCAGCATGAAATACCTGCTGGTCGGGCGCGATACGGGCCGGTTCTTTGGCAGCCTGGCTATGGACAAGCGCGACAGCGGCTTTCCGGTGGCGGCCGAGCTGCTGACCATGGCCAATGACGCGCAGCAGGCGCAGGTGCATCTGGCGAATATGCCCTCGGAAGACGACCTGAAAACCGACATGGTGCGGACGATCATTGGCAATCAAGAAATCCCCACCAAACTGCAATTCGCCCTGTCGCAAAGGCTCTATTACGAGGAATTGCTGAAGGGTCAGCTGTTCTGGGCCCGCAACGATCCCGAATGCCACTGGATCGGGAATGAGGGCGAACGGCGCAAGTTCATGATCCACTGGGCGGTCTATGACAGCCAAATCAACCTTCCGGTCATCTACCTGATGCAACTTGAGGACAGCGGCAAAACCGCCCTGCCTAAAGACCAGCGCCGCTGGCCTGTAGTGCAGGCGCATCTGATGGCGCAAAGCTTAGGCGGTCTGAAACTGGTGACCATTGCCAAAGGCTTCGATCAGGATTTCGACGACCTGCACCCCAAACATCTGCGCCGCATCCACGTGGGTCCGATGTATTCCTCAGCCTATACCGAGCAAACCGGCCCGTTGCGGCAAGTGCTTGAGGACGCACAGGCACCGCAAGGTCAGGACTGGGCACTGGCCTGGACCACCGAAGAGCTGCAAAGCGAAGAGGTGATCGAAGAACGTGCCGGGTGGTTTTCCACCGTCGAGCGCGAGGTCTTCGCGCTGGACCCGTTCGGCGGGCAGGGGGCCGAAACCGGGGCCACACGCACACAGCGATCAATCATCCTGCCCCAACGCCCGTTTCAGGTGCTGGCCGAGCGCAACCCGCCGGGATTTGGTGATGTGCGCAAATTCGTGGTCAGCAAGAGCGGGCAGGTGCTGCGCTATTAGTTTGGCCTCCGGCGGGAGTATTTTTGAAAAGATGAAGCAAGGGCGGTTTTGAAATGAGTTTGACGTCAGATCAGATGGAATTGCGCGAGGACGATATTCGCAAGCATTATCCGGCAGCGACCGCCTTGCTGAATGGGTTCGAACACGCGCCTCGGATAGCCAAAGCGGTTGAGGTGGCGACCGAACGGTCTCCGGGCGTTTCCACTGGAGGGCGGTTCCGCTCCACAACGCCGGGGCTGGTGACACGCCGAACCGTGCGCGCAGCCGGGGTGCATCTGGTCGAACGGATCGAGGCCTCGGATGATGGCGATGCGCTAGTTTCACCACCGCAGGCGACCACGCAGCAGGCCATCCGCCGCGCCATTGCCATCGCCTTGGCTGTGGCTGAGACCTATGCGGAACAGACGTCGCTGGCTGATCTGAAACGCGCGAATCTTGCCGGAGACCTGCCCGCCGCGCGCAAGACCGAATTCTCGGAACTGCTGACGGCCGAGGCGCTGATCACCTCGCACACCTTCGGCAATGCGCTGGCGTACTTGATGTCCTCGCATCTTGGAGAGACCACTGTCGATATCGGTGAGGTCGAAGAGGTCCTGACCGACAACGGCCAACTCGCCCTGCACGGCGCGCTGTGGGAACTGGACCAGACCCTCGCCAAACATGCCCCCGACGATGCTCATCTGATTGCCGCCACCAGCGCCTATGCCGAGCAACTGATGGAAAAGGCCGCGCTGCGCGCGCAGTCAGCAGGCCATCTGGCCCCGTTCCAGAATGCCGCATGGCACATCGAGGCTGATGATCTGACGATCCGGGGGTTCGAACCGGCCTCCAAGGCCAAATCCACCACCCTCACCATGACGTTCAAGAAACCGAACGAGGTGGTCGGCAACCATATCGCTAAATATCAGGCGATGAAGCTGGCCAAGATGGTGATGGCCTATGACTTCGACCGCCGCCTGAACCCGTTTGCGGAACTCGGCGGGTTCATCTTCACCTTCATGGGCGACGGCAAACCGGGCACTGGCAAGACCACCCTGATCCAGATGATGGCCGGGCTGATCAACGACTATTGCCAGAACGCGGGCTATCCGTTCCGCTATCAAAACCTAAGCACCGATAATATCGACAGTTATCAGGGCAAGTCTGGCCAGAACGCCAAGGCCTTTATCAACACGATCATCGACCCCTCGGTCATCGGCTTTGGTACCATCGACGACATCGACCAATTGGCGGGCAAGCGCGGCGACCGGCAGTCGTCAGCCGGGCAGCTGGAAATCACCGCCGTGCTGATGGAGAGCTTTGCAGGTGCCAACACCGTCGTGCGCGGCAACTGCACCTTTGGTATGTTCTCGAACTACCCCGAGAATGTGGATGACGCTCTGCGCCAGCGGGCGGGCGCTCGGTTCCTGGTGGATGGTCCGCAAACGCGCGAGGATTACATCGACATCCTGCACCTGCTGATGGGCCGCAACCACGACATCCCGTTGGGCGAACACGAGGCCTATGCCGCGCAGGAAATCAAGAAGGCTGTCGCTGCCAGTTTCGAAAGTCATTCCCGCCCGCACGAAGAGGCTCTGCTGCAGGTCTATGACCGGGTCTCCGGCGATATCGGCCAGATGGATACGATTGCCAAGATGGGCACCTATCTCAAGGCAATCCAGCAGGCGGATGAGCGCTTTACCGGCCGCGCGATCAAGAACATCACCGACGCGGTCAAGGTCCGCGCGATGGATTTCGAACTGCCCGACGAATGGATGGAAAACCCCGACCTGTTCCTGTTCCGCGACTACGACACCAAAAAGGCGATGATCGAAGAGCTGCGCCAGCCGATCACGGTTGAGATGGTGATACAAGAGATCAACCGCTACGCCGACAGTGAGTTCCGCTATGCCGACAAGAGCGACGAGGTAGCCATCGAAAACGCCGTTCGCGAGATGGGCCGGATGGAAGAGGCCAAGCGGCGGTATTTGGAGGGGAAGAATGCGTAGCGTTATCGCGGCAACCATTACCCTACTCTGCTTACCGCAAAAATTCGAAAAATGGACTTTAGAAAAGAGGTTTAGGTATTCTCAGCGGTTATGGAGAAACTTAGACTCAACCATAAAATTTGCTATTTGGATAACAGCTAGCTTTCTTGTGCTGATTTTTCTTTTTTCCTTCGCGTCGGGTTGCCCAGAGGGGGCAGAGTGCTCCGGGTCAAAGTACTCTTATTTTTGGTCGGCCAGACCCAATGAGGTCGGTGACACGCTTGCTGGCGTAGCTGGTTCATTGGCCTTCTTTTGGTTGATTGTGACAGTAATGCTGCAGGGAAAAGAACTGGCCGCCCAAAGGAAAGAACTGCGTTTGTCGCGTCAGGAGTCAGCAAAGATGGCGGATGCACTTCAGGAGCAGGCTGGAGTGTTTCGGGACGAGCTGAAGCAACGTCAGTTCCTGCAGAAGAAAGAAGAGTTGGATGAGCTTCTTAAGGCGTTAATAAATAAATCAAAAATGGCTCGGAAGGAGAAGTATGTCTGGCACTTCCATGACCAGCCCAATTCGTTGATCAAAAGGAAGCGTTCTCTTTTGATCGTCCCGGATGATGAACCTATTGATCAAGTCGTAAGGAGAATATCTTTATATGTTAAAGGGACTTACCACATTTTGGATGAGGTTGCTTTTCAAGGTAAATTCTTGGAGAAGCCAAAGTATCCCGAACGGTTGTACGACCTCTTGGAGGTGTTGGAGAAAATAATACTTTTAAAGCGAGAGTTGTCGGCGGCCCAAAGAACCAGATTTTCGGAGCTTGAGGTCGAAGCGTTTTATGCCTCTTTGAGAGATATTCACGGCAACGACAGTTTTTGGGAGAGCGCATAACTGTGATCCGCCTCATCGAAAAAGGCCTGATGTTCGGCAACCTCGTCCACATCTCCAGCCCGGCTCTGGTCGAGCGGTATAACCGCGCGTTGCAGCATCTGGCGGGCAAGACCACGGCGCTGACGGATTTCCATGTCGATATCTCCGGCTATTCGCCGGAGGTGGGGATTGAGCTGGAGGATGAGCTCTACCTCAACCCCAACGGGGTCAACCGGCAGTTCATCCTCCTGACAACCGAGCAGAAACGCGCGCCGCTGCTGAACGTCAAATTCTCAACCTCGCGCGATATCCTGCGCGAATTCATCGAGATGAACGAGGCGCAACTGTTTGCCCTGACCGCCACCGATGCGGTGGCCGGAGAGCTGGTGAACTCGGTCATCAAACTCACCACCCCGCGCGATCTGCTAAACCTGCGCAAGATTGAGGTTGAGGCTGACACCGCTGGCGGCACCCTGCGCAAGGCACAGCAACTAGCGGGCATGGTCGAACGGTTCAAAACCGAAGAGGATGCCTGGTTCGACGATGTTCTGATCGCCAAGATGATCGAAACGGCCAAAGAAACCGGCGACGTCACCCGCAACCCCGTCCGCCTACGTCATACCGCGTTCGAGCAGCGCAATTTCTGGACAGCGCATTTCGACGGGCTCTACCTGTTCCCGGATCTGGATCACCCGGCGGTGATCTGTATGGGCGCCAGACCCGACGATATGCCGATCAAATACGTTTTTGACCCATCTCAGGGGAACCAGATTGCCAAGTTCCTCGGGCTAAACGGCTTGGTCGAAACGATCATCGAGGCGCGCGGTGTCAATTCCGCCGCAATCCTGCAGCAAAAAATGGACTTCCTGACCGTGGATGCCGCTGCAGATGCTGGCGTTGACCTGACAGGGTTGGACCGTGGCGATATGCGACGACTGGCTCGAAACCACTCGGACCGTCTGCCCGACGCCTATCACGGTCTGGCGCAGCTGTTGCGCTGGGCAAAGGATGGCGGGCCGTGGCCGCGCATCACCTCGGATCACCCGGCCTATTTCTATACGCTACGGGCGACCAACACACCGAACCGTGATCTGGTGAACATGTTGCTGGCGGAACTGGCCCCGTTGGACCCGCGTCAGGTGTTCATTTGCCATAAGGAGCTGTTCTACCGCACCTATGCGACTTGGCCCGAGGCCAAAAAAGCCTATGTTGCCGACTTCCTTGCGCGCGAGTATCAGGTGGATAAGGCTGGCGCCCGGGCCGCACTATTCGGCCACGAACCGGACATGAGCGGCAATGACCGGATCAGCGAAGACATCATCGCACGCGTCGGCCCCTGGGGCGCAGTAGGGAGAAGTTAAATGTTCGTCGCACTGCGCTTTTTGATCCCGTTGCTGGTCGTTCTGACGGTCATTTACGTGGGCGTATCAATCTATTCCCGTCGGGTGCGACGTGGCAAACTGATCGCCCATTGGGAGAAAAAGGGTCTGACCGGCGACCGCGATGCCTTTGTCCAGCGCGGGCTAAAAAAATACGACGGATCGTTTCGACGCAAACTGATCCTTGGGGTTTACGTGGTGCCGCTGGGCCTGATCGCAATCCTGATTTATGTTACGAATTTCATGTGAGGGTTTCGCTGATGCGTTACGTCAAATGGGCTATCATCATCATGTTCTGGGGCACGATTGCGGCGGTGTTGAATTACACCCTGCCGCAGCACGATGTGGTTCGGATTTCGGATACCTATGAGAAACGGATCGACCCCGGTGAGAACAGCATCTTCTGGTCGGTTCATGACGTCGGCAGTGATGCGACAACACCAAACCGCGATGTGTTTTTCATTCAGACCCGCAAGACCAACGGCAAGGTCATGGTTTATCGGAACGAAGACACCGGCTGGGGCTGGCCACCTTATTTCAAACTAAACTCGTCGAACCTGCAGGCCGAAGCAGCAGACTTGAAATCAACAGCCGAAGCGCCTCGCTGGGTGGTTGTTCGCCACTACGGTTGGCGCAGTGAGTTCCTGTCAATTTTCCCGAATGCAGTAAAGATTTGGTCAGTAGACAGCCAAGGCGTTCGGATCATTCCCTGGTTCAATATCATTTTTCTGACCGTTTTCTTCGCGATTGTTTGGGCCCTTTGGGTCCGCTGGCGCCGGTTTCGCGAGGCGCGGGTCGATCCCGTGATCGAGAATATGGAAGATGGCCTTTATGCCGCCGGCGACGCCATAGAAGAGCAGGGCAGCAGGTTCAGAAAATGGCTAAACAGCTGGAAATCCAAATAGGTTTTGGCGGGGCCATTTGGCCCCTCCGTCAGCCTTGGCGGTGACCTGTTGGGCTGAGTTCCTCAGCGTACGATAAATTCGGCGTGCAACGCTCCGGCGGCTTTGATCGTCTTCAGAATGTCGATCATGTCCCGGGGCGACACCCCTAGCGCGTTCAGGCCTGCCACGACTTCGGACAGGGTTGCCGCTTCGGGTATTTCAGCCAGCCCGGTGCCTTCCTCTTCTTCTATTCCAGCGATTGTTCTAGGCACCACAACGGTTTCACCGCGCGCGAAGGGGTTGGGTTGAACCGCAATCGGCGCCTCTTCAACCGTGAGTGTAAGATTGCCCTGCGAGACCGCCACGCGGGATATCCGCACTTCCTGCCCCATCACTATCGTGCCCGAACGCTGATCGACCGCGACGCGGGCCTTGGTTTCGGGTTCGACCAGAATGTTCTCGATTCGCCCAAGAGCGTGGGCAGTCGAAATTGCCCGCGTTGCCGCTATGTTCAGCTCAACTGTCCCGGAATCCCGCATGATGGCCACTGCACTGTTGAATTCGGAATTAATGGCAAGCTCGATCCTGCCTGCCGTAGTAAAATCAGGCTCTCGCAAAGCAAGGCGCATCTGGGTAAGCGCCGATAGTTCGAAATCGATTTCACGTTCCACCCTTGCCCCAGAGGGGATCACGCCGGATGTGGGAACGCCCTGCACCACCGAGGCAGCCTCTCCCTCAGCCGACACGCCGCCTGCCAAAACGGTGCCTTGCGCAACAGCGTAAATCTGCCCGTCGGCGGCGTTCAATGGGGTCATTATCAACGTTCCACCCAACAGGCTTTTGGAATCTCCGATGGCAGAGACCGTCACGTCGATTTGCCCGCCAACACGTGAGAAAGGCGGCAGGCTTGCTGTCACCAGAACGGCGGCCACATTTTTGGGGCGAAAATCCTCACCGTTGACGTTGACGCCCAACCTTTCGAGAATGTTGGACATGATCTCTTCGGTAAAGGGTGAATTTCTTAGCCCGTCACCGGTTCCATTCAGCCCTACAACCAGACCGTAACCGACCAGATCGTTTCCGCGGACTCCGTCGAAGTCCACCAAATCTTTCAGTCGGATAGCGCCGGCGGAGGCCAGGCCAGGAAGCAACATCAGAAGAAAAACAAGAACTCTCATCTCAGGAAATTCACTAGTGACAGGTTCGCGTTGCGAACGGTGACCGAATACAGGCTTTCCAGTTGGAACTGCACGGTTTGCAACTGAGTGGCGGTTTCATAGGGATCCGCCGCGATCAATGTGCTTCGGCTGCTTTGTAGGCTAGTCCGCGCCGCGTTATTTCGTGTTTGCGCCTGTTCGAATCGGGCCTCGGTCGCGCCGACATCGGCGCGCAGCCCCACCAACTGATCCTTGGCGTTGACCAGATCGACGCCCAATTGTTTGAACAAGGCCGTTCTTTGTTGCATCGGGACATTCAGACCGCTGTCCGCGACCACGGCTGCGACCGCGATGTCGCGAAGTGCAGCTTTGATGGCTGGGTCGGTCGCTGTCACAGGAATTGAAACGCTTTCATTCTCGGATATCTGCATGGGGGCCAGTTTTGTGCCGGATCCCTGATAAATTACCGCATCGAACCCGGTAGGATCGTTGAACCAATCCTCTGCCCTCTGCCGGATGTCCGCGACAGTAGCTGCGCCCGTCAACTCGGCCTCTAGCGCGGTGATCAGCGTGTCAGCGGACGGAAGCGGAGAGACATCCGTTGCGGTGCCCGAGTAAAGGCTGCGCCCTCCGGCGCGGGTGTTCAACGCGGACACGATTGCGTCCAGTTCGTTTCTGGCCTGAGCCGACGCGTTTTCGTGGGTCACCGCCTGATTCGAGGTGCCAAAGGACAGAAGTGAGGCGGTAATCCCCTCAACAGCGCCGGCAACTGTGTTCAGGCTCAGCTGCATCGCATCCGTGAACAACCCGGCTTCGGCGGTCGATACTTTGAACGCATCCAGTCTGGACAGGCTGCGATCCAGATCCAGCAGATGAGAGTAATCACCGTCCAGATGGCCAGGCAAGTCCTGAACCCGTCCGGATGACAATTCGTAGGACAGTGTTTCGATCTGGTTTTTGATCTCGGTCGACCGGGTTCTCAGCGTCAAACCACGCGCCAGATCACCAATGGATGTCAAATTCATCGTCATAACCTCAGCAAAGTGTCCATCATCTCATCCAGGGTCGAGATGAGCCGCGCATTCGCGGCGTATGTCTTTTCGATCTGCATCAGGTTTTGCAGTTCGGTGTCGGTATCCACGCCACGTTCAGCTTCGATCTTGGCCATTTCCAGTTGCGAGTGCTTGGCGAATGTCATGCGCCCCTCGGCGGCATGGGCGTTTGCCCCAGCCTTAGACAGCAGTGCCTCGGCAATTTCCGCAGCTCGCATGTTGCCGGTGCCATATAACCCCCCGGCAACAGGACGGGCATCGTTCAGGACCGCGCTAAAGGCCCTCAGCTGCGTTGCATCGCCTGGATCCCCCGGAGTGGCGGCGCCGAGGCCCGTCCGCAATTTCCAGCTGTCACCACCAGCATCGGGGTCCAACGCCACGTTCAAGCGTATGCGCGAAGCCAATCCGATTGCCGCAGTTGCGTCGTAGCGATTGCCATCATCGGTGAACACGCCGGGATCAGTTGCCGCGACGGTCGGATCAAGACCGGCGGTCTCGAACCGTTCGATCAGGTCTTGGGCGGCGGTGTCCAAGTGTACTTGAGCCTCAACCGCCAGTTCATCGCGAATCTCGAACTGAGCCGCCAGCGCACCGCCCCTAAGCTGCGCACTATTGCCGCCGGTACGCACAGGCTGCCCGTTCATTTCAAGACCTGACAAAAGGCTGTTGGCAAATGTCATGTGCGGCTTGGTTTCGCCGGTAGTCGTAAAACTGAATTCTGCTGCCTGCCCCTCTAAAAGGATCAGGCCGCCGTCTGAATATAGCGACACACGGTCGTTATCCCGCGCTACGACTTTGACCGGCATCAGCTCGTTCACTTGATCAATCAATACTTGACGCTGATCGAGCAAGGCATTGATATCGCTGCCGGAGTTCTTGATGCTGGGGATCTTATTGTTCAGCTTTTCGATATCCTGCAAGGACTGGTTCAGGCGGTTGACCTGCTTGCCGATGGTCCTGTCTGCGTCCGACCGCGCCTGACGTAAACCTTCGGATGCCGCGTTAAGGCTGTCCGCCAAATCCCGGGCAGCGCGGGCCGCCTGATCCAGCCGCACTTTGGAATCGGGCAAGCTGGCGGCCGTTGTCATATCGTTCTCAAATTCGGTCAACCGAGAGGCAAAGGATTTGGGGTCATCAACCGAACCCACAGCCTTATCAAAACGGGTGTAGAACTCTGAGATTGCGCTGGCACCGGCAAGACTTGCGTCGGAATCGCGCCGGTTGGCGATCAGGGCCGGGTCCTGATGGCGCGTCACACCGACGGTGCGCACGCCGTTGCCTGAGATCGGACTTGTTGCCAATTCCAGCGAGCGACGCGCATAGCCCGGTGTCAGGGCGTTGGCGATATTGCCCGAGACAACTGCGGCCCCGCGGCTTGCGGCGGTCAGACCGCCCAACGCGTTGTTCAATGCTGTCGTGATGTTCATCGGACAGGTCCTTTCCCTAGCTCAAAGCCCCGGATCAACGTTTGATGTTTGTGGTTTCCTGCAGCATCTCGTCGACGGTCTGGATCACTTTGGCGCTTGACGAAAATGCCCGTTGCGTCTGGATCATTGATGTCAGTTCAGTTGCAACATCTGTCGTCGATTCTTCGCGCGCAAAGGACACCAGATCGCCCGTTGGCCCATCGCCCGCGTTCCAAAGGAAGAACGTTCCGCTGTCGTGGGATGGGGCATAGGTCTGATTATCCAACGCCGTTAGCCCATTCGGGTTGGGAACATCGACAAGCGGAATCTGGTACACGCGCCGGCTAACACCGCTGTCGTATTGCGCGTAGACATACCCGTTTTCATCCACTTTCACGCCTGTCATCGTTGCAACGGGGGCACCGTCGCGCGTGATCGATACGGGGGCAAATGTATCCGACAGCTGGGTAATTCCATCTTTGTCGCCAATCTGACCGATATTAATCTCCATCGGCCCGCCATCCACGTTCACCACAAAACTGCCATTTGCCGGATCGTAAGCACCACCCGAAATGGTGGTCACGCTGGCCAGCGTGCCGCCTGCGGTTCGGCTGTCGGTGAAGGTCAGGCGGTACTCTCCGATCACCGCACCGCCAGATGCGGTATCGCGCAGTGTCATCGTCCATTCATTGCTGGAGCCCGTACCGGGCACGGTCGGGACCAATTCAATATTCACGGATTCCGATTTTCCGAGGTTGTCAAAATACTCAACAGACAAAGGCTGTGCGTCACCCGGTGCGCCGGCATCCGTCGCCGTAGCCGGAAGGTTCATGCGAAGGTTCATGCTTGTGGTCGGTGAACCGGTTAGTTGGTTGACGCTGAGTTTGACGGGTTCCAGCGCAGCTGCCGTATCCCTTGGCACATTAGGGATCGATCCGTCCGGGCCAGCGGGCCAACCCAACAAAACAAGCCCCGATTGCGTCACCAGATGACCCTGCTCATTGGTGCGGAACGAGCCAGTTGTGGTCAGAAGCATCTCATTCGAGTTTGACGCCACCTGAGAGCTGGGTCGCACGGGCAGCAGGCCACGGCCGCGCACTGCCAAATCGGTTGAATTGTTCGTTGTGACCAGCGATCCACGCTGGTCGATCATGCGTTGACTCGTGGTTCTGACGCCGCCTGCCGAATAGCTTCCACCCTGACCGGAGGTGACCATCGAGTGAAAGTCGGTCTCAACCCGTTTGTAGCCAAAGGTGGACGAGTTGGCGATATTGTCAGAGATGGTCGCCAGCCGGTTCGCGTTGGCCTTCAAAGCGGCCACACCGGCATTCAGCGAAGAGGAAATTGTCATTGGCACGCCCTTCTGTTGCGTCAAAACGTGATGCAACAGCTAACGTGCTGGCCCTTAACAGCACGCTAACAGGTAAAATGCGTTCTATCCTTTTGGGTCTAGGGCGTGCGCAGAAAAATGATCTCGATCCGGTTGTTGCGAACCGCCATTGGGTTTTTTGCCGTCAACTCGCGGTCCGCGTGGCCCGTGACCCGATCCAGCCTTTCGACGGACAAACCCTTGCCTTGCAGCATCTGACGCGCTGCCTGCGCGCGGGCCGTCGACAGATCCCAGGCCGGGTTTTGCGCCAGGACAACCGGCGACGCACGCACATGTCCTTCGACGGCGACTGCATTCTGCACCAGGTCCGAAGACCGCGCCACCAGCAACGCCAGTGCGCGCATCATGGCGGTGGGCTTATCGGTCCCCGATTCGAACAGCGGCTGATCCTCGGTATCGAACAGTTCGACAACCAAACCTTCATCTGTGACCCGCGTGACGATGTGTTTCAGGACCTTGTCCGAGACCAGGCTTTCACCGGTGCGCCCCAAAAGCTTGGCTTCAAGCGTCGAGAAATCCTCAAGGTTTTCCTTGCCGCCCTCGGCGTTCACGCCAACCGAACCACGCGCCTGCCGCGCAACGGTTGGGCTTTTCTGGCTGGCACCCGAGCCGTCCATCACCATGGTTTTTTCCGAGAACATATTGTTGCCACCAAAGGCCCCGTCCCCGCCGCCTGACACCGGGTTCACGGGGATTGTCGGAGAAAAGTAATCCGCCAGTCCTTTGCGTTGTTTTTCCGTCGTTGCATTCAGCAGCCACATCAACATGAAGAACGCCATCATGGCCGTGACAAAGTCGGCATATGCGACTTTCCACGCGCCACCGTGGTGACCATCGCCACCGGACACACGTTTCTTCTTGATGATGATTGGCGCCGCATTGGATTGCGCACCCATCTCCACCACCTTTTTATCACCCGATACCGAGGTATCAGCGCAGGTCTTAAGGCAGGCTTAACGTTTAAAACTGTCGAGATATCTCTACTGAGCCAAAACGGTTCCTGCCCTACGCAGGATCAGCTGCAGGTGGTTGAAGCTGTTCTGGATGTCTTCCGTTTCGGGTTTGGCAAAAAAGCCGTCCAGGTCATCATGAACACGCACCGCTTGATCGAGAAGTGGGTCCGCGCCCTCGGAGTAAAGCCCGGCCCTGATCATAACTTCGGATTGCTCATAGCTGCCAACCAGTCGGCGGGTTTGGGATATCAACAGGTTCTCTTCCGCCGTGGCCGCACTCGGCAGGCTGCGCGAGACCGAGCGGCTCAGGTCAATGGCCGGAAACCGGCCGCGTTCGGCGATCTCACGGCTCAGGACAATGTGGCCGTCCAGAACGCCACGCAGGATATCGGCAATGGGTTCATCCATATCAGATCCTGCAACCAGAACGCTGAACACTGCTGTGATGTCGCCCTGCTCTTCCGTGCCTGTCCCGGCCCGCTCGCACAGGGCGGCAATTAAAGGGGTTACAGAAGGGGGAAATCCGCGCAGCGAAGGCCGTTCGCCCATAGCCACGGCAATCTCACGATGCGCCTCGGCAAACCGAGTGACCGAATCCGCCAGAAACAGCACGTTCAGACCCTGATTGCGCAGGTATTCTGCCACCGACATCGCGGACCAGGCACATCGGCGGCGGGCCAAGGCGGACTGATCAGACGTTGCGGCCACAACGACTGACCGCTTCATTACCTCGGAACCCAGTGCATGTTCGACAAACTCGTTGACCTCGCGCCCACGCTCACCCACCAGCGCGACGACGACTGCATCCGCCTGCATAGATCGCGCCAGAGTTGCCAGCAAAGTGGACTTTCCCACGCCCGAACCTGCAAACAAACCAACGCGCTGTCCCTGAACCAATGGCAGCATGGTGTTCAGCATAGCAAGACCAGTTTCCATTCGGCCACCCAGAGGTTTGCGATCGACTGCCGCTGGCGGGGATCGCATGATGTCGTACGTTTGGATGCCCTGCAGCAGCGGTTTTCCGTCCAGCGGCTGACCGAACGGGTCAATCACCCGTCCCAACCAGTACATACCCGGCGCAAAGGCGGGTGTTTGCAGCAGAATCACCCTGTCGCCAAGGCAGACCCCGTCTGGTGCCATGGCGGGCAGCACGTGGATCATACCCGATTCGACACGTAGAACTTCGCCTGCCAGATCCGGCCCATTGCGTCGGCGTAAAGTCACATGATCCCCGATCCGGGCATGGGTTTCGAGGCCCTCAACCTCTATGACCCCGCGCGCGACACTGGCCACTCGTCCCATATGGTGCATGGCAGTAAGGCGGTCGAATTCGCATTTCAAAAGCATCGGGTCAAGATCGGACATCGTGGGTTCTCCAACGGTTTCTGAAAACGGTTTTTAAAGGAATCGGGGTTAAGCCTTGATTGAAATTGATCGAGGGAGAAGCCCCGATGTTCTATGACCTGAACGTCTTTAAGACCGCGTACGCAATGGCAACCCATGCCGGGCAACGGCAATCCGTCATTGCACGAAACATGGCCAATGCGGATACGCCAGGCTACCAGCCCCGCGATATCGAGGATTTTCAGAAAGCCTTCGAAAGCTCGGGTCGTGAGGTCGCCATGGCTGCGACGCGGGCGGGTCACCTCAACGGTATTGGCGGCCCAAAACCTTGGGCTGAGATTGAAGCCTCGCCTTCGGGTGACCCAAATGGCAATGGCGTTTCTGTCGAGGAAGAGATGCTAAAAGGCGTTGAGGTCAAGCGTCAGCATGACCGTGCCCTGGCGATCTACAAATCTTCAATGAACATTCTGCGCAGCAGCGTCGGCCGGGCATAAGGGGGCCATAGGATGAGTGACTTTTCCCATTCTCTGACGGCCTCTGCCAGCGCCTTGCGCGCACAGGCCGCGCGTTTGCGCCATGTGTCCGAAAACATCTCGAACGCGGATACGCCGGGTTATCGGCGCAAGACGGTTCCGTTTGAGGCCGTGAACAAAGGCGGCAACGAAATGGTGCAGGCTGGGCGGGTCAAGCTGGACCGCCGCGCGCTGTTTCGCATTTACGACCCAAGTCATCCGATGGCCGATGACACGGGTCACTATCGTGGCTCGAACGTCGATCTGATGATCGAGATCGCCGACGCCCGCGAGGCGCAACGCAGTTACGAAGCCAACCTAAAGATGTTCGATCAGACTCGTCAGATGTCGTCGAGCCTGATGGACCTTCTTAGAAAATAAAGGACACCAAAATGGATATCCGAGCAATCAATGCGGCCCAGAGTTATGCGGGCGCGCGCCCCGCAACGCAAGCTGACCCAGACCATGCCGGAATGGCCCAGGGGCTGCGGGCAGGGTTTCAGGACTTTGCCGCGACGCTGAAACAGTCCGAGCAGATGTCGCAGGCCGCAATGACCGGGCAGGCCGATCCGCATGCATTGGTGCAGGCGCTGGCGCAGACCGAACTGGCGGTGGAAACAGCTGTGATCGTGCGCAACAAGGTGGTCGAGGCTTACCAGGAAATCCTGCGGATGCCGGTCTGACGCAATGCTCAGCGAAGGTCTGTTCTATGACATCGTACGTCAGGCGCTTTGGGTCGCGGTCATCACCTCGGTTCCGATCCTGGCGGTGGCGCTGGTTTCGGGCCTGATCGTTGGCCTGTTCCAGGCGCTGACCTCGGTGCAGGAGATGACGCTGACCTTCGTGCCCAAGCTGATCGCCATCGTCATCGTGTTCTGGATCTCAATGGGCTTCATGACCCAGACGCTGGTCACGTTCTTCGCAGGAACACTGATCCCTTTAATCGCAGAAGGTCGCTGATGGATACCGCCTATGTCACCCTGTCCCGGCAATCGGGTCTGATGAACGAAATGCGCCTGGTGGCGAACAATATCGCCAATGCCAACACCACCGGCTACCGCGCGCAAGGTTTGGTTTTCTCGGAATTCGTACGCGATATGTCCGGAAACCCGTCCCTGTCCATGAGCCGCGCCGAAGTGCGCAATACGTCGCTGCAGCAAGGCGTGCTGACCGAAACCGGAGGGCAGTTCGACTTCGCCATCGAAGGGGATGGGTTCTTTATGGTTGAATCCCCCGCGGGCAACCGTCTGACCCGAGCTGGTGCGTTCTCATCCAACGCGGACGGAGATCTGGTGACAATGGACGGGCACCGTGTGCTGGATAGCAATGGCGCGCCCGTTTTTATCCCGCCGGACGCGGCAACCATTGATGTCGGCAGCGACGGTACGCTGAGTTTCGACGGGCAATTGCTGGGACAAATCGGTGTTTACCGCGTTGCCGATCCCAAAACACTGGTGCGCGAAGGCAGCACGCAGTTTCGGGCCGAGGGCGATATTGAACCAGTCGAAGAACCTGTGGTCGTTCACCGTTTTCTCGAAGGATCGAATGTGAATGCCATCGCCCAGGTCTCGCGCATGGTCGAGATCCAGCGCGCCTATGAATTGGGGCAGAGCTTTCTGGAGGCCGAAGACGAACGTGTGCGCGGTGCGCTCAAGGCGCTGATGCGCTGATTTGTACAAGGAGAATTTGACATGCGGGCTTTAAAAATCGCGGCGACGGGAATGACGGCGCAACAGATGCGAGTCGAGACGATCTCGAACAACCTTGCGAATATGAACACCACGGGTTTCAACGCAAGGCGCGCCGAATTCGCCGATCTGCACTATCAGCAGATGGCACGAGCAGGCGCGGTCAATGCCAATGACGGTACGGTTTTGCCAACAGGTATCCAGTTAGGTCTTGGGGTTCGCCCGGCGGCGGTGACCGTGCAGCTATCGCAGGGTGCTTTGTCAGCCACCGGAAGCGATCTGGACATCGCCATCGAAGGGCGCGGTTATCTGGAAGTGACGCTGCCCAACGGCCAGTCCGGCTATACCCGCGATGGCAGCCTGAAACGATCAGCCGAGGGGCTGATCGTAACATCGGACGGGTTTGCCGTAGCGCCCGAGATCACCATTCCCGACGATGCGCGGTCGATCTCGATTAACCCCGCGGGTGAAGTTTACGCCTATTTCGATGACGCGCCAGAGGGGCAACTGCTGGGAGAGTTCACTTTGGCCAGTTTTTCCAACGCCAAGGGGCTCGAGGCGATTGGCAGCAACCTGTTCAAAGAAACCGAAGCTTCGGGCGCGCCCGTGGTTGGCGCACCCGGAGAGGATGGGATGGGCACGCTGCGGCAGGGCTATCTCGAGGACAGTTCGGTCGATGCGGTGCGCGAGGTTACCGAACTGATTGAGGCACAGCGAGGATATGAAATGAATGCCAAGGTCATATCCGCCGTCGATCAGATGATGGGCGCAACGACGCAGGTGCGGTGATGCGGGCTCTGAGTTTTGTTCTGGCCTTGACGGCTCCGATCCCGGCAATGGCTGAAATTGTGGTGTCGAAACGCACCATTCGGGCCAAGGAAATCATTTCAGCCACTGACCTGGAAACCAAGGATCAGATGGTTCCAAACGCGGTGAGCAATGTGGACTTTCTTGTTGGGCAAGAGGCGCGCGTCGCCCTCTACCCCGGGCGTCCTATTCGTGAGGGCGATTTCGGTCCGCCTGCAATTGTGGATCGAAACGATCTTGTCGTTCTTGTTTTTGACCGCCGCCCCCTGTCCATCACCGCCGAGGGTCGCGCGTTGGGCCGTGGCGCGGTCGGGGATCGAATCCGGGTCATGAACCTGTCGTCACGCACAACCGTAACCGGACGTATCCGGTCGAACGGCCAGATCGAGGTAAAATGATGTCAGTACTTCCTAAAACTCTGTTGGTTGCCGTTCTCACCTTGTCGGGCTGTGGCCGTGTGGATCACCTTGGCAAACCACCAAGCTTTACGTCCAATGATGAGTCGCCGGAACATGTGGCGATGCTTTGGCCCGGCTTGCCTTTGCATACGCAGCCGGCGCGCAGTGTCGACAAATCCTCGCTTTGGAGCGGTGGTCAGCAGTCTCTGCTGGGAGATCAGCGCGCGATCAAGAAAGGGGACATCATGACGGTCGTGATCGAGCTGGACGAAAAGGCCGAGATATCGAATGACACCAACCGATCCCGTAGCGGCTCGGAAAGTCTTGAGGTGCCGGGGCTGTTTGGCTTACCGCAACGCGCGGCCGAGCACCTGCCAAATGGCGCATCCCTGGACGAAGCCGTGTCGATCGATTCCTCGTCGACCAGCAAAGGCAAAGGATCAGTGAAGCGAAAAGAAAAGCTGACATTGCGGGTGGCCGCGACCGTGATTGATGTTTTGCCAAACGGTGTGCTTTCGATCTCGGGCTCGCAGGAATTGCGCGTCAACTTTGAACTGCGTGAGCTTTTGGTCGCGGGCTATGTGCGCCCTCAGGATATCTCGCGTCAGAATGAGATTACCTACGACAAGATCGCGTCGGCGCGTGTGTCTTACGGTGGTCGCGGTCAGATCACTGACGTTCAGCAGCCCCGTTACGGGCAGCAAATTCTGGATTCCATTCTACCATTCTGAGGGGAGGGAGTGATGAAAATACTGATCCCGGTCGTCCTTCTTTTCGCGGGCTTGGGTGGTGGCATTGCGGCAGGCGTGTTTCTGGCCCCTTCGGACAAAAAGGCAGAAGGTGCCAAAGATATGAACGTCGAGTCAAAACAAGACAAGACTAAGAAGAAAGACCCGAAAGCCACGGCAAAAAAATCCGGCAAAGCGGACAAAAAGGACGGTTTGGGTTCTTATGAGTATCTGAAGCTGACCAAGCAATTCGTGGTTCCGATCGTGGAATCGGATCGGATTGCTGCACTTGTCACCATGTCGCTAAGCCTTGAGGTCACACCTGGAATGGCCGAGCCGTTCTATGCCTCGGAACCCAAACTGCGTGACCGCTTTTTACAGGTACTGTTCGACCACGCCAATACCGGTGGTTTTGACGGGAACTTCACCCGCTCGGATAACCTGGGGGTCTTACGCGAGGCGTTGCTGGATGAGGCGCGCAAGGATTTAGGGGACGATGTTTCAAAGGTTCTGATCATGAGTGTGAACCGTCAGGATACGTGACGGGTCGACCGGCCCTGGTTAGATCACGGGCAAGTCCTTATTGGGTTTTTTGCATAAATTGGAAACCGCCTGCTTGCGCCCGAATGCGACGCGCAGATTCGTAAGGGCTGTCAGCTTTTGTGCTCGTAACCGCGCAAGCTGCATGTTGAGCTGTCTGCGTGCCGCCGATTCCCACCCGTTCCAAAGAACATCCGTTCCGGTAATACGGTAACCTTCCGCAGACGCTGTCTCTTGCCGGGTTTGTTGGACTTGGGCGTCAAGTCGGGCCAATTGTTGTTGTACCCGTGCCTCGGCCTCGAGCAACGGGCGCAGGGATTGGAATTCTCGCTGAAACGCGGCTTCGGTCACTTTTGCCAGATCCTGCAGCTGCTTGCGTTTCATCAGATCTGCTCCTTCGCCCGTTTGCGCATTGCCTCAGCAAACCGGATCGCGGCGGCAACGGGGCGGTAATGTTCTTCCGAGATCTGCTGCCCGATCTCGACCGTGGCATGCAATGCACGTGCTGTTGGCGGATCCGGGTGGATTGGGACGCCGGCCTGCCCGGCGGCCTCGCGAATGGCGGCTGCAACTGAATCCACGCCCTTGGCCACGCAAACAGGTGCCGATCCGGCGGTCCGGGACCATTTCAGCGCGACGGCAAAATGGGTTGGGTTCACGATCACGACATCGGCTTTTGGCACCTCGGCCATCATTTGATTGGTTGCGATATCCTGGGCGCGCTGACGACGTTGCTGTTTTACATGCGGGTCGCCTTCGGCATCTTTTGTCTCATCCTGGATTTCCTTGCGCGACATCCGGTTCTTGCGCATGTGTTCGGCGTATTGCCAGATGTAGTCGACCACACCGATGGTCAGAGCCACCGCAATGACGATGAACATGAACCGAAACAGCAGATTCATCATAAGCATCACTGAAGACTGGGCTTGAGTCGCGCTTGCGGACAGAATCTCGCTGAGGTTGGCCCGCAGGAAAAGCGCCAGGCATGTGCAGTAAATCACCAGTTTTGCAAAGCTCTTGGCAAATTCGAACAAGCCGCTGCGCCCGAATTTGTTCTTGGCATTGGACGGTATCGAAATGCGCGACATCTTGGGTTTCAGCTTGGTGGGCGCAAAAACCAGCGCACGTTGTGAAATCAGGCTGAGCAGGACGGCGGCGGCGGGCAGGCCAAACAGGATCGAAACAGACAATGCAGCCGTCTGCAGCATCCCCCCGACGGGGCTGGACGCCGAACCTGTTGTCAGCAGTTGGCCAAAATCATCTGCCTGATCAATCAACACGACAAACAACGTTCCTATGTTGCGCACCGCGAATTGCCCCGCAGCAAGCATAGCAACCAGCAAACCGACATAGGCCGCCACAACGTTCAGGTCGTTGGACTTGGCGATTTCCCCTTTTTCGCGCGCTTTCTGCAGCTTTTGCGGTGTCGCCTCAAAGGACTTGTCACTGTCGTCGTCCTGACCGCTCATCTTTTGACCCCAAGCGGGTTCACAATGAAGGCGAACAAGGCATCGGACCACACTGACAAGATCAAAGGGATGCCAGCAAACAGCAGAAACAAACCCGCGAAGGTGATCGCGGGGGCACCGACAAAGGCCACCATCAACTGAGGCATCGCCCGGTTTATGACCCCAAGCGCAAGGTTATAGATCAGCGACGCGATGACGAAGGGCATGGCCAGGCTGAACGCTAGACCAAAACTGCGCGCGATGTGTTTCACGCCCCATTGCGACATATCCGGTGCCAGCGGAGCAACGCCCATTGGAAACAGCGTGTAGCTGTGGATCAGAAATTGCGCGATGCGGATGTGCAGGCCTAGCAGAACCGCCAATGTCAGACCTGCGAGTGTCAACAGATATCCCATTGCAGGAACAGGATCGACAGCGGCCCCGCCCAGAATCTGCGACAGAGATGCCGATTGTGCCGCGATGGACCCCGCAGTTTGCAAGGCCAGCACGAACAGGCGCAGTCCAATGCCCAGTGCCAGCCCGACAAGTGTTTCGGAGCCAATCATCCGCGCCAAAGGCAATAACCCTTGCCCGTGGTCAGGCGCTGGAACGGCGGGCGTCACGATCAGTGTAAATGCCGCGGCGATCCCCAGCTTGACGCGGGTTGGAATGCTGCGTTCCCCGAAGGCGGGTAACAGCGATACCAGCGCCGACACGCGCAGGAAGACGGCAAAGAGGTGCCACAGACCATCTGCCAGTTCCGGCAGCAACGCTGGAGGCACAGCGATCATGCGGGTATCGTTCCGACCAATGCGGGTCTGGCCTCGAGCCCGATTTCCTCAAAGGACAGGACCGGATTCGACACCCCCCGCGCCTGCATGATCGTGCGCAGCAATCGACGTCGGCGGGTTGAGGTTACGACTGCCGGGAACACCCCGTGATCGGCGGATTGCGAGACGGTTTCGACGACACCATCTGCCAGTTTGTTGAACAGGTTCGGCGGCAGGGCGACATCCAATCCAGCGTTGGGCGCGTCGATCTGGTACGAGGCAAACGTGTCTTCCCATTCAGGCGCAAGCTGGATCAGCGGAATGGAACCGTCCCCCCGCTTCATGTCGGCAACCAACTGGAATCCCAATCTTTGCCTGACCAACTCGCAAATCCCTTCGGGTTGCGTCGTGGTCAAGCGCGCCTCGGCCACAGTTTCAAGGATCAGGGCCATGTTACGGATCGAGACTTTTTCCTCCAGCAGCAGGCGCAAAACAGAATGTAACGTGTCGATTGGCACCTTGTCCGGGATCAGCTCGTCCAGCAGCTTGCGGTTCGCTTCGGCCCGAACCGGATCGCTAAGCCGTGTCATCTCGGACAGCAGGCGGCGCAGGCATTTCAAAGTCAGCAGCCGCGCGAAGTTCTGTTTGATGATCTCAAGCAGATGTGTCGCCAAAATCTCGGGGGGAGAAACGATGGTCGCGCCGCTCAGCGCCGCGGCTTCCTGATCCTTTGGTAGAATCCAGCGCGCCGGAGCGCCATAAACAGGTTCGGTCACATCATTGCCTTCAGGCAGCATGTCATGGCCGTCCTGCACCAGCGCCAGTACCAGATCAGGGTTGAGAACACCGCGTGCCTGTTCGACCCCCTGTACCTTGATCACATAGGTTCCCAGTGGAAGTTCCGCCCGGTCGGTCAGGCGGATGTCAGGCAGGATCAGTCCAAAGCCTGAGGCGACATATGTGCGCATATTGGCAATTCGTGCGTCCAGCCCGGTGCCAGGGTTGAGAACCATGCTGACAAGATCAGGGGCGAATTCCAGGTGGACGTCGTCCAGATCCAGAATGTCCCCGATGGCCTGCGAGACCGGGGTCTCATCCTGCGTCGAGGGCGCATGTTCCGCGTCGGCCTCGGCCTTCTGTTTGCGGTGCACCGAATAGGCCGCATAGCCCAGAACGCCTGCGCCAAGGATGAAGGGCAAAAAGGGCAGGCCGGGCACCAACGCAAATAACACCATCAGCATCGCCACTGTGCCCAGCGCCGCAGGGTGGCGCCCCAGTTGGGAGAAGATCGCGCTGTCGGTCGCACCCTGGGTTCCGCCCCGCGCTAGCAAAAGTGCCGAAGCGATCGAGATGATCACGGCGGGAATTTGCGAGACCAGTCCGTCGCCAACAGTCAGAATGGCATAGGTCTCAAACGCGGCAGAGATGGGCATTCCCTGCACGATCACGCCCATAATCAGGCCCATCACAAGGTTCAGAAGCGTGATCAACAGCCCGGCAACCGCATCACCTTTGACGAATTTCGAGGCCCCGTCGAGCGAGCCGAAGAACGTGGTTTCCTGTTGTTCACGTTCGCGGCGCTCTTTCGCTTGTTGATGATCAATGGCCCCGGCGGACATGTCGCTGTCGATGGCCAGCTGTTTGCCGGGCATTCCGTCCAGAGCAAATCGCGCGCCGACTTCGGCCATGCGGGCCGCGCCCTTGGTGATGACCATAAAATTCACGATCAGCAGCACACCAAACACGACAAGGCCCAGAAAGATGCTGCCGCCCATGACGAAGTTCGCAAAGCCTTCGATCACATCTCCGGCTGCGTTAGGGCCGGTATGCCCCTGACCGATGATCAGCTTGGTCGAGGACACGTTCAGCGACAGTCGCAGCATCAGCGAGGCCAGCAGGATGGTTGGGAATGACGAAAAATCCAGCGGGCGTTCGATGAACAACGTCAGTGTGAAGATCAGAATCGCCAGCGCGAATGAGGCGGACAGGCCAACATCCAGAACCCATGCGGGCATAGGCAGGATCATCATTACGATGACAGTCATCAACGCCAGCGCCAGCAGCACGGTCGGAGAGAAAAGCGAACGGGCGTCGATCTTGGGCACACAAAGCTCCTAGTTGAACTGTATGAAGGCCGTCGCGGCACCAGCCACCGGTACTAGCGATCCCATCGCGCCAGTGTTGGCAGGCTCTGCCCGACGTGGAATTAATGGATCGGCAGCCCCGGTAAACGGATCGCGCGTCGCAAATGCGTTTGGAGTTTGCTGATCCAACTGAGCCAGAACGGTTTGAAAACGCGCCACATAGGCGTTCGCCAAAGCGGGTGTGCGCGAGTGATAGGCCCCGGCGGCAGCTTTCCACGAGCCCAGCTCGGCATATAGATCTTTCAGAAACCGCGCGGCATATGTGGCGTTTTCATCTGGGTCGAACATGGCGTCGATCGAGCGGAACGCCTTGCCGTGCCAACGGTAATTGATCTGGAAGCACCCGATATCAAAGCTGCGTTTGCCTGCTTTGAAGATGTCGAACACATATGATTTTGCCTCGAACTCTGAGGTGAACCAAATGCCCTTTCCTTCAACATTGATCGTCCAGGGCCAGGGTTGCAGTGCCCCGTCAGCTGTGCGGCCCGTTTCAACGCGGACAATGGCGCGCATGACATCTTGTGGCACACCTTCGGACCGGGCGGCGCGCTGGGCGGCGTGGTCGCAGATGCGGGCTGTTCGGGTGTTGGGCATGGCAAAACCCTGCGGCGCAGCCAACAGCGTCACCAAGGTCAGTCCTAAGATCGTTCGATATGGCATTCTGCCGGTCCGGGATTCTGATCAGTCCGGGCCAAGCTAGCTGTGTCAGGGTTTACAGAGGGTTATCGGCCGCTCAGTTTCGGTCGATCCGGCGGCCGAACACGACACTGGTGTTGGTTCGCAAAACCCCGGGGATCTTTGCCAATTCGTCGACCAGAATGTCCAGATCCTCGATCCTGGGGGCTTCGGCGGACAGCAGCAGGTCGAATTCCCCATTGATCGACAGGCAGAGTTTGACCTCGGGATAAGTTTCCAGCCGCTTGATAATACGTTTGGTCTCTTTTTGCTGAACCTCAAGCAAGACAACGACCTGAACGCGCGGGGCGTCTTCGGGCTCGCTCAGAACCACCGAATACCCGGCAATCACGCCGCGTTCTTCCATCCGTTGGATGCGTTCATGCACGGTGGTCCGGGCCACACCGAGTTTCGCCGCGATCTTAGTCGTAGATTCGCGGGCGTTGTGCTGCAGGGCTGTGATGATGCGGCGGTCAAGCTGATCCATAGGGCCAAGGTGTAGTGCAAATACCTTGGGATGCTCAAGGTTTGTCAGCGTGTTCGCCCGACGTGATTTTCTGCCTGGAGCGCGGCCAGATCAGAAGCGCAACACCAAGCCCCAAAAGGGCCGCCACAGTCATCCAGATCAATGTCTGTTCGGTTCCTTTGGTGGTCATCAGCCACCCGGCCATCGGGTACAGTACCAGCCAGCAGGCATGGGACAGGGTGAACTGCGCGGCGAAAACTGCTGGTCGGTCTTCCGGGCGGGCCGTGCGTGTCAGCAGACGGCCGGAGGGTGTCAGAGTGGCTGAATAGCCAAAGCCAGCACCTGCCCATAACACTGCGAGCCCCCACAAAGTCATCTGGGTCGAGGCGAACAACCCCGCTGCAACGGCCATCGTAAGTGTCCCGAATGCTGCACCAGCCAGCATAACGCTGCGATCCTCGTAGTTGTTCAGAAGAGACGGCAGGATGAAGGCCGCCACCATCGAGCCGCCCCCATACCCGGCCAATGCTACGGCCACAGCGCTTTCCGACAGCCCAAGATCAGCGCGCACGATGACGACAGTGTTGACGATGACCATCGCGCTGAGTGACGCGGCAGTCCACGTCAGCGCCAGCAAGCCGCGCAACCGTGTCGTACCAAGGTATAGGCGAATGCCCCGGGTTGTACGGTCGTAAACCCCCCTCCGTTTCGTCGGTTTGGGCGAAGGCAGGGCGACCGACACGACAAGGATTGCCGAGGCAACGAACCCAAAGCTCGTGCCCCAGAACAGGCTGTCAAAGCTCATGATCAACAACAGCGCTGCAGCCAGAGCGGGACTGAGCAGACTTTCGAGGTCATAGGCCAGCCGAGACAGCGACAGAGCTTTGGTATAGTCCTGCTCATCTGTCAGAACATCCGGGATCGTGGCTTGAAAAGCAGGGGTGAAACCGGCAGAGGCCGATTGCAGCAGGAAGATCAGCACATAGATCTGCCAGATCTCGGTCACGAACGGCAAACAAAGCGCAACGGCGGCACGCACCAGATCTAGCACCACCAACATTTTGCGTCGATCCAGTCGTTCCGCAAACGCAGCGGCGAGCGGGGCGACAACCACGTAGGCCACCATTTTGATGGTCAGGGCGGTTCCCAGAACCATACCCGCCGCGTCACCGGCCAGATCAAAGGCGAGCAACCCCAAGGCAACCGTCGCCAGCCCGGTTCCCATCAACGCAACCACCTGAGCCGCCAGTAAATGGCAATAGACGCGGTTCTTCAGGATGCTCAGCATCGGTCAGAGGTACTTTGTGATGGTTTTGAAGCCATCTACGTCCGGGTCTTTGGTTGCGGTCGTTGGTGATAGGCAGTGATCAATATGATCGTGGATCAAGGCCCGTTTGGCGTTGGTAATCGCCTTTTCAACCGCAAAAAGTTGCTGTGCGATGTCGGTGCAGGGCTCTTGATCTTCAAGCATGGATATTACCCGGGCCAGATGCCCGTGTGCGCGTTTCAGACGCGCATGGATCTGCGGGTGCGATTCGTGTTTGTACTGTGCCATGCAATAACCCTATCCCCCCCATAGGGATATGGTCAACGTAACCTGCGGGTCCCTGCCGCACTGTCATGGATAGCGTTGAGTTTAGAGACCAAACCTCCTATCTCGGGGGCGATACCGGACAAAGGACAAGCCCCGTGGCAAACCATCTTTACAAAAACGACCTGCCGGACGGGTTGGATATGGGCCCTGTTGTGGCCATTGACTGCGAGACTATGGGGCTAAACCCGCATCGGGACCGGCTGTGCGTGATCCAGATGTCGGGCGGCGACGGAGACAGCCATATTGTTCAGGTCGAAATAGGCCAGACCGAGGCCCCGAACCTTTGTTCGATGCTGGAAAACCCTGACGTGCTAAAGCTTTTCCACTTTGGCCGTTTCGACATTGCTGCGATGTACCACGCATTTGGCGCGTTGGCCGCTCCGGTCTATTGTACCAAAATCGCCAGTCGGCTGGTGCGCACCTATACGGATCGACACGGGCTGAAGAACCTGTGTCAGGAGTTGATCGGTGTCGATATCTCGAAACAGCAGCAGATGAGCGACTGGGGGGCTGAGACCCTGACAAATGCGCAGCTGGATTATGCGGCTTCGGACGTGCTGTACCTGCATCAACTGCGCGAGGCGTTGGACGGGCGCTTGGCCCGCGAAGGCCGCACCGAAATGGCGCAGGCCTGTTTTGACTTCCTGCCGATGCGTGCGAAACTGGACCTCGCCGGTTGGCCCGAAACGGATATTTTTGCGCACTCATGACCGATACCGAAGCATTCCTGAGAACCGCACGTCAGGTCATCACCGACGAGGCCCGCGCGCTGGACGTGCTTGGCGAAAGCCTGAATGAAGATTTTGCCGAAGCCGTGCAGATGATCCTACAGGCTCCGGGCCGCATCATCATCAGCGGTATCGGCAAATCGGGTCATATTGGCCACAAGATTGCCGCCACGCTGGCCAGCACCGGCACGCCCGCCTATTTCGTGCACCCGGCCGAGGCCAGCCATGGCGATCTGGGCATGGTGTCAAAAGGCGATGTGGTTCTGGCGATTTCCAATTCGGGCGAAGCGCCGGAGCTGGTCAATCTGCTGGCCTTTACCCGCCGCTTTGGCATTCCCTTGATTGGTTTGTCCAGCAAACCGGAAAGCACGCTGATGAAGCAGGCGGATGTGCATTTGTTGATCCCGTCGCTGGGCGAGGCTTGCGGTTTTGGCATGGTGCCCTCGATCTCGACCACTTTGACGTTGGCGATGGGCGACGCCTTGGCCATTGCGTTGATGAAGTACCGTGATTTCAAGCCTGAGGACTTCCGCGCCTTCCACCCTGGCGGCAAGCTGGGGGCGCAGCTTTCAACCGTGCGGGATTTGATGCACGCTGATCTGCCAGTTGTGTCTGAGGGTACCCCAATGAGCGAGGCGCTGCTGGTCATGAGCCAGAAAAGCTTTGGCGTTGTCGGCGTGACGGATGAGACGGGCCGCCTGATTGGCATCGTGACTGACGGCGACTTGCGTCGGAACATGGACGGCCTTCTGGACAAGACCACCAAAGAGGTCATGACCACCAATCCGCTGACCATTTCCCCGAACGCAATGGCGGAAGAGGCGGTGGCGATCATGAACGACCGCAAGATCACTTCGCTGTTCGTGGTCGACCCCGAGACACAAGGCCCAGCCGAGGGGCTGTTGCATATCCACGACTGCCTGCGCGTCGGATTGGGCTAAGCGGAGGGTAGTGCGGTGGACGGACACTCACGCAGGGTACAGTTCTTCAAGGTGGTGCTGCCGTTGGTGGCTATCGCTATGCTGTCGACTGTGTTCCTGCTGTCGCGCAGCATCGAAACCAATGTGTCCGTGCCCTTCAACCAGCAGGATATCGATGAACGTTTGGCGGATCAGGTGGTGACGCAGCCCAACTACCAAGGAACGACCCGCAAAGGCGAAGACGTTCAGATCGAGGCAAGCCGGGCAACGCAGGGTACTGAGGGCGAAGCGCCAACAGCGGCCGAATTTCGGGGCCGCTTTGGCCTGCTGAATGGCGGCGTAATCACTTTGGATTCCAACTCTGGCATGATCCGTCCGGACAAGAATACGGCTACCTTTGTCGGGGATGTGGTTATAACAACAACGGACGGCATCGTCGTCACAACGGATCTGTTGAACACCGCGCTGGACGAAATTCAGGGCGACACGCCCGGTCAGGTCGACGGAACCGGTATTATTGGTGATTTTACTGCGGGCAGAATGACTTTTGGGACTGAAAAAAAAGATGGACCGGTCCATATTATTTTTACAGATGGCGTGAAGTTGGTGTATGAGCCTCAAAAAGCAGAAAGATAACCTGTGTTCTATTTTCGATTAGCCCTTGTAAGCGCTGCTCTGGTAACTGGTGCGATCTCTGCGACAGCGCAGGAAACTCAGGTTGCTTTCGGTTCGGCCAATGCCGACCCAAGCCTGCCGGTCGAGGTAACCTCGGAAAAGCTGAACGTAAATCAGGAAGACGGCTCGGCCGAGTTTCTGGGGAACGTGATCGTCATTCAGGGCGAAATGCGCCTGACGGCGGAACGCGTGCTAGTCATTTATAACGAAGACCGTTCAGGCATCGAACGGATGGAAGCGACCGAAGATGTGATTCTGGTCAGCCCTCCGGATGCGGCCGAAGGCGACTGGGCGGAATACACCATCGATTCAGGTGAGATCGTCATGAAGGGCAACGTTCTACTGTTGCAGGGTCCAAGCACGATCAGCGGCGACCAGATGAACGCCAACCTGACCACCGGCAAAGCGACGATGACCGGCAACGTGAAGACCATCCTGCAGCAGGGGGCCAACTGATGGCTCAGCCAAACCTGACGGTAGCCGAAGGCGCGTCTGGCCTGAAAATCGAAAAACTTCGCAAGTCGTACCGAAAAAAGACGGTGATACGCGACGTTTCCATGACCTTGGGTCGATCCGAGGTGGTGGCGCTGTTGGGTCCGAACGGGTCAGGCAAGACCACCACATTCTACTCGGTCGCGGGACTTGTGTTTCCTGAGGCCGGCACTGTTACGATTGACGGTCAGGTTGTCACAACGCTGCCTATGTATCGCCGTGCGCGACTTGGGATCGGATATCTGCCGCAAGAGATGTCGATTTTCCGTGGCATGAGTGTCGAGGACAATATCGCCGCCGTTCTGGATATTACCGTCAACCATGCTCACCGCCGAAAGGAGCGGCTGGAAGAACTGTTGTCCGATTTCTCGATCGAACACCTGCGCCGCGCACCCGCGCTGGCCTTGTCGGGCGGTGAACGCCGCAGGGTCGAGATCGCGCGCTGTTTGGCAGCAGACCCGAAATATCTGTTGTTGGATGAACCCTTTGCAGGTGTCGACCCGATCAGCGTCGGGGATATTCGCCATCTGGTTGCGGACCTGAAAAAGCGTGGAATCGGCGTGTTGATCACCGATCACAACGTGCGCGAAACACTAGAGATCGTGGATCGTGCCTACATCCTGCATGACGGTCAGGTCCTGATGTCCGGCACACCCGACGAAGTGGTGGAAAACGAAAACGTGCGCCGGGTCTACCTGGGCGAAAACTTCCGTATTTCATAAGCTTGCGCAGATTTTCGCCAGGCGCATGGCGGAAATCACGTATATACACGCCTGTTTTGATTGACTCTCCCGCCGTCTCTTGCCTCAATTGGACTATGGCATTTCTTCGGTTCCCGACTGGATCACGACGTCCCTTCCTGGAAGGGGGGCCGGTGCGGTTACCGCAGGATTTGCCGATGTCCCCCACCCGATAAAAACAAGCGCGTCGCATTACGTGACGTCAGAAATGGGTGTGAATTGTGAAGGAGATCACATGCGTTACCAAATCAGCGGAAAACAGATCGACATCGGTGCGGCCCTGCAGACTCATGTGCAGACCGAACTGGGCGAGGTCGTGGGCAAATATGCCCAACGTCCGACAGATGCCAACGTCGTCTTTTCCCGTTCAGCGCATGAATATGTATGCGAAACCACAGTGCATCTTTCCACTGGTCTGACCGCTCAGGCCAAGGCACACGCAACCGAGATTTACGCGGCGTTTGAGGGATGCTGCGACAAGATGGAAACGCAACTGCGTCGTTATAAGCGCCGACTGAAAGACCACCACAAGGATCGGTCCGAGCCTGTTGAACTCTTCGGAGCGTCGTCTTATATCCTCGCCTCTGACGAATCGGAGACGGCTGACGAGCCCGATACTCTGCAGCCCATGATCGTGGCTGAGATGGAAACCAAGATCCCATCGCTGAGTGTTGGAGAGGCGGTCATGCAGATGGAACTTGCCGGTGCGCCGGTGTTGGTGTTCCGGAACGAAAACAAGGACGGATTGAATGTCGTGTACCGTCGCGAAGATGGTAATATCGGCTGGATTGATCCGTAACAGGCAAGACTAGCAAGGCACGCCCCTGCAATTGCAGGGGCCCCGCCGTGGAGCGTGATGATGGAGCTTTCGAGCATATTAAAGCCCGAAGCAGTACGTGTGTTGTCCGCCGCTTCTAGTAAGAAGCGGTTGTTTCAGGAAATTGGAGATGTTGCCGCCGGAACTTTGCATCTGGATGCGCAGACTGTCGTCGATTGCTTGTTGGAGCGCGAAAGCCTTGGACCGACCGGGGTTGGACACGGTGTCGCCTTGCCACACGCTCGGCTGACAGATCTGGACTCTGTTTCGGGTGTGTTTGTAATGCTTGAAAAACCGATTGATTTTGGATCGGTCGACCGGCAGCCGGTGGACATCGCTTTTGCACTGTTTGCGCCGGAAGAGGCGGGTGTCGATCACCTTAAGGCGCTTGCGCTGGTGTCACGTACACTGCGTGATACGTCTGTTTGCACAAAGCTGCGGGCCAACCCTGATCCGGTCAAGCTTTACGCGATTCTGACCGAAGCGCAGTCCATGCAGGCCGCCTGACCTTGCTGAAATAAAAAAGCCCCCGAAAGGTGGGGGCTTTTTTCTTCGAGGCGGCTTTTGGTTACCCGCCTGCTCCCATTTCCAGCGTCCACCAGATTTTCCCGCCACTTTCCTGATGCCAAGAAAAGCCCATTTGTGAGGCTTTCGGGTCCATGATCACGGCTCGGGGGCCAGGTTCCTGCATCCAGGCGGCCAAGGTTTCGGTTTCGGTCTCATAGGTTTCCGAAATCGCCTCACCCAGGAAAGTTCCGTAATAACCAACGCGTTGCGCGCGATCTATGGGCGACGATCCGTCCGAACCGAAGTGCCATGGGCGGTTCTGGCGCGCCATGTCCTTAGAGTGGGTCGCGGCCGCGGCATTCAGCTGCGAGTTCAGCTGCACCGCCTGTAAACCCTGAGCCTGGCGCAAGGCATTTACCGAATCCAGCATACGGAACTGGAGCTTTTCGGGGTTGCCGCGGATTTTGTAGACCGACGGCAGTGGACGGCCATCCGATCCGTAAGTTGGGGTGCTGCTTGGGGTACATGCAGCCAGCGCAACAAAGCAAAGAAACAGTAATGTGATAATACGCGTCATGATCGACCTGATTATTGTGTCGACATACGGCATAGCGCGCCATGCAGCCTTCGGCAAACCTGCAATGGCTGATTCTTGCATGTTTCTGCCGGTTTGATTTGCGATTGACGCATTCTGGCAATAAAATACGTGAAAATTTCAGGACAACTTTCGCAAAGGACCGGTCACTATGGTCAAGAAACCCATTCATTCATCTAGCCGCCGAGCATTTCTGGCCGGCGCTTCGGCCTTGTTGGCATCGCCGGCGATTGCCCAGTACGTTCCTGGTGACCCACTGCGCCCAGCCCCCGAGGCCGAGCCAGACGTGCGTCGCAATGTCTCGGGGTTCCGCGCCCTGGATTGGCAGCCTTATTTCTCGAATACGAGAAATGGGGCCATTCTGGTCGATACGGTGTCCCGAGCGCTGCATTATTGGTCAGATGATCAATCTGTATACAAACTCTACCCCTCATCCGTTCCGCTGACCGAAGAATTGACCCGCCGGGGCCGCACCAGCGTCATCCGCAAAGTTGAGGGTCCCAGTTGGTCGCCGACACCTTCTATGAAGAAACGAAATCCCGAATGGCCGGACCATATTCCACCGGGCCCTGATAACCCATTGGGAACACATGCTTTATACCTGAGTTGGAAATACTACCGGATTCACGGAACGCATGACACGCGCAAAATCGGTCGCCGGTCGTCGAACGGATGCATCGGCCTGTTCAACGAAGATATCGCTGAACTGTTCTCGATGGCGAAGGTCGGCACGCAAGTGTTGCTAATATGACGACATTTTCGCGCACGAACCCGCTTGTGGCTCAAGTTGCAATTGCATTCCAGCCATATAGCTGATTAGAAAAAAACCACGAGGTAAGTCTTAGGTGTGCGGATCCGATTGATGGAGCCGTGCAAACTCTGGAGGTTAATATGAAAAAACTCGTTCTCGCCGCTGCATTTACTGCTGCTGCTTCGACCGCTTATGCCGGTAACCTGGAAGAGCCGGTTGTTGAAGCACCGGTTGTTGTAGAGGAAACTCAGGGTTCGTCGCAGGGTATCATCCTGCCGCTGGTCCTGCTGGTCGTAGTTGCCGCAGCTGTTGCAGCAAGCTAATTTGACGAGCTAAATCTAGAGAAAAGGCGGTGGAGTGATCCACCGCCTTTTTTCATATTTATTTAGTGGGAATCGGTCAGTCGAGCCAGCCCTTTAGATTGTCTTCGATTACCTTGCCCAGTGCGCCAATGTGCGAATCATCGTCATTGAGGCAGGGGATATAGGTAAAGGTCTGACCGCCAGCCTCTTCAAAGCTTTCCTTGATCTCTTCGTTGATCTCTTCAAGCGTCTCGATGCAATCGGCGGAAAACGCGGGCGCTATCACGGCGATGTTCTTCTTTCCCTGCCGCGCCAGATCAGCCACGTGATCCACGGTATAGGGTTTCAGCCATTCCTCGGGACCGAATCGCGATTGGAAGGTTGAGACCAGCTGATCGTCCGACCAGCCCAGCCGTTCCTTCAGCAATCGGCTCGTTTTCGCGCATTGGCAATGATAGGGGTCGCCCTGCTGCAAATAGCGCTCTGGCATGCCGTGATAAGAACAAACCAAGATATCCGGTTTGGTCTCCAGCGCGGAATAGGCTTTTTCCACTGACCCGGCCAAAGCGTCGATATAAGCAGGCTCGTCGAAGTAGGCTGAAACGGTGCGAGACGCAGGTTGCCAGGCTTCGTCCATCAGCGCGCGGAAGAACTGATCATTGGCTGTTGCAGTCGTCGCGCCCGCATATTGCGGGTAGAGCGGGAAGAATAGGATGCGGTCGCAGCCTGCGGCAACCATCTCACGCACTTTGGATTTGGTCGAAGGGTTACCATAGCGCATGCAGAAATCGACCATCACCTGATCGCCATAACGTTCCTGCATTGCGTCTCGCAACTTGGCTGTCTGGTCCTTGGTGATCGTCATAAGCGGGCTTTCGCCCTTGTCGTGGTTCCAGATCGACTTGTAGGCCTCACCCGAGCTGAACGGGCGCTTGGACAGGATGATGCCTTGCAGAATCGGCTGCCACTTCCACTTGGGATAGTCGATTACGCGCTGGTCCGACAAAAACTCATTCAGATACCGGCGCATCGGCCAATAGCTGTAGTCATCCGGCGTACCGAGATTGGCCAGCAGAATGCCGACGCGGCCCATTTTGACCTTTGGATGGTCTGCGGCGGCATGATCGGGGCGAGTGGCGTCAAACATCTGTTGCTTCCTGAGATTTCTCTGTACTGGCCTGAGATAACCGGAAAAGCCCGGTCGTCAATTGGACAGTTTACCTTCTTTTGTGCCCAGCGCATCCGCAAGCCGGGCTTTGGCTGATCCGGGGCGCAATGGTTTCTGTTGGCTGTCATCGGGAGACCAGCCGGTCAGGCAGATCAATTCATAGGTGGCGGCCAACCGCCCCCCGGGCGTTGAGAAGTTGTCGGCATAGACCTGCTGTGCGCGCGTAAAAACCTGTCGCTTGGTGGGTTGTTTCATGCGCCCGGACAGGCTGTTGGTCTCACCCATGGCGCGCAGGTCATGCATCAGGTGCAGTATGTCGCGGTATTCCGCCGTCAGGCGCGCGGTGTCGGCGACCGGCAGCGCAAACCCCGCCCGTTGCAGCAACCCGCCAAGATCGCGCAGCTCGGCCATCGGGACGATACGGGGGCTGAGGCCTCCGGTCACTTCGATTTCGGCCTGTCCCAGTGCGGCGCGCAGCTCGTGCAGTGTTTCACCGCCCAGACACACAACCAACAGCAACCCGTCGGGGCGCAGAGCACGGCGACATTGGATCAGTTGCCCAACAGGATCATTGGCCCAATGCAGCGCCATGGCGTGGATGACCAAATCATGCGCACCGGGGGTCAGATCCAGAACCTCATCATCCGCAACGATCCGCGTCCCGGGCAGCACGTCCTGCCAGATATGAGCAAATGGCGTCACGATCGCCGGGGCCGTAAAGGTTTTGTTAACCATGGAGAGCCGATCCTGCACTTCGTCCACAGCGGCACGATGCAGGAACAGGGCCTCATCCTTCGCGCGGGCGCGGTGCTGGGTAAGGACCTGGCGATCAAACAAAGAGGGTGTATTGGACTCAGGCAGTTTCATAGGGCGCAATTATCGCATGTGGCACAGGATTCAAACCGCTGTCGCGCTGATCTATCCGCCGCGCTGTCTGGGATGCGGGGACCTGACCGAATCGGATTTCGGGCTGTGTGGGCCCTGCTGGCGCGAGACGCTCTTTATCGGTGGAGTTGTTTGCGAAAGCTGCGGGGTGCCGCTACCGGGGGTTTCAGACGGTCACCGGATTGAGTGCGACGATTGCTTGGCTGCGCCGCGCCCCTGGCAAGATGGGCGTTCGGCCCTTTTGTACGATGGCAAAGCGCGGTCGCTGGTGCTGGCCTTGAAACATGGTGACAGGCCCGAACTGGCGCGCCCCGCCGCACGCTGGCTGGCGCGGGCCGGGCAAGAGATGTTCCGCGAAGGGATGCTGCTTGCGCCGGTGCCTTTACACTGGTCCCGGTTGTTGAAACGCCGGTACAACCAGTCCGCCCTACTGGCGCAGCACCTTGGGAAAGAGGCAGGGCTTGAGGTGTGCCCGGACCTTTTGCTTCGCCACCGAAAGACGCCTGTTCTGGATGGCAAAACAGCGGCAGAGCGGGCTGAAGTCCTTAAAAGCGCGATCATCGCCCATCCAAAGCGGCAAGACCGCTTGCGGGGCCGCGATATCCTGCTGGTGGATGATGTGATGACGTCCGGCGCAACACTGGCGGCTTGCGCGCGTGTCTGCCTTGCATCCGGAGCAAATCATATTTCCGTGTTGACCCTAGCGCGCGTTGCCAAGGATGCCTAATTCGCCCAAGATTATGCGAAACGCGAAGGTACGGAATATGAAACCGGTAGAAATCTACACCTCGCCGCTCTGCGGCTTTTGTCACGCGGCCAAACGCTTGCTGAAACAGAAAGGCGTCGAATTCAAGGAAGTCGACGTGCTGATGCACCCCAAGCGCAAGCCCGAGATGATCCAGCGCGCCGGTGGCAAACGAACCGTGCCACAAATCTTTATCGGTGCGCAGCACGTGGGCGGCTGTGACGAACTGTATGAGTTGGAGCGTCAGGGCAAGCTGGATCGCCTGCTCGCAGCTTGATGAAGACCGCGCTGCTGCAAATCACCTCGTCGGACGATCCGGTCGAAAACCTGGACAGGGTGCGCGCCATGATGGCCGAGGCTGCGGCACAAGGCGCGCGGTTCATCCTGACGCCTGAGGTGACGAACTGCGTGTCCACCAGCACAACGCGGCAGCGCGAGGTTCTGCAGCACGAAGAAGACGACCAGACGTTGGCGGGCCTGCGGGATCAGGCCGCCGCGCTGGGTGTCTGGCTGATGATCGGGTCTTTAGCGATCAAGACCCATGACGCGGACGGGCGGTTTGCCAACCGATCCTTCATGATTGACCCGCAGGGGCAGATCGTGGCGCGGTATGACAAGATTCACATGTTTGACGTGCAGGTTACCGAAACCGAGACCTTCCGCGAATCGAAAAACTACCGGCCCGGCGACAAGGCGGTGATTGCCGACACCGATTTTGGCAAGGTTGGCATGACGGTGTGTTACGACATCCGGTTCCCGGCGCTTTACGCGGCGCTGGCGCAGGCGGGTGCACGTATCCTGACGGTTCCGGCGGCGTTTTCGCCGGTGACCGGGGCTGCGCACTGGGAATCGCTGCTGCGTGCGCGGGCGATCGAGACCGGCTGTTGGGTGCTGGCCCCGGGGCAAACCGGCGAACATCCGAAAACCCGAGGAAAAACGCGCCATACCTATGGCCACAGCATGGTAATTGCCCCTTGGGGAGAGGTTGTCATCGACGCAGGGACCGATCCGGGCATTCACATTTTCGATTTGCGTGATAGTTCTGTGTCTGAGGCGCGCCGACGGGTGCCCTCACTTACTCACACCCGTCGCTTTGACGGACCCTGATCCAGAACCGGACCATGACTGACGAACACAATGCCCTTGCGGTCACGCTGTTCAGCGAAATCCTGACCGCCGATCAGCTGTTGCGCAACCGGCTTAGCCGAGTGCTGCCCAAGGGCATGGAGATTTCGCATTTCTCGGTGCTGAACCATCTGGTGTTCGTCGGAGATGAGCGCAGCCCGGCCCAACTGGCGGACACATTCCACGTGACCCGAGGGGCGATGACCAACACTTTGGCCAAGCTGGAATGGGCCGGATACATCCACATCCGCCCCGACTGGGACGACGCCCGCCGCAAGATGGTGGCGATCAGCCCGGCTGGCCGGAGAGCGCGCGATCAGGCGATTGCGTCGATCGCCCCACTGATCAACCGCGTGGTCGGAGAACTGGGGCTGGAGCGGGTCCGCAGCACGCTGCCCGTGCTGCGGGATTTGAGGTTGCAGTTGGAGGGGGAGTAGGAAGGTCATGCGTTGGTTTAGGAAGCGACGGAAATCCAGTGTGCTTTCAGAGAACGTGACTTCGCCAACCTCCGCTAACGAAGATCAACAAAATCGATCTCACCTGAAGACTTCAAAACCGAGTGGCGCAATCTGGGTTAGCGATGTTTACCAAAGACATGAGCTCAGCATTGGTTTTGTCACTGAACCAATGTGAAACAAGATCACTTCGATCAAGTTTCGCGACGAAGATGTCGAAATCGCTAAGAAACATAGTGACGGAAATAAGAAGAATGCCCGTGGCGAGCATGTCGACTCAGAAGCAGTGCCGAATGAACTCTATTGGAACCTAAGCGAGGCACCACCGAGCACTATACTTCCGGTGTTCAGTGCAGGGCACCCAATGTTACGTGCGGATGTTGCGGAGATTTTTGAGCACTATGATTTGGGCCAGGCACGCCTGCAAAAAACGCAACTTTTTGGTAATGATACAGAGGCCCCGCCTGATGGTGTGGCATATGCTCTAATTTTCAAGAATCAAGGTCATGCAATCGATATTGCAAAGAGCGATGTTGTGCATGTGTGGCCTGGGCGCGAGGTGTTTAAGCCTAAGCCTAAGCCTAAGCCTAAGCCTAAGCCTAAGCCTAAGCCTAAGCCTAAGCCTAAGCCTAAGCCTAAGCCTGATGCCTCACTTGCTGATTGCCTTGTGCCGGATACCAGATCGGTAAATGGTCCAGCAGTCTGGATTGATCCCAATATGTTCAGGTATTTTTTCCTTAGTGACGCACTTGGCAGCGAGCTAACAGCTGCTGGTTTTGGCCCTGCTTTTGGACTGACCCGTTTAGAGTTTTAAGAAATCGTAGGATGGGTGCTTGTACCCATCGCGTCTGTATTGTCGTTGGAATAATGGCTGCAAGCACCCATCCTACCCCGGTTTCACACTCGCCGTCACATAATTCACGCTCAGATCTCGGTCCGAGATCGACCAGCTCCACAGGATCGGGTTGAATACGAACCCTTTGCGATCCACCGGTTCCAGTCCAGCCTGACGCAGCAGGTCGAACAACTCATCCGGGGTGATGAACTTGTTCCACTCATGCGTGCCGCGCGGCAGCCAGCGCATGACGACCTCGGCCCCGAAAATGGCCATCGCATAAGATTTCGGGTTGCGGTTGATCGTGGAACAGATCAGCAAACCGCCGGGTTTCAGCAAGTCTTGCGATGCGGTCAGAAAACCAAGGGGGTCGGCCACATGCTCAACCACCTCCATGTTCAGCACCACGTCGAACTGTTCGCCTGCAGCGGCCATGTCCTCGGCAGTGGTGTGGCGGTAGTCGATCTCAAGCCCGGATTGTTCCGCGTGGATGCGCGCGACGGGCAGGTTGCCTTCGGCGGCATCCGCTCCGACCACTTCGGCCCCAAGGCGGGCCATCGGTTCGCTCAGCAGCCCGCCGCCGCAGCCGATATCCAGCAAACGCAGGCCCTCGAACGGCTTTGCGGCCTTCAAATCGCGATCGAATTCGCCCGCGATCTGCTGTGTGATATAATCCAGCCGACAGGGATTCAGCATGTGCAAAGGTTTGAATTTTCCGTGAGGATCCCACCATTCTGCGGCCATCGCTTCGAATTTTGCGATCTCAGAAGGGTCAACCGTGTTCGGATGCGCTTGCATTCCTGTCTCCGTATGCTCTTTTACGCTTAAGGACTATATAGGGCCATAATGGACAAGTACCCGGACCAAAAGCGCGCAGTTCAATATCTGTACCCGCCGATCGATCCTTTCGATCAGCGTATGGTCGATGTAGGCGACGGACACCGTATCTATATGGAACAATGCGGCAATCCCAACGGCATTCCGGTGGTGATTCTGCACGGAGGCCCGGGCGGTGGCTGCAGCCCCGCGATGCGGCGCTATTTTGATCCGGACGTCTATCGGGTGATTCTGTTTGATCAGCGTGGATGTGGACGGTCACGCCCGCATGCCTCGGTCACGGATAACACCACATGGCATCTGGTGGACGATATCGAACGTCTGCGAACTCTGCTGGATATCGACGACTGGATTGTCTTTGGCGGCAGCTGGGGGGCAACGCTTGCGCTGGTCTATGCGCAGTCCCACCCGGATCGGGTCAATCGCCTGGTGCTGCGCGGTGTGTTCCTAGCGACGCAGGCCGAGTTGGATTGGTTTTACGGCGGCGGCGCGGGAAAGTTTTGGCCCGAGCAATGGGCGAAGTTCACCGCTCTTCTTTCCGACAATGAGCTGAGTGACACCATAGGCGCATTTAACAAGCGCCTGTTCTCGGGGGATCGCGCGACCGAGATCCTGTATGCCCGGGCCTGGTCCAGTTGGGAAAATGCGCTGGCCTCAATCCATTCACATGGCGCAACCGGGGAAAGCCCCGGAGAATACGCGCGCGCCTTTGCGCGGCTTGAGAATCACTATTTCATCAACCGCGCGTTCCTTGAACGGGACGGGCAGATTCTGGACCAGATGGACAGAATCGCACATATCCCCGGCCATATCGTGCAGGGTCGGTATGACATGATCTGTCCGCCTCAGGCCGCGTGGAACCTTGCCCAGCAGTGGCCCAATGGCGAGCTGAAGATGGTGCGTCAGGCCGGGCATGCGCTGTCCGAACCCGGAATTAGCGCGGAATTGGTTCGCATCATGGACCGCGTGGCGGAGGGCGCATTATGACACGCATCGACCGTCGCGCTTTGTTTGCGTCTGGTGCTGCTGCCGCCTTGTTGGCGGCGACGGGCGCTTCGCTGGCGGATACGCCCAAAGTGGGTGGTACGCTGCGCCTTGCCGTGCCCCGCGATGACAGTTTGGAGCAGGTGGCCCGTGGGGCCGTGTTCGACACCCTGACCGAGATTGCACCTGACGGCACCCTGCGCGGAGAGCTTGCGACCGGTTGGCAAACTGATTCCCAAGCCCGCATCTGGAGCTTTGATCTGCGCGAGAACGCTCGTTTTCACGATGGTGCAGTCCTTGATGTAAGGGATGTGATGGCGGTTCTGGGCGATGTCGGGCAGGTCGACGCCTTGTCAGATAATCGCGTGCGTCTGGAGTTGGCTCAGGCCAACCCGGGTCTACCCTTCCTTTTGGCCGACAGCAGGTTCGTTATTACGCGCAACGGGCAAGGTGTCACGCCCTTGCAGGCGGCGAACGGCACCGGATGCTACCGAGTTGAACGGGCGGAGGATGATCGTCATTTCCTTGGGCGCCGTGTGGCGGGCCACTACAAGGATGGATTGGCTGGCTGGGCCGAAACCCTGGAAGTTATCGTGATTCCCGACGCTCGCGTGCGTACCGAGGCGTTGCGAGACGGCTTTGTGGATATCGCGGCACTGCCGCAGGGCGAAGGGTTCAGCCCGCACCGCGGATTGCGCTTTTTTCCAAGCGAATCCGATATGGCGCTGGCTGTAGCAGGGCATGTCGGCATGCCCCGTCAGATCGGAACGGATCGCCCCCTGGATGATGGCCGCGTTGCCGAGCGTTGGTGGTTGATTTAAACGCCGAAAATTCGCCTGACTTCTACTTTGTGCAAAATTTTGCTATTGTACGCGCTGTATTAGCTTAGTTGTTTCGAAAATGGGAGAATTCCCATGAGGGTT
The DNA here is from genome assembly GCF_059609805.1 of Ruegeria sp. YTSC004. Taxonomy (NCBI): domain Bacteria; kingdom Pseudomonadati; phylum Pseudomonadota; class Alphaproteobacteria; order Rhodobacterales; family Roseobacteraceae; genus Ruegeria; species Ruegeria sp. YTSC004. The sequence goes on from NZ_JBXWMJ010000011.1 coordinate 48,766, forward strand.
GAAAGCTTAAAGAATATATCAATATCCATTTTGTCCGTAGCATTGGCGGTTGTTGCGGTGTTTGCCCTGAAATCAGGTAAAGACGTTACCGTAAAAGTCAGCAAAAACGGGACGATAGAGCTGGATGCCCGCGAAGGGCAGTCGCTGACTCAGTTGCTGGACAAGGGTTTTGAGGCCGTAGAGGCGAACCCCGAAGATAGTGCAGAGACGACAGCGCGGAAACTGTCCGATATGCGGGCTCTGACCCGCACGCTGAAGTCGCATGGTTACTATGCGTTGAACGATTCGGATCTGGTTCACGAGATTAGAGGGCTGGAAAAGGAGGATCCCCTGTCGGCCGGGCTGCGCGACGTGCTGTATGATCTGGAAGGTCCGTTTTCGCTGCCCGGAACACTGCGTGGGGCGGACTCAAGGATGTGGCAGGCCATCGCTGATCTGTACGAGGGTATAAAGTCGGAACCGCGTGGTGACAGCCAGCTATTTGCGACGCTTTACACCAACTTCATTCAGCAAGAGACCGTGTTCAGCCCCTTCAAGCACGAGGTAACGGCCGAGGGTGTGTTATTGCATGACGCAAACGGAAACGAAAAACCGATGGTGTACACCTGCCCTGACAGTTTTTTGAAACCGGGGATTACCGTCCTGATCAAACCGACCGGCGGGTCATCCAATATCATGCGTCAGTTCACGGTGCGGCAAGATCCTGTTTTTCATGCCTGTGCCGCGCGGACACCGTTCGAGTTTTTGTCGGGTTCGGAAATGAAGCTGGGGCTGAACCGGGTGGCCTTTGATCAACTCTTCCCACCGCGGACGGCGAATGCCGAGCAGTTTCAGGGCAGGGGCACTCTTTCGGTGATTATCTACCCACGCAACACGCAGCCTGCGCTTTTTGCATCTTCGGCGGAATAGGAGCTTTCCATGAATAAACTTGCTGTTCTCGCTGCCACTATTGCACTTGTGACCGTCGCTCTGTCAGGCGTGGCACATGCCCAGGGACGTCAATGCCTGTTTGACGGCGAAGTCTACGAAGACGGGGACCGCGTTGGTCCTTACCTGTGTGAAAATGGCGAGTGGATTCTGTCAGACTGATATTGTGATTGCCCATCCGGGCGCTTGGGCTTGCAATCTTGCAGTCGCTTGGCTATATGGCCGTTAACAGCGGCGCGTCGGGCTTCGGTCCGGGGCTCCACCGGAAAAGATCGACGGGCCGCGCGCCCGTTTTTTTGTGCCCGACTGACAGGGTAGAGTACCAGATGACAAATGACCTGATAGCCAAAGCAGCCATCGACCGGCGACTGGCCGAGATCATCACCCCCGTGATCGAGGATCTGGGGTATGAACTTGTGCGTATTCGCCTGATGAGCGGCAAACAAACCACGCTGCAGATCATGGCTGACAAGCCTGATGGCGGTATCGAAGTGGATGATTGCGCCGAGATTTCGAACGCGGTCAGCGCCACGTTGGATGTCGAGGATCCGATCCTTGACGCCTATGCGCTGGAAGTGTCCAGCCCAGGCATCGACCGCCCCTTGACCCGTCTTAAGGATTTTGAGGCGTTCGAAGGATATGAGGCCAAGATCGAAACCGCCGAACTGATCGACGGGCGCCGCCGTTTTAAGGGTGAGCTGGCCGGGATCGAGGGAGATGAGGTCTTGATCAATCTCGCCGAGGGGGACGAGACGATCACCATCGGACTGCAATTCGACTGGCTAAGCGATGCCAAGCTGGTCCTGACCGATGACCTGATCAAGGAAATGCTGCGCCAGCGCAAAGACGCCGGTGCCCTGAACGAAAACGCTTTCGACGAGATTGAGACCGAAGGGTCCGAAGAGGAGACGAACTGATGGCAATCACCTCAGCCAACCAGCTGGAGCTGCTGCAGACCGCCGAGGCCGTGGCCCGCGAAAAGATGATCGACCCCGGTCTGGTTGTCGAAGCGATGGAAGAATCGCTCGCCCGCGCCGCCAAGAGCCGTTACGGCGCCGAGATGGACATCCGCGTCAGCATCGATCGCAAGACCGGTAAAGCAACATTCACCCGCGTCCGCACAGTGGTCGAGGATGAAGAGCTGGAAAACTATCAGGCTGAGATGACCGTCGAGCAGGCCAAGCAGTATATGGAAACGCCTTCGGTTGGTGATGTCTTCGTTGAAGAAGTGCCGCCGGTTGAAATGGGCCGTATCGCGGCACAATCCGCAAAGCAGGTGATCCTGCAGAAGGTGCGCGAAGCCGAGCGTGACCGTCAGTACGAAGATTTCAAGGATCGCGCAGGCACTATCATCAACGGTGCGGTCAAGCGCGAAGAGTTTGGCAATGTCATCGTCGATCTGGGCGGTGCTGAGGCCGTTCTACGCCGCAATGACAAGATCGGTCGCGAAAGCTATCGTCCGAATGACCGTGTGCGTGCCTATATCAAGGAAGTGCGTCGCGAAGTTCGTGGCCACCAGATCTTCCTGACGCGCACCGCGCCGGAATTCATGGCCGAGCTGTTCAAGATGGAAGTGCCGGAAATCTATGACGGCATCATCGAGGTCAAAGCTGTTGCCCGTGACCCCGGTTCGCGCGCCAAGATCGCCGTGATTTCCTATGACGGTTCGATCGATCCTGTTGGTGCTTGCGTTGGTATGCGCGGCAGCCGCGTGCAGGCCGTTGTAAACGAGCTGCAGGGTGAAAAGATCGACATCATCCCGTGGAACGAAGATCAACCGACCTTCCTGGTGAACGCGCTGCAGCCTGCTGAGGTTTCCAAGGTGGTTCTGGATGAAGAAGCCGGCAAAATCGAGGTTGTGGTTCCCGAGGAACAGCTTTCGCTGGCCATCGGTCGCCGCGGTCAGAACGTGCGTCTGGCCAGCCAGCTGACCAATCTGGATATCGACATCATGACCGAGGCCGAAGAATCGGCGCGTCGTCAGAAAGAATTCGAAGCCCGCACCCAGCTGTTCATGGACAGCCTGGATCTGGATGAGTTCTTTGCCCAGTTGCTGGTCTCCGAAGGCTTCACCAACCTCGAAGAGGTAGCCTATGTGGAGATCGAAGAACTGCTGGTGATCGACGGCGTTGACGAAGGCACCGCGCAAGAGCTGCAAACACGGGCGCGCGAATATCTGGAAGCACAGGCCAAGGCTGCGTTGGAAAGTGCCCGCGCGTTGGGTGCCGAAGACAGTCTCATTGAATTCGAAGGCCTGACACCCCAGATGGTTGAGGCGCTGGCCAAGGACGATGTGAAGAACCTGGAAGACTTCGCCACCTGCGCTGACTGGGAACTGGCCGGTGGTTGGACCACGGTCGACGGCCAGCGAATCAAAGATGACGGTGTTCTGGAACCTTTCGGAGTAACGCTGGAAGAGGCGCAGGATCTGGTCATGACAGCTCGGATCATGCTGGGCTGGGTCGATCCTGCTGACTTGGAGCAGGCCGAAGAAGAAGTTACCGAAGAGGGGGCCGAGGCCTGATCTCAGGCTTCGGGTGGCGCAAATGGGTCGCGGTGGCGTCCATAAGGATCGGTCCGAAGGACCTGAACGCAAGTGCATCGCCACGGGCGAGGTTCAACCTAAATATGGGTTGATCCGCTTTGTGACGGGGCCGGATGGTCAGGTCTTTCCGGATGTCGCGGCGAAACTACCGGGGCGCGGTGTCTATGTCGCGGCGGATCGAAGCGCGTTGGACAAGGCCGTGGGCAAAAAGTTGTTTGCACGTGGTTTCAAGGCACAAGTCAGCGTGCCTAACGATCTCGCGGATGAAGTTGAACGTCAGATTGCGCGCCGTGTGATCGAGTTGGTGAGCCTTGCGCGTAAATCCGGTGATGCGATCGCCGGTTACGAAAAGGTCAAGACGTGGCTGGACCGGGAAGAGGCCCAGATACTGATACAAGCCTCTGATGGATCGGGGCGCGGCAAGTCGAAACTGAGCACGCCGCACTTCGGAACATACATCGGCTGGCTGACGGCGGACGAGTTGGGACAGGCATTTGGGCGCCAAACCGTGATTCATGCGGCGCTCGCCTCTGGCGGACTCGCCAAACGTGTTGTAGAGGAAGCGCAGCGCCTGCGTGGCTTGCGCGAAACGGATGACGGCGGCAGGGGCCGCGCGGAAGGGTAAGAAGCTTTATGAGCGATAATGACGGCAAAAAGACATTGGGTCTTCGTGGCGGGGCACGCCCCGGAAATGTGAAACAAAGTTTCAGCCACGGACGTACCAAGAATGTCGTGGTGGAGACCAAACGCAAGCGCGTGGTGGTTCCCAAGCCGGGTGCCGGCAAGCCAGGTGGCGGAGCAACGCCCTCGGGTGATCCGTCGCGCCGCCCTGCCGGGATTTCCGATGCGGAGATGGCCCGCCGGATGAAGGCGCTGCAGGCCGCGAAGGCCCGCGAGGTCGAAGAAGCCGCCGCCCGCGAGGCAGCTGAAAAAGCGCGTGAAGAAGAACGCGCCCGTCGTCGTGCGGAGCAAGAGGCTAAGGAACGCGAACAGCGTGAGGCCGAAGAACGTGCACGTGCCAAGGCCGAAGAAGAAGATCGCAAGCGCAAAGAGGCTGAAATAGCGGCCCAACGCGCAGCTGCTCCGGCTGCACCGGCAGAGCCCAAGGCGGCTGCTCCGCGCAGCCCGGCCAACAAGCCTGCACCGGCTGCAACGCCGCGGAAAAACGATCGCGAGCGTGAACAGCGCGGCAATCGTGGCAAAGGCCGTGATGACAACCGCCGGTCCGGCAAGCTGACACTGGGTCAGGCAACGGGCGGCGAAGGTAATCGGCACCGCTCTATGGCGGCGATGAAGCGCAAGCAGGAGCGGGCGCGCCAGAAAGCCATGGGTGGTACGGTCGAGCGCGAAAAGGTAATCCGCGACGTACAGCTGCCCGAGGCGATCACGGTGTCCGAGCTGGCCAACCGTATGGCCGAGCGTGTGGCAGACGTTGTCAAATCGCTGATGAACATGGGCATGATGGTCACGCAGAACCAGACCATTGACGCCGATACAGCCGAGCTGATCATCGAAGAATTCGGTCACAAAGTGACCCGTGTCTCTGATTCGGATGTCGAGGACGTCATCAAAGAGGTCGAAGACGACGACAAAGATCTGAAATCGCGCCCACCGGTCATCACCATCATGGGTCACGTTGACCACGGCAAAACCTCGCTGCTGGATGCGATCCGCGATGCGCGGGTTGTGGCAGGCGAGGCGGGTGGCATCACCCAGCACATCGGTGCCTATCAGGTGACAACCGATAGCGGCACCACGCTGTCCTTCCTGGATACGCCGGGCCACGCGGCCTTTACCTCGATGCGCTCGCGCGGTGCTCAGGTCACGGATATCGTGGTTCTGGTTGTTGCCGCCGATGACGCGGTGATGCCGCAGACGGTCGAAGCGATCAACCACGCGAAAGCGGCCGGAGTGCCGATGATCGTGGCGATCAACAAGGTCGACAAGCCAGGCGCGAACCCGGACAAGGTGCGCACCGATCTGCTGCAGCACGAAGTCATCGTCGAGAAAATGTCGGGTGAAGTTCAGGACGTTGAAGTCTCTGCCATCACCGGTCAGGGTCTGGATGAACTGCTAGAAGCCATCGCGCTGCAATCCGAGATTCTGGAGCTGAAAGCCAACCCGAATCGCGCCGCCCAAGGTGCCGTGATCGAGGCGCAGCTGGACGTGGGTCGCGGCCCGGTCGCCACTGTTCTGGTTCAGAACGGCACGCTGCGTCAGGGCGATATCTTCGTCGTGGGTGAGCAATACGGTAAAGTCCGTGCGCTGATTAATGACAAGGGTGAACGCGTCAAGGAAGCTGGCCCCTCGGTTCCTGTCGAGGTACTGGGTCTGAACGGCACGCCTGAAGCGGGCGACGTTCTGAACGTGACCGAGACCGAAGCACAGGCTCGCGAGATCGCGGAATACCGCGAACAGGCCGCCAAGGACAAACGTGCGGCCGCTGGCGCCGCAACGACCCTTGAGCAGCTGATGCAGAAAGCCAAGGAAGACGAGAACGTCAACGAACTGCCAATTCTGATGAAAGCAGACGTTCAGGGCTCGGCTGAGGCCATCGTTCAGGCGATGGAAAAAATCGGCAACGACGAGGTGCGCGTGCGCGTGCTGCACTCGGGCGTAGGTGCGATTACCGAAACCGATGTCGGCCTGGCCGAAGCATCCGGTGCGCCGATCCTGGGCTTCAACGTGCGTGCCAATGCGTCGGCGCGGAACACCGCGAACCAGAAGGGCGTGGAAATCCGCTACTACTCGGTAATCTATGACCTTGTGGACGACGTGAAAGCCGCCGCATCCGGCCTGCTGAGCGCCGAGATTCGCGAAAAGTTCATCGGTTACGCCGAGATCCGCGAAGTCTTCAAGGTTACAGGCGTCGGCAAAGTTGCTGGCTGTCTGGTCACCGAAGGCGTGGCGCGTCGTTCCGCAGGTGTCCGCCTGCTGCGCGACAACGTGGTGATCCACGAAGGCACGCTGAAGACGCTGAAACGCTTCAAGGACGAAGTGGCCGAGGTCCAGTCGGGTCAGGAATGCGGTATGGCGTTCGAGAACTACGACGATATCCGTGCAGGCGACGTGATTGAAATCTTCGAACGCGAAGAGGTTACGCGTACGCTGGATTGATTTTGCTATGCGCTGAAACAGTTAGCGGCGACCCAAAGGGTCGCCGTTTTTCTATGTTTTGCCTAAGGCTTTCCGAATCCAGTCAGAAACACGCATCATTTAATCCTGCTCTATCCTCAAGAGTACAATAACTGCACGTCCGCTTTGCGGGCAAAGCGGCCCTTTATCACAAGTCTGCGAATGACGCTTTGTCACTTTTCGGCGAAGCGCGATAGCGTGCGCTAACGTAACTGTAGCCCCCCGATACTCTCCCATTTGCAGGCGGCATCCTTCAAGCAGGCGTGTACCGCAGCTTTGGTTTGCGGATCGTAAACATCGGTCCTGTCACCCGCAAAGTGACCTGCATTCTTCATTAATTCTTGAATATCCCAGATCACACTGTTGTCGGCTACCGCCAAGGCTTCATCCCATATAACCTGCGCTTCAACCAACCTGCCTTTTTCCTCATAGATGGCGGCAAGGCGAAACAGCGCTTCAATGAACGGTGGGGAAGTTGCATGGCCTGCATCGTAGTTTTCTGGCCGCGCCAAACGGATAGCTTCCTTGTAGCTCGCCTCTGCTTCCTCCAAACGATCTAACTGTTCGAGAATCTCGCCTTTCGTAGTCCAAGGCATATGCCTTTGCGGCCTATAGGCGATCAGCCGGTCCACTGAAGTTAAGGCGCCCATCCAATCCTCCACTTCCATTTGAGCGTCCACTTTTAGTCGCAACCCATCGCTGTAAACAGAAGAGAAGTTTGAATTGTTCCCAATCAACACGTCAGCCGCACATTCGTTTCCGGCGGCCCTTAATTCAGATATTTGCGCTCTGAATCCCTCACCTAATTGCTCGTAGAGTTCCGGGCCTTGTGTCACATACGACAGCTCCTCTAACGCTGCCTCGTATTGCTCAATCTGCATGTTCTGTCTTGCGCGCAACAGCATCAGGTACTCGGGACGATCAGTTGATTGTATCAACAAGTCCAGCGCATTCAGCGCCCCCGCTTGCGGTCCATCCGCATAGTTGGCCAAATGGTTTACGAAAGCCATATTCGGGTTGTTGGGACTCTTGCCTTGTTCTCTTTTTAGGATCTTGTCCAGTGCCGAAGGGTCACGCCCCCCAACCTTCCAGATCACCCACGTCATATACCCAAGTCTCCGGCTTGGTGCGCAATAAAGAGGGTCTAATACCAGAGCCTGCCGGTAGTCAGAAATCGCGGATTCCAAATTCCCAGCCGGCATGCTCAGTCGTCCTCGCCAATACCAAGCCCAAGCCGAGTTCGGATTGAGCTCTAGAGCTTTGTTGATATCCGACATGGAACCCGCGTAATCACCCATAATCCCTTTGAGCCACGCTTGGTCCCGCCAAGTATGATCAATGTGATCGTCAGTTGGGTATTTCGAAATCGCCTTGTCGTGCGCAGCCAGCGCCTCGGCGCAGATTTCGACCTGCTTGTCCGTATGGCGGGCGCTCTTGCAAGCAGCCAGCGTGGAATCGACGCGCTCAAACACCATAGTTTTGAATGGTTTGTAGACGATCAACCCAACTCCAGACGCAGCCACAATAATGGCGAGCAACCGAATTCTATTACGCAAAATCATTTTGTATGGGCATCAGTTTTTTATTAGAAATGCAGCCTTTTGTGTACTGATGCGCGGAATGTATGGCTGAATTAAGGCAATTTGTTTGAAGCGTCTCGCCATCGGACGTTTGTCCAAAGTGCAGCATCGGTTAAAATGCGCTCGAACAAGACGTTCATGGCGTCGCAGCAAATGGCCCTTGCCTATTTCGACCCCGCTAAAAACGTCCCCGGATGCATGATAATATCGAAATGCTGCATCCCCTTTTTCAGGTCGAAACTGACCGAATGTCCGGCTTTGCGCAGCAATTCAGCATAATCTCGGCTCTGGCGGACAAATTCGGGCGTGTCTCGTTCGGCCACGGCCACGTGGTAGCGCGGGCCGGGGGCGGGCAGGTGCAGGATGGGGGACAGATCATGTATCTCGACCGGAGTCAGTTGCAGCGGATCGTTTACGGACGTCAGGCTGATCGGTTCCAGATCATAGACGCCGCTGATCAGAATAACATCGCGCACGCGCAATCCCGCGCGGGCCAACGCATCCGCCGAGGTCGCCATGACCATGGCCACCAGATGCGCGCCTGCACTGTGTCCCGATAGGGTGATCCGCGACGGATCAAAGCCCAAATTGAACGCGTTCTCTGCCAGCCAAAGCAGGGCATCGCGGCATTCGTTGACCATCTGATCCAGCCGCGCATCCGGGGCCAACGTGTAATTCAACGTGGCAAAGGATTGCTCGGCCTCAATCAGTGCGGGGGCCATCATCGCTGATTCGCGCTGGCTGAGCGCTTGCCAATATCCGCCGTGAACAAAGACGTGCAACGGCGCACCTGCTCCTTTCGCGGGAAAGAAATCCAGCACTTGCGCCGGCGATTCGCCATAGGCGACGTTTTCCTTCACGTCCATCCTCGCCCGGTGCTGCGCGCTGAGTGCGGTATAGCTGTCTAGATAGGGTGTCAGATCGCCACCGATCATCGAACTGGGGGAGTACTCACGCTCCAACTCGTCCTTAGGGAACCCTCGATACAGCATCGCCTACTCCTGCCCCGCATACATCAATTCGGTGCGCACATCGTAGAGATCGTGGAAGAAGCGTAAATCCAGGGCTTTGCGCAGAAAGGACACGCCGCTGGATCCACCCGTGCCGGGTTGGTTGCCGATGACACGTTCCACAGCTGTGACGTGGTCAAAACGCCAGCGTTGGAACAGGGATTCGACGTCCATCAGCTTTTCGGCTAGCGCGTAAAGGTCCCAATACTTGTCCGTATCGCGGAACACCTGCCCCCAAATCTTAACCACGCGGTTGTCGCCGGAATATGGCTGCGCATAGTCCCGATTCAGTAAATCATCGGGCACATCGAAACCCTGACGGGACAACATATGCAGCACCTCGTCATACAAGGACGGCTTCGTCAGTGCGGCGTCTAGCATCGCCATCACTTCGGGATCATGTGCGTGAACCTTCAGCGTCGAGGCATCCTTGTTGCCCAGAATGAATTCGATCTGACGATAGCCGTAGCTTTGGAAACCCGAAGAACTGCCCAACGCCTCGCGGAAGGTCATATAGTCGGCCGGCGTCATGGTCAGCAACGTCTCCCAAGCCGAGATCAGTTGGCGCTGAATCGCCTTGACCCGGTCGAGATTCTTCATCGCGGGGCCGAATTCGTCCTGTTGCAGGAACCGGCGTACCTCGACCAGTTGGTGGTGCATCAGTTTCAACCACAACTCGCTGACCTGATGGATGATGATGAACAGCATTTCATCTGGCTGCGCAGGGTCCTGAAACGTTTTTTGCAGATTCAACAAGGTCTTGAGCTGCAGGAAGTCGCCATAGCTCTTGCGATGGGTTTCCGCGAAATCGGTGACCAGAGTGTCCTCGATCCCGCGTTCCAGATACCGGTCCTTGTCGCCCATTTGCTCCTCCAAACGCATGATTTCACCCCTGTTTAGGGACTGATCTCGCGCAATTCCAGAGCGTTAAGTCCAGTCCAGAACCACTTTGCCGGATTGGCCGGATTTCATCGCGTCAAAACCTGCGGCGAAATCGTCGACCTTCATCTGGTGCGTAATGACCCGGCTGACGTCCAGACCGTTCTGCAACATGGCGATCATCTTGTACCATGTTTCGAACATTTCACGCCCATAAACACCTTTGATGGTGATGGCCTTGAAGACGATACGGCTCCAATCAACTGGGGATTTTCCGGGGGGAATGCCCAGCAAGGCGATTTTGCCGCCCATCACCAGTGCCTCGACCATCTGGTCCAGTGCGGCTTGCGAACCGGACATCTCCAAGCCAACGTCAAACCCCTGCTGCATACCAAGCTCGGTTATGACGTCTTGCAGGTCTTCCTTGCTGACATCCACGGACCGCACGGTGGGCACGACGTGTTCGGCCAGCTTTAGACGATCCGGGTTGATATCGGTGATCACCACATGCCGCGCGCCTGCATGCCGCGCAACGGCCGCAGCCATGATGCCGATAGGGCCTGCGCCTGTGATCAGAACATCTTCGCCCAGCAGGTCGAAGCTGAGCGCAGTGTGAACCGCGTTGCCCAGCGGGTCGAGGATGGCTCCGATCTCATCCGGAACATCCTCGGGCAAGGGCACCACGTTGAAGGCAGGAAGTTTCAGATATTGGGCAAAGGCCCCCTGTTCATTCACACCAATGCCCCGCGTGCCGGGGTCCAGATGGAACTTTCCCGCGCGGCTCTGTCGGCTGTCGGTGGTGATCAGATGTCCTTCGCCAGAACAGCGCTGGCCGATCTCCAGACCGGTGACATTACGCCCGATTTCGACGATCTCACCCGCGAATTCGTGGCCGGTGATCATCGGGATCGGCACCGTGGCCGCAGCCCAGTCATCCCAGTTCCAGATATGGATATCTGTCCCGCAAATGCCGGTCTTGTTGATGCGGATCAGAACCTCATCCGCGTCGATTTCGGGCACCGGGGCCTGCACTATCCACAGACCTTCCTCAGGTTTGGATTTCTCCAAAGCTTTCATTGTGTTGGGGCGCATCAGATCACTCCCAATTCTTTGCCGACCTTGCCAAAGGCGGCCAGCGCAAGGTCTAATTCGTCCCTTGTTAGAGCCGCATTCATCTGTGTTCTGATCCGTGCCTGACCACGTGGGACCACTGGGAAAAAGAAGCCCGATACATAGACGCCTTCGTCGAACAGGCGCGACGCCATATCTTGCGCCAGTTGCGCCTCGCCCAACATGACTGGGATGATGGGGTGTTCGCCGGGCAGGAGGTCAAAGCCCAGATTTTCCAATCCTGCACGCCAGTATTTCGCGTTGCCGAACAGTTGCGCGCGCAGCACGTCGCCCTCTTCGACCAGGCGGATTGCTTCCAATCCGGCGGCGACGATGGAGGGTGGCAGCGAGTTTGAGAACAGATAGGGCCGCGCCCGCTGCCGTAGTAGGTCGATCACTGGCTGCGGCCCGGCGATGTAACCGCCGATAGCTCCCCCAAGTGCCTTGCCCAAGGTTCCCGTCAGAACGTCCACGTCGACACCGAAGTGATCCGGCGTGCCCGTCCCGTTTGGCCCCATGAAGCCGGTGGCGTGGCAGTCATCCACCATGACGATGGCATCGTATTTGTCCGCCAGCTCGCAAATTTTTGGCAGGTTGGCCAGATAGCCATCCATTGAGAACACGCCATCGGTCGCGATCATGATATGTCGCGCGCCATCCTCGCGCGCCTGTTTCAACCAAGCTTCAAGATCGTTCATGTCATTGTTCATGTACCGATAGCGCTTCGCCTTGCACAACCGCACACCGTCGATGATCGAGGCGTGGTTCAAACTGTCCGAGATGATGGCGTCTTCAGGCCCTAACAAAGGCTCAAACAGGCCGCCATTGGCATCGAAACAAGCGGCAAACAGGATCGAATCGTCCTTGTTCAGGAACTTGGCCAGCTTCTGTTCCAACTCACGGTGAATGTCCTGCGTACCGCAGATGAAGCGGACCGAAGCCATGCCGAACCCCTTGGGTTCCATCGCGCCTTTGGCGGCCTCGATCAAAGCAGGATGATCGGCCAGACCTAGATAATTGTTGGCGCACAGGTTGATGACCTTCCGGTCGCCCACCGTAATCTCACCGCCCTGAGGCGAGGTGATCATTCGTTCGCGCTTATACAGACCCTCAGATTCGATCTGCGCAAGGGTGTCCGTAATATGGGACAAGAATGCATCTGCCATGGCGGTCTCCGTTTATCTGAGTCGCATATCTAACATAGCGGACATAATTCCCAAATAGGGGAATTACAGTATACGGGAAAAATTTCCGTGAATACGGATTTTGCAGGTGTCAGGCGTTTTTAACGATCAGGAAAACCCGCGCTGCCCCGTTAGCAACAATCGAATGCACGACATCCGCCGCATAGCGTGCGGTATCACCCTTCTGTAGATCACTGACAGCCGTACCGGAGGTCACACGAACGGCACCTTCCAGCACGGTCAACTGTTCTCTGGCTCCACGGGCGTGGGGCTGGCTGTTTAGTGCGCCGCCTTTGTCAAACTCAATATCGTAGACCTCGTGACCACCTGCTTCCTCGGGCGGTGAAAGAATGCGAATCCGACAGTTTTGGCCCATGTTGTCGATGCTGGGCACCTCGGATTTCCTGAGGACTTCGATCTGGTTCGCGCTGTTCGCTTCCTCCAGAAGACCCGCGAAATCCACCTGTAATGCGCGGGTCAGGTTCCACAAGGTCGAGATCGTCGGGCTGCTTTCGCCGCGCTCGATCTGGCTGACCATGGATCGGGAGACGCCGCTGAGGTTTGCCACGGCTTCAAGCGACAAGCCCTTGGCACGGCGGGCCTCTTTCAGGCGTGCGGGCAGGCGTGTCAGGATATCATCTGGGTTTTCCGTCATGACGGAATCTCATGCGCGTTTGTCCGTCATATGTCAATTCTGCTTGTGACGGTACGTTCCATAGGACAGCCTGATGCCGCAGATGCATAATTCCGTCAAATTCCGGAGGAGTAGAGACATGAAAGACATCGTGATTCTTGATGGTGCCCGCACCGCGATTGGTACGTTTGGCGGGGCGCTGGCATCAACCGCGCCGATTGATCTTGCGACCGTGGTGACGGAAGCGGCGATGGAACGTTCAGGGGTCGAACCGACCCAGATCGGCAGCGTTGTTTTTGGCCACGTGATCAACACCGAGCCACGCGATATGTACTTGTCGCGCGCCGCTGCAAAACAAGCGGGCATTCCGAACGAAACACCTGCGATGAATGTGAACCGCCTGTGCGGGTCGGGAGCGCAGGCGATTGTGTCCGCTGTGCAGTCTCTGATGTTGGGTGATGCAGAATTTGCCGTGGCTGGAGGTGCCGAAAGCATGTCGCGCAGCCCCTACATCGTTCCTCAGGCGCGCTGGGGTGCGAAAATGGGGGATGTTAAATCGCTCGATATGATGCTGGGTGCCCTGAATTGTCCCTTTGGCACCGGTCATATGGGTGTGACAGCCGAGAACGTGGCGGATGAACATCAGATCACGCGTGAGCAAATGGACGAATTTGCCCTAGCCAGCCAGGCGCGGGCTGCGACTGCGATTGGGGCTGGCTATTTTGAAAGCCAAATCGCGCCGGTTCAGGTCAAAGTCAAACGCGACATGGTCGATTTCACGGTCGACGAACACCCCAAGCAGACCTCGGCCGAGGCGCTGGCAGGACTGCGCCCGGCGTTCAAGAAGGACGGTCGGGTGACGGCTGGAAACGCGTCCGGCATCAACGACGGTGCCGCCGCGATGGTTCTGGCTACGGCTGAAGCAGCTGAGAAAGCGGGTCTGAAACCCAAGGCGCGCATTCTGGGATACGGTCACGCTGGTGTCCGTCCCGAGGTTATGGGGATCGGACCGGTTCCGGCTGTACAGAACCTGTTGGCGCGTACGGGCCTGTCGATCGAGGATTTCGATGTGATCGAAAGCAACGAGGCCTTCGCGTCGCAAGCCTTGGCCGTAAACAAAGAACTGGGGCTGGATGCAGCCAAGGTGAATCCGAACGGGGGGGCGATTGCTTTGGGGCACCCGGTGGGCGCTACAGGCGCGATCATCACCCTTAAGGCGTTGTACGAGCTGGAACGCATCGGCGGATCGAAGGGCCTGGTCACGATGTGCATTGGTGGCGGACAGGGTATCGCCATTGCCTTCGAGCGGATCTGATCCGGATCGGGCAGAGGGGGGGGCTGTCTGCCCCCCATCGCGCTTGCGCGATTCGCCCCGAGGATATTTTGGCCAGATGAAGCTGACGGATATGCCTTAGGTGAAGGCTGTCAGGATCAGGACAATTGCGGCGCCAGCAGCGGCGCCGATGGTTGCTGGAAGAATGGCCGCCGATAGGCCTTTGTTTTTAGTGTCGTCCTTTTGCGTCTGCGCGATCAGCGCATTTTCCACCAAAGCGGGCAGGCGCGGGCCAAAGCGGGCCAGCACCATGGCGGTTTTGCCAAAATCCCGTAGTGCTGCGCGGGGACCGATGGATTGCTTGATGTAATCTTCGACAACCGGGCGCGCGACTTCCCAGATGTTGATGCGCGAGTCCAGTGACCGCGCCACGCCTTCGACGACCACCATTGTCCGTTGCAGCAGGATCAGTTCCGTGCGGGTTTCCATGCCGAACCGTTCTGTCACCTCGAACAGGTAATTCAGTAGGCGTCCCATCGAAATATGAGTGGCATCCATGCCAAAGATAGGCTCTCCGACCGCGCGCAGGGCGCGGGCAAACTCGTCGACGTCCCTGTCGGCAGGGACATAGCCAGCTTCGAAATGCACTTCGGCCACGCGCTTGTAGTCGCGGCGAATAAAGCCAAAGAGAATCTCGGCATAAACCCGGCGGGTATATTCGTCGATATGACCCATGATGCCATAGTCGTAGGCAATGATGTCCCCATTTGCCGCGACCTTCAGGTTGCCCTGATGCATGTCAGCGTGGAAAAAACCGTCACGCAGCGCGTGCAACAGGAACAGGCGCAGCACACGTTCCGCCAGATCGCCGCGGTCGTGCCCCGCAGCATCCAGCGCGATGTTGTCGCCCAGCGGAACGCCGTCGGCCCAGCTGAGCGTCATCACCCGGCGGGCAGACAGGGACCAGACGACCGGGGGCAGCCAGAAGCCTGTGTCGTTCTTGGTGTTGGCCGCATATTCCGACGCGGCTGCGCTTTCCAGCCGCAGGTCGAGCTCACCGCGGACCACGCCGTCGAAATGTTCGATCACCTCCATCGGACGCAGGCGGCGTGCACCGGGGGCGAATAGCTGCACGATGCGTGCGGCGAAATAAAATGCGTCTACATCCTTGCGGAAGGCGCGTTCGATGTTTGGGCGCAGAACTTTGACGGCGACGTCTTCACCGGTGCTAACCAGCTTGGCCTTGTGGACCTGAGCAATCGAGGCCGCGGCGATGGGTTCACTGAACTCGCTGAACACTTCGGAAACCGGCTGGCCCAGTTCCTTTTCAACCTCAGCCATGGCTTCGGCTTTAGAGAACGGGGGCAGCTTGTCCTGCAGCACGCGCAATTGTTCGGCCAACTCATCCCCGACCACATCGGGACGGGTCGACAGTACCTGACCAAACTTGATGTATGCCGGTCCAAGCGCCGTCAGCGCCCTTGTGGCGGGGGGCATGTCAGGATCGCCTTTGTAACCCAACCATTGGAACGGTTTTCCCAAAGCATGCGCCAGAAACCGGATTGCGCGCGGAGCCTCGAACGCGTCCAGCACAACGTTCATGGCGCCTGTGCGCTCAAGAGTGGCGCCTGTGCGGATCAGGCGAATGATGTTGTGTGGTCCGCGCATCAGATTTTCCAGCCGGAATGCAGCGCGGCGATGCCCATGCTCAGGTTGCGGTACTTGGCATTTTCAAATCCGGCCGCGCGGACCATGCCCAGAAATGTTTCCTGATCCGGGAAATTGCGGATCGATTCGACCAGATATTGATAGCTGTCGTAATCATTGGCGATCAGCTTGCCCATGCGCGGGATGACGTTGAAACTGTAAAGGTCATAGAGCTTTTGCAGCCCGTCATTGGGCAATTGGCTGAACTCCAACACCATCAGGCGGCCGCCGGGTTTGAGAACGCGAAACGCCTCGTTCAGGGCCTCTTGGGGGCGGGTCACGTTCCGGATGCCGAAAGAAATCGTGTAGACGTCAAATGTGTTGTCGTCGAAGGGCAGAGCCATGGCATCACCAACCACCCAATTCAGGCTGTCTGCCATCTGGTCGGCCTCGGCACGTTGGCGGCCTTCGACCAGCATGGGTTCGGTTAGATCCAGAACGGTGGCATGGCCATAGCCTGCGCGTTTCAGGAATCGAAACGAGATGTCACCGGTGCCGCCCGCCACGTCGAGCAGGCGCTGGCCTGGGCGCGGAGCAAGCCAGTCCATCATCGCGTCTTTCCAGACCCGGTGAATGCCCATCGACATGACATCGTTCATCACGTCATATTTCGAGGCGACCGAGTTGAACACGCCCTGCACACGCCCGGCCTTTTCAGCCTCACGCACGGTTTCGAACCCAAAATGAGTGGTCTTGTCGCTGTTGTCGGACATTTGCCTTGCCGTTTTTCGAATTTCGCCTCTGTTATAGGGCTCTGGAACCGGGGCACAATGCGGCCCTTTGGAATAGGAGCCGTGTAATGCCGGAATTGCCTGAGGTCGAGACAGTAAGACGCGGCCTGAGCCCAGCGATGGAAGGCGTGGCGATCGACCGGGCAGATGTGAATCGTCCTGATCTGCGCTGGCCTTTCCCTGAGCGGATGGCCGAGCGGTTGACGGGGCAGACGGTTCAGCGATTGCGTCGACGGTCGAAATACATTCTTGCCGATCTCAGCAGCGGTGAAACCCTGCTGATTCATTTGGGCATGTCAGGCCGGATGACCGTATCTGGCGATCCGCTGGGGCAATTCGCGCATGAACATCCGGTGATCCAAAAACATGACCATGTGGTCTTTCACATGGCCAATGGCGCACGTGTCACGTTCAACGATCCGCGCCGGTTTGGTGCGATGGACCTGTTGCAGACAGCAACTGCGGACGATCACAAGCTGCTGTCTGTCCTCGGGCCGGAACCTTTGGGTAATGATTTTCACGAACAACATCTGATCGATGCGTTTCGGGGAAAGAACACTCCGATCAAATCTGCACTTTTGGATCAGGGAATCGTTGCCGGACTGGGTAATATCTATGTTTGCGAGGCGCTTTATCGCGGTCGTGTGTCGCCACGTCGCAAAGCCGGTCAAATTTCTGCGACCCGAGTCGCTGCACTTGTTCCAATCATCCGGAAGGTATTGCAGGACGCCATCGAAGCAGGTGGATCTTCCCTGCGCGATTTCCGCCAAGCCGATGGAGAACTTGGATATTTTCAGCACAGCTTTGACGTCTATGGGCGCGAGGGCGAACCCTGCCGGACCGAAGGTTGTGGTACCCCGATCAAGAGAATCACCCAGTCCGGTCGCTCATCCTTCTATTGTACGCAATGCCAAAGATAGCTTGATCCAGCGAATTCGCGTGGTAAGGAATCGTACCTGAACGGAACAACCGGAAACTCTCATCTCATGGCTTTTGAGACGATCATCGTCGAAATCGAAGACCACGTCGCCCTTATCAAGCTCGACAGGCCCGATGCGCTGAATGCGCTGAACTCACAGCTGGCGCAAGAATTGTGCACCGCATTGGAAGATGCGGATAGCAACGACAAAGTGCGCTGCATCGTCATCACCGGGTCGGACAAGGCGTTCGCGGCAGGCGCGGACATCAAGGAGATGTCCGAGATGAGCTTTGTCGATGTCTACAGCTCGAACCTGTTTGGTGCTCTGAACGACCGCGTGTGCGCGATCCGTAAGCCAATCATTGCAGCCGTTGCCGGATATGCGTTGGGCGGAGGGTGCGAACTGGCGATGCTGTGCGATTTCATCATCGCAGCGGACACTGCCAAATTCGGCCAGCCCGAGATCAATCTTGGCGTCATTGCCGGGCTTGGGGGCAGCCAGCGCCTGACGCGGTTTGTCGGCAAGTCCAAATCCATGGACATGAACCTGACCGGCCGTTTCATGGACGCAGAAGAAGCCGAACGCGCTGGTCTTGTCAGTCGTGTTGTTCCCGCCAAGAAACTGATGGATGAGGCGATGGGCGCAGCCCAGAAGATCGCCGAAAAATCGCAGTTGACCGCAATGGCAGCCAAGGAATCGGTAAACCGCAGCTATGAGCTGCCGCTGAGCGAAGGCATGCTGTTCGAACGCCGTGTGTTCCATTCGATGTTCGCGACCGAGGATCAGAAGGAAGGCATGGCCGCGTTCCTGGAAAAACGCGCCGCGCAATTCCGCGACAAGTAATCGGTGCCCTGATCAAATCGAAACCGGCGGGCCTTTGCCCGCCTTTTTCATACCAGCTATCCGCATCAAAAGAATCGGCTTGGCAAACCCGGCCAACTTGGATAGTAACCGCCGCTATACATGCGCGTGCGGCCCGCTTGGCCCGACTCACACTCGTGATTTCTGATCCGGTGCGGATATTCCGTGGCGCGCAACCCTAGACAACGTACCGAACCAAAGGTCAGAGACACACATGGCTAATTCGCCCCAAGCAAAAAAACGCGCTCGTCAGAACGAGAGCCGTTTCGCAATCAACAAAGCACGTCGTTCGCGCATCCGCACCTTCCTGCGTAAGGTAGAAGAAGCGATCGCATCCGGTGACAAGGACGCTGCAACCGCAGCACTGCGCGCAGCTCAGCCTGAACTGATGCGCGGCGTCACAAAAGGCGTTTTCCACAAGAACACCGCGTCGCGTAAAATGTCGCGTCTGTCGGCTCGTGTAAAAGCGCTGGGCTAAGATCTGGGTTGACCTCGGGTCAACCAAACAAGGTGAAATGATAGAAAATGCGCCGCGTCCTGCGGCGCTTTTTTTTTGCTGTTGCCGGAAAGCCGCGCCTTCACAAACCCGAGAGATTCTTTCGGCGAAAGATACGAGTCAATATCAGAGTTTCGTTGCCGGATGCCTTGGCCTCTTGCTACCACTGTTACAGCGATTCACTCGCTTGGGGGGACAGGCTGTTCCAACGACTAGACTGACGGGCATCAGGACGGTCAGGAACGAATGTTGGCAACTGGTTTGCTAATCTGCTGCGGTCCTTGGGTCACCAGGGAACCAAGCCCTGTCGAATATGAGATTGCGTTGCGCAACCCTGTTTTTAAGGCGTTCCGGGTATGGAGCGCCGGAAAATAGGGATGTGCGGACTTTCCAAAACACACCCGCCAAACTTCTGCGGTTTGGCGTTGGTTACCCTTTTGCGTGTGAAAGCTTAATCCGGGCAACCGGAAAATAGCAATAAGGCCGACAGGCCAATAAAGAATGGGATGCGTGAGGCGCTTAATGACACAAGAGAAATGGGGACTACTACGTAACAAGTTGCTCAAGGCCATCGGAAAAAACAACTACACGACCTGGATCGAACCTCTTGAATTCCAAGAGCTGCAGGACGGTGTAGCGGTGTTTTCCGTGCCGACAAATTTCATGGGCAACTATGTCAGTCAGAACTTTGCGGATCTCATATTGTATGAGATGAACACCGCAGGGGAAACGGTTCAACGACTGACCTTTCGCGTCGCTGCCAACTCACCGGCGCGCCCTAAGGCAGAGGCCGAATCCGAGCCGACAGTTGTGCGGGTTGCACCTGTTGCGCCGCAGATGGAAGCCGCGAATGGGGCATTTGAGTCCTTGCAGGCCGCGCCGCTGGATTCCCGCTTTACCTTCGACAGTTTTGTCGTTGGCAAACCCAACGAACTGGCCCATGCCGCGGCGCGTCGTGTGTCTGAAGGTGGTCCTGTGACCTTCAACCCGCTGGTTCTTTACGGTGGCGTTGGTCTGGGTAAGACGCACCTGATGCACGCTATTGCATGGGAGCTGAAAACAAAGCACCCCGAGTTGAACGTGCTCTATTTGTCGGCGGAACAGTTCATGTACCGCTTTGTGCAGGCCTTGCGCGAACGCCGGATGATGGACTTCAAACATCTGTTCCGGTCGGTTGACGTGTTGATGGTGGACGATGTGCAGTTTATCGCCGGCAAAGATTCGACACAGGAAGAGTTTTTTCACACATTCAATGCGCTGGTAGACCAGAACAAGCAGATCATCATCTCGGCCGACCGCGCCCCGGGTGAGATCAAAGACCTTGAGGATCGGGTGAAATCGCGTCTGCAATGTGGTCTGGTGGTCGATTTGCACCCAACCGACTATGAGCTGCGACTGGGCATCCTGCAAAACAAGGTGCAGCAATACAGCAGCACATATCCCGACCTGACAATTGCCGATGGCGTCCTGGAGTTCCTGGCGCACCGGATCTCAACCAATGTTCGCGTGCTGGAAGGCGCTCTGACCCGTCTGTTCGCTTTTGCCTCGTTGGTGGGGCGCGAGATCGACATGGAGCTGACGCAGGACTGCCTGGCCGATGTGCTGCGCGCATCCGAGCGCAAGATCACTGTCGAAGAGATTCAGCGTAAAGTGTCAGACTATTACAACATCCGCCTGTCCGACATCATTGGGCCTAAACGCCTGCGGTCTTATGCCCGCCCGCGTCAGGTTGCGATGTATCTGTGCAAGCGACTGACCAGCCGGTCGCTGCCGGAAATCGGCCGCCGGTTCGGAGGACGTGACCACACGACTGTCATGCACGGCGTAAAACGCATCGAAGAGCTGAAAACCACAGACGGCCAGATTGCCGAAGATGTGGAAATGCTGCGGCGCGCGCTGGAAGCCTGAGCTCCTACCCATATCACGTTAGAAACGCCCCGGACCCTCACGCCCGGGGCGTTTTCTTGTGCGCTATTTTCCACGGATGGAAATGAACTGTGCCTGCTGGGCCACGCGGCCCTTGACGCTTTGGGCAATCCGACCGAGAAATCCATAAAAAATCCTTGTGCCTCAGGGCGGAACCGCTAACGTGCCAGTCCCGCCTATTTCGGCACGCAAGTCAGAGGAATTAAGGGTATGAAGATCAGCATCGAACGCGGCACCCTTCTCAAGGCCGTTTCCCAGGCCCAATCTGTTGTCGAACGCCGCAACACCATTCCCATACTTGCCAACGTTTTGATCGAAGCCGAAGGCGATCAGGCGATGTTCCGGGCGACCGATCTGGATATCGAAGTTGTCGACAAGGCGCCTGCGCAGGTCGAAAAAGCCGGGGCTACAACGGTCGCCGCAACGACTTTGCATGAGATCGTGCGCAAGCTTCCGGATGGCGCGTTGGTGACACTGACCGCCGACAGCGCCGCAGGTCGTCTGACGGTTGAAGCAGGCCGGTCGAATTTCTCATTGGCGACGCTGCCGAAGGAAGATTTCCCGGTGATGGCGTCCTCGGAATACCAGTCGAACTTTACGGCCTCGGCAGCCTTGCTGCGCCGGTTGTTCGATAAGTCGAAATTTGCCATCTCGACCGAAGAGACGCGTTACTATCTGAACGGCGTTTATATGCATGTGGCCGACGGATCCGATGGCGGCAAGGTGCTGCGCTGTGTGGCCACCGATGGCCACCGACTGGCGCGCATCGATGCGGATCTGCCCGATGGCGCTGCAGACATGCCCGGTGTGATCGTACCGCGCAAAACCGTGGGCGAACTGCGCAAGCTTCTGGACGACGATGAGATGGATATCGCTGTGTCGGTCAGCGAAACGAAGGTGCGATTTGCAACCCCGGATATCACGCTGACCTCAAAAGTGATCGACGGCACGTTCCCGGATTACACACGCGTTATTCCGCAGGGCAATACACGCCAGCTGGAAGTTGACGCGGCCGAGTTCGCACAGGCTGTGGACCGGGTTGCGACAGTTTCGTCCGAACGGTCTCGTGCCGTAAAGCTGCAGCTGGATACCGATAAGCTGGTGCTGTCGGTCAACGCGCCAGACAGCGGCGCGGCCGAGGAAGAACTGGCAGTCGCTTATGGTGATGAGCGCCTGGAGATCGGGTTCAACGCAAAATACCTGCTGGAAATCGCTTCGCAGGTGGATCGTGAGAACGCCGTTTTCCTGTTCAATTCAGCCGCCGACCCGACCCTGATGCGCGAGGGCGGTGACCAGAGCGCCGTGTACGTCGTCATGCCGATGCGCGTCTGATCGCACGGACGTGCGATGCCTCCGGCGGGAGTATTTTTGAAAAGATGAAGGGAGGGGTCATGGGTTTGGCCCTGACCGAGCTTACCGTCTCGCATTTTCGGTCCCACAAGCTGGCGCGACTGTCTTTGGATGGTCGGCCTGTTGCGATTCACGGGCCGAACGGGGCGGGCAAGACCAACATCCTGGAAGCGGTGTCCCTGTTTTCCCCCGGTCGCGGAATGCGGCGGGCCAGCGCGGCCGAAATGACCCGACGCCCCGAGGCGCTGGGTTGGAAACTGTCCGGGTTGCTGCAGGCGCAGGGGCGACATCACGAGATTGAAACCTGGTCTGAGGGCGGTGTCGCGCGGCAGGTTCGCATTGATGGCAAGGCGTCTAGCCAGATTGATCTGGGCAAGCTGGCGCGGATTGTCTGGTTGATCCCGTCAATGGACCGGATTTGGATCGAGGGGGCCGAAGGACGTCGGCGTTTTCTGGACCGGATCGCGCTGAGTTTCGACCCAGCCCATGCTGAGGCGTCTTTGACTTACGAAAAATCCATGCGCGAACGGAATCGCCTGCTGAAAGAGCAGGTGCGGGACGCGCATTGGTATGCCGCACTTGAAGGGCAGATGGCGGAGACTGGTCACCGCGTCCACGCGGCGCGACTTTCAGCGCTTGATCATCTGCGCGCGGCGCAGGATCAGGCGGAAACCGCGTTTCCATCGGCGGACTTGGAGTTGGTTCAGACTGAAGGTGCGATGCCGAAAACGGAAGCGGATCTGCGCGAAGCACTAAGTGAAAGCCGGTTCCGGGATCTGGCGGCTGGACGTACCCTGGTGGGACCACATCGGTCAGACGTGTACGGGGTGTTCGCTGCCAAGGGCGTTCCGGCCAAGGATTGCTCGACCGGTGAGCAGAAGGCATTATTGGTCTCATTGATCCTGTCGAACGCACGGGCCTTGGCGAGTATGATTGGCGCGCCCCCGATCGTGTTGTTGGACGAGGTGGCGGCGCATCTGGACGCGGATCGGCGCGCGGCGCTGTATGATGAGATTTGTGCGCTGGGCGCTCAGGCCTGGATGACGGGCACCGGGCCTGAGCTGTTTGCGGAACTGGGCGACCGAGCCCAATCATTGATCGTGAGTGATGGCTTTGAGGGCTCGGTCGTGTCCGCTTAGGCCGGCTCGCCGACCTTACGTTCCCACAGGAAGCCGCGCATGACTTCGTCAACCGGGGTTTTTGCCATGTGGTTCACGTAGTTCGACATGGTTTTTTGCGCCAGGCCGAGAACCACATCCAAAACTGCGCGGTGCGAGTAGCCCGCATCAAAGAACGCCTGCAGCTGTGCTTCGGTCGGGTTGCCGCGGGTTTCCATCATTTGCAGGGTGAAGGTGCGCAGTGCTTCAAGCTTGGCCGACGGCAGCGGGGTTTCATTGCGCAGGGCTTCGGTGATCTCGTCCGAAACCTTCATCATCTTGGCGATGCCGGTATGTGCGGGTACGCAATAGTGGCATTCGTTTTCCACGTTGATGGTCTGCCATACGACGGTTTTTTCGTCGTTGTCGAAATCGGTCTGCATGAACAGGCCGTGCAGAACTTGATAGCCTTCAAGATGCTGGGGGCTTTCGGCCATGACCTTGTGCAGGCCGGGCAGGCGACCAAAAGCGGCCTGCGATTTCTCCAGCAACGGTTTGGACCCTTCGGGGGCGGATTCGAGATCATGTGACGGGAAATTGGCCATGTCGGAACTCCTTTTCTGGCGCGTTCAGGCAGAAATAGTCTTTCTTGAGTGATCACTCAAGTATATATTTGAGCAACCGTTCAAGAATTGGTGAAGATGATGCCTCGCAAACCCGAATATGACCGTGATGACCTGATTGCCCGGGCCAGGGATATCTTCTGGCGTCAGGGTTGGGCTGGCACATCCCTGAAAGACCTTGAACGCGAGTTGAAGTTGAAACCCGGCAGTTTCTATGCGGCATTTGGGTCCAAGGATGCTTTGTATGGGCTGGCACTGCAACGCTACGCACAAGAGGGTGTCGCGCGACTGAAGGCTCTGGCTGACCGGTTAGGACCATTGGAAGCTTTGAAGGCGCAGCCGCGTTTGGTGATCGAGGCCAGCGGAGCGCCAGCAAAAGCCTGCATGTTAGCTAAGACCTATGCTGAATTGCAGGCCAAGGATCACGAACTGGCGGGGCAGGCGGGTATCCTCATGTCCGAGATGAAGGCCTGTTTTGCGGACCTGTTCCGTCAGGCGCAAGAGGCCGAGGATATCGCCCTAAGCCACGATCCGAACCGACTGGCGACGCGCTATCAATCTGACCTTTTGGGGCTGCGGTTGTCGGCCGAGCGCAGTGATGTCGACGCCCATGAAATCGCAGCGGATATAGCGGCCGATATCGACCGTTTATAGGGATTCGGCAGTCAGCTGCCGAAAGAAACGAAATCACGCAAGACCGACACAAAATGTTGGGGTAGCGCGTGACAATCCCCCCCAGAAAACGTATAAGTTACCAAAATAATATAGGTACTGACGGCATGTCCGAAGACGCACAGGCACCCCAGGAATACGGTGCAGATTCCATTAAAGTTCTCAAAGGGTTAGAGGCAGTTCGAAAGCGCCCCGGTATGTATATCGGCGACACGGACGATGGCTCGGGCCTGCACCATATGGTGTACGAGGTCGTGGACAATGGAATTGACGAAGCTTTGGCCGGTCACGCTGACCATGTAACCGTCAAAATTCACGCCGACTCCAGTGTATCTGTCAGCGATAACGGCCGCGGAATTCCCGTCGATATTCACCCCGAAGAAGGTGTTTCTGCCGCCGAAGTGATCATGACCCAGCTGCATGCCGGCGGCAAGTTCGACAGCAATTCCTACAAGGTTTCGGGCGGCCTGCATGGCGTTGGCGTTTCGGTTGTGAACGCGTTGTCGAACTGGCTGGAATTGCGCGTCTGGCGTAACGGCAAAGAACACGTCGCACGGTTCGAGGGCGGTGAGACGGTTGAACACCTGAAAGTTGTCGCTGACTGCGGTGACCGGACCGGAACCGAGGTGCGGTTTCTGGCGTCGTTGGATACGTTCTCAAACCTGGAATATTCATTCGAGACGCTGGAAAAGCGTCTGCGCGAACTGGCCTTCCTGAACTCGGGTGTACGGATCATTCTGATTGATGAACGCCCGGCAGAGCGGTTGGAGACCGAGCTGTTTTACGAAGGCGGCGTCAAGGAATTTGTCAAATACCTGGACCGCTCCAAGACGTCCGCGATGCCCGAACCGATCTATATCAAGGGTGAGCGTGACGATATCGGTGTCGAAATCGCCATGTGGTGGAACGACAGCTATCACGAGACAGTCCTGCCCTTCACCAACAACATCCCACAGCGCGATGGCGGAACCCATATTGCCGGTTTCCGCGGTGCGCTGACCCGGACCATCAACAACTACGCCCAGACCAGCGGGATCGCGAAAAAGGAAAAGGTCAGCTTTACCGGCGACGATGCGCGCGAGGGTCTGACCTGTGTGCTGTCGGTCAAAGTCCCCGACCCTAAATTCTCGTCCCAGACCAAGGACAAGCTGGTGTCATCCGAAGTGCGCCCTGCAGTCGAAGGTCTGATGAACGAAAAGCTGGCTGAATGGTTCGAAGAAAATCCGAACGTGGCCAAGATTATCGTTGGCAAAATTATCGAGGCCGCTCTGGCACGTGAAGCTGCCCGCAAGGCGCGCGAGCTGACCCGCCGCAAAACGGCGATGGATGTGAATTTTCTGGCCGGTAAGCTCAAGGATTGTTCGGAAAAGGACCCGACCAAAACCGAAGTCTTCCTGGTTGAGGGTGATTCCGCGGGCGGATCAGCGCAAACGGGCCGCGATCGGCAAACTCAGGCAATTTTGCCTCTCAAGGGTAAAATCCTGAACGTTGAACGTGCACGGTTTGACCGGATGTTGTCATCTCAGGAAATCGGCAACCTCGTCATGGCGCTGGGTACCGGGATCGGGCGAGACGAGTTCAATATCGAAAAACTGCGCTATCATAAAATCGTCATCATGACCGATGCGGACGTCGACGGTGCGCATATCCGGACATTGCTGTTGACGTTTTTTTACCGGCAGATGCCTGAGCTGATTGAGGGCGGTTATCTCTACATCGCCCAACCGCCGCTTTACAAAGTGGCGCGCGGTAAATCCGAAGTGTACCTGAAGGATCAGGCGGCGATGGATGAATACCTGGTCAACCAAGGTGTCGAAGGGGCAGTTCTGAAGCTCGGTTCTGGCGAAGAGATCTTGGGTCAGGATCTGACGCGCATTGTCGACGAAGCGCGTCAGTTGAAGCGCGTTTTGGACGCCTTCCCAACCCATTATCCACGCCACATCCTGGAACAGGCCGCCGTTGCAGGTGCCTTCGTGCCAGGCGCGGTCGATGCGGATTTGCAGGGCGTTGCAGACAAGGTCGCCGCGCGTCTCGACCTCATCGCGCTGGAATACGAACGCGGCTGGCAGGGCCGGATCACACAGGATCACGGAATTCGTCTTGCCCGTATTTTGCGCGGCGTGGAAGAGGTGCGTACCTTGGACGGTCCGATGCTGCGCTCGGGCGAGGCGCGCAAGACCGGCAGCTTCACGCAAAGTCTGCAAGAGATCTACAACACCCCGGCTACGCTGGTCCGTCGCGACCGGTCACAGGCAATTCACGGCCCGTTGGATCTGCTGCGCGCCATTCTGGAAGAAGGTGAAAAGGGCTTGTCGCTGCAGCGCTACAAGGGTCTGGGTGAGATGAACCCGGATCAGCTCTGGGAAACGACGCTGGACCCGGACGCACGTACGCTTTTGCAGGTGCGGGTGGACGACATGGTCGAAGCGGATGATCTGTTCACCAAACTGATGGGCGACGTGGTGGAACCACGCCGCGAGTTCATCCAGCAAAATGCCCTGAGCGTGGAGAACCTGGATTTCTAGGATTTTGTAGGTTTGCGCATAGCACTTCGCACACCCCATAAGTTTGCGTAGTTCGCCCATAGTTTTGCGCTGTGCGTTTGTCTGCATTAGCGACGAATTCAATTAGTATATGGCATAGTCGTTGCGGTAATGGCCCTTTGCATTGCTCAATCCCGCAAAGGGCCTCCCTAAGGAACCTGGGATTCTCGCGAAGGTCTGCGATGCGCAGAAAGCGGGCTTTGCAAAGTTTGGCGAACAGCTCTCTTCTGAATTCAAGGGTAGGTCTTTATTCTGCGGTCGCAGATCGCATTGCAGCCGTCCGCTGCAAGAGCAATCTTTTGGGTTGGGTGAGCTCACAGTCCGCGGGCGAAGCTACCTTTGAGGCAGGTTACATCTAATTCAGATGTATGAACAAAACTGACCTTGTCCACGGCATGGAACAATTCTTGAGAATTCGTGGGAATTTTCTGAGACACGTTCAAACACTGGCTGCGAGACCTCAGTGTTAGTTTTTGCGGAGTGATGCAAGAGCCGTTTTAAGTATCTCTAAGCTTGCGGCGCGTTCTTCTGGTGTCATCGAGCTCGGGTCCAACACCATTTGAAAATTCGGGTTTTCATATACTACTTTTTCTGCGCGCGGTCTCGATTTCTTTTGACCCAAGACACGGTATGTCATGACAGGTTGAGCCACGCCTTTGACTTGGATAGCTCCAACTTCTTCGGTCTCTATTTCGTGGTTCACGTGCGCCCAGGTTTCGTACGAGATGTAAATCTCTCCTTCCTCGGCCTGATGCTCCAACCTTGATGCCACGTTCACAGAGCCGCCGATAATGGTGTAATCCATTCGGTCGTCACTTCCAAAATTCCCAACCGTACAAAAGCCTGTATTGATACCTATACGGCATTGTAAATGTTGCCTTATTCCATGACGAATCCATTTTGCCCGCAACTCTGTCAACTTGTCTCGCATTGCAATTGCCATTCTCACACATGCCAAAGCATCTTCCCGCACCCCTTTAGTCTCCGGGTCTCCAAAGAAAACAAGGATTGCGTCCCCGATAAACTTATCTATCGTCGCACCGTGGTTCAGAGCGACTTCCGCCATTTCGGTCAGGTAGCTGTTCAGGAGTTCTGTTAAATCTTCCGACTCCATCTGATCCGTAAGCTCTGTGAAGCCGGCGACGTCCGAGAAAAACACTGTCAGCTTTTTTCGCTTACTCGCGAGTTTAACTTCTTGGCGACCGGAAAAGATCGAGTTGTAGACTTGAGGCGATAAGTATTTGGCAAGCTTTCCTGACAATGCCTCCAGCTCTTGGTTCTTTTGGGCAACCTCTTCGGCGGCGATGCGCTGTTTTTCGGCTAATGCATTCAGTTCCCGCTCGTTACGATCACTCAATCGCATCATGCGCCGCGTGGTTCTGAGCAGCTTTCTGTATTCTCCGACAAGGTTTTCAATTGATTTGCGTGTTTCATCATTCGGAAACTGTCCACTGTTTATAGCTGCTTCCGCGACTTCCAAAGCCTCATTCTCGCGAACAAAGAGATCGTCGATAGTCATCGATCCGACAACTTTTCCAGTGTGAACTTGGCATGTTTCAGGTCTTCCCCAAACTCCTCCCCAAGTTCTTCCATGGTCGCGTCTTCGGGGTCGTGAAACCAATAGACGTCAACTCTATTCCCCGCCTCAGCAGCGGAATCCAAAAGCTCCATGATCATCATGATGGCCTTGGCGCTGGACGAATTGAAATAGATGAGTTCAAAGTCAAAACGACATTTGGACATTAAACCATCCGACAACCAACTT
The DNA here is from genome assembly GCF_059609805.1 of Ruegeria sp. YTSC004. Taxonomy (NCBI): domain Bacteria; kingdom Pseudomonadati; phylum Pseudomonadota; class Alphaproteobacteria; order Rhodobacterales; family Roseobacteraceae; genus Ruegeria; species Ruegeria sp. YTSC004. The sequence continues at coordinate 77,734 of NZ_JBXWMJ010000011.1, forward strand.
TTCAAAGCATCAAACAACGGGTTGTAAAACGTCGTAACATCCTCAGGGTAGGATTCCCCAATCAGTTTGAGGTGGCCAACGTCAAAATCGAACGCCACGGCCGGGGTGCGGTTTGTTGCTGGGATATCAATTTTCTGCATTCGTACCCTCTTAAATCGTCGCTTTGAGTGCGAAGAATGCGTGCTGATCGTCAATCCGCATAAAATCAAACTCGATTGGCCTTGACGCTCGACGCGCAATTTCAATTAACCCGATACCTGCATTATTGCTGACGGCGTCAGTTTCTGACCGGAGTTGGCCTTTGTACGCAGCCCTAAGCTCCTCACGATTCATGGCGCGTAGTTCGGAAAGTCGTTTTCGCATGTTGTCTACGTCACTCAAAAGGATCAGATTGCCCGCATGAACGACATAGCCGTTGGCCTCATTTCCTATGGTCACGATGCCGTAACTTATATCCAGTACCTCGGTCTCACCGTCGGCTGATAGCCGTTCGACTGAATATCTGATGATGTTCTGCATTTGCTCTACGAAAACAGCGAAAACGCTTCGGAGAGTTTTTGTGTCAGCATCTTCAGACACTAATTTCTGCTTTAACGCATCGCCAACACCACTGAGGATACCTTCGGTTACATAACCACTGTATGCAAAGACAACACCTTGTCGGCGCAGGTTGGCGCGTAGATCATAGACTTCGCTTGCAAGCATCTGTTCCCCTTGGTCATGCTTGGGTGGCACCAAGTTCAATTCAGGTCTTAATATCATAAGATACACATTTATGCATTTTCAGTGTATCAATTGTGCAGTGTTGTTAGTGGGGAGGTTTATATGATTAGGCTATTGTGTGTGGTTGCCGTAGTAATATCGTCCGACCCGGCTACAGCCGCCGACATTCCAACAGAGATCAAGGCAAAGCTCCAATCCGCCATGATTTCGCATGTCGATGGGGTAATGGTCGACGGTTCTTACACGTATCTGGATACGACCACCAACGCGTTTGAAACCGTTTACCCTGCGAATGTTCATCCCATGGTTCTTCTTGCGGGAAGTGACTATTTCGTCTGCTCTGAAATGATAACCGAAGATGGCGATACCGTGACGGCGGACTTTCTTGTGCGTGAAGTTTCCGGGGATTACAAAGTTGTACAGATGATCGTCAACAATCGTGGCGCTCTTCAGGCCGCGATGAAGAACATCGGGAACTAGATGCCGGACACTATAGAGGCATTTAGTGCGTAAACTCTGGACATCTTTGAAGCGCCGAATATTTCTGAAGCATATTCTGGCGACGCTCCTGCTCGGAGGCGTGTTAAATGCCATTGTGCTTCTTTTTTACTATGAATTCAAAAAGCAAGCTCAAACGGATCAGGTTGCCGCGGAAGTTGCAACGATTGCCAATCGGATCGCGCGTCCGTTGGCTGAATTGGTTGAAGCAGGAAGTCTTGTGCAAGCAACGAGCCTGCTGGCTGTCTATTCGGGTTTTCCTTACGTTATTTGCGCCGAACAGAGGTTAGAGCAAAGCTCAGAAACCTTGGTTTCCTGGCCTGCTATAGGATGCGACAAGATAAAAAAACCTGGTTTAGACATCGTCGTTTCTGTTCCGACGGCCGCAGGGCCGACAACGATGTTGGCCCGAATTGATCAGGCGATCTTGAACGATGAGTTAAGGACAGAAGTGGGGGTTGTGGTCCTTCTTGGAGTTCTCGGGGGATTTGCGCTCATCTTAGCAGGCGCTGCTGCATTTCTTTGGCTCATCAACAGACCTCTCGGCCAAATGTTGAAAGCCATTGAAAAGTTCGAGCGATACGATGACCCTCAAATTGTCCCATACGAGTCAGAAGATGAGATTGGCAAGGTTGTTCAAAGCTATAACTCAATGCTGGATCGCGAGGTTGAACGTGTCAATGAAATCCGCGAGGCGCACCACCAGATCGTCGCAAGCGTAAACTATGCCACGCGAATTCAGCAGGGTTTGCTGCCCACGACAAGCCAGTGCAAGGCCGCCTTTGCTGATTTCGCTGTCATATGGGAACCACGCGATTTGGTTGGTGGGGACATCTACTGGATCAAAACGGATGGCCCAATTACGACGCTCGCCGTAATTGACTGTACTGGACATGGCGTTCCCGGAGGCTTCATGACCATGTTGGCAATCGCTACACTCGAGCGGCTCTACTTCGAAAATGAAACGCTTAGCCCGTCACTGGCGCTGTCCAAGTTGAGCGACTTGACGCGTGCACTTTTAAATCAGGATACTGCAAACGGGACTTCTAACGACGGCATGGACGCTGCGATATGCCAGATCGATTCAGCAAAAGGGGTTGCGACGTTTGCAGGCGCGCACATGTCTCTTTTGGTCAAATCCAAGACTGGAATTGACCGAATCCGAGGCGATAAGCTGAGCATTGGGTATGTGGATACTCCAATTGGTCCAAAATTCTTGGAACACGAAGTTCAAATGGATCAAATAGCAGATTTTTTTATTTCAACTGATGGGTTGATTGATCAATTAGGTGGAGAAAAACGTTTGGCTTTTGGCTTCCAGAAAGTTGTATCTGTATTCGAACAGGAAGAGTGGTCGTGTTCGGAAGATCTATTGTCGGCTATTCACGGCGCTTACCAAGATCATAGTACGAATGAAGAACGTTTGGATGACTTAACCATGATCGCTTTTCGCACTGCCCGAAAAACAGATTAAGGTGCGTTTGTGAGATGCAACGCCCTCTGCTTATCCGTAAACGTTGATGTCTACTCCTGTACTACCTAAGGCTTTGTTAGGCTTTAATAAAACTGAGGTGACGTCGGTTTTTCCTCGCTGAACAGACCCTACAATAGACTGACCATTCTACAGGGCGCTTCGGAGACATAGGTGCGGCCGCGGGATCGTCGAGATCGTCATACTGAACCTGAATGGCCGCTTTTTGAGTTTCCCATGAATTACTTTGCGACTGCAAAGAACGGCAGTGCCCGTCCCGCGTGTTACTGTGGCATGTCTGGTTTGGGCTGGTTGCGGTCAACCATGCTCATCGTAGAGACTGGTGGTTCATGGTTCCGCAGAGCAGTGTTGGGGAAATGCTTATCCGGGGCGCTTTGGTTCCTAGCAGGAGAGGCGCTTAGAAGAAGCGCGCACTACTACAACGACAGTCGCCATAGACTTCAGATGTCAAAAATTGGGTAATGACGGCAGGTAAGCTGTACTAGCGGTCTGGGTCTGTATCGAGTTTGCCCCAGAAATCGTCAACCAGATCTGAGAAGCCATCATTCGAGGCCGCCTTGGGCAGTAGATCAGCTCCTCGCCGGCGTTCGACCTCGGCCATTAGTTCTTCTTCTGTTACTGTCTCAACCACATCACATCGAAGAGCTTCAATCTCGTCCGCTGTCCACGACTCAAATTTGTCAGTGTAGAAGCCTAGGGAATACGGCTCGTCATCAGAAATCTGCTTGATCACAGCATTCCAATCTTCGCTCTGGTTCGATTCCTTTTCGACCCTCTATTCAGGTTCGCGAATGGACTCACGGATCAACGGCGGCAGCTTTGCCTGAGCGCTTTCCATATCCACTCCGGTTGTTAGCAGCCACATGTCCACGATCTTGCGAACAAGCGACCAAACAGTTTGATTTCGTGGGTGGTCTTCAATTCTGCCGCCAAGGCCTTTTTCCTGAATGCCCAGCTGTTCAGCGGCCCGTTCGTTCATTCGAATATTGTAATCAGACACTTCCGCGAGTTCTGAATCGTTCTCAGCCACAGCTCGGGCGACCTCTTGATCACCAACATAGACAACCACCTTCAACATCCCGCTACCCCTTCCTTCGCCGGTTGATCACTCGGTCCAGGTGGCCGTAGTCCAGATCTCGCATGATCCTTTGCACTTGCTCTGGATCGACTTCGCGATCTTTTCCAGCGGTGTGGACGATGTGTCTGACGTAGATCGCCAACGCGACAATGATCACGGCGGATAAGATCAAGCTGAAATGCTCGGGCCCCATCACTAAGTCTTCTTCCTTGGGTCTTCGTTCCCGAGGTCGTCGAACACGTTGCCGCTACCATCTGTGATCTCAACATCATCGTCGTCAGTCACTAGATCCCAGGTGTTCTCTTTGACCCATTCATCCCGCCATTTGGGCGCGTCGGCCGGACGCTGTGCAAAATCGGCGATTTGCTCGAAAATCATTTTGCGCAATGCAAGCCAGACCTCCGGACCCTCTTTGCGACGAGCTTGCAACTCTGCGATCAAGTCACTTAGAGGAACATCCTTTAACGGGCGCCCGAAGGTCTCTTCTTCTGAAAAATCATCTGTCATCGCTCAACATCCTCGACACTGATCGTCAAGACTAAGATCTTGTTTGGTTTTACAGTGATCTGTTTTCCTTCAATCTCTCGAAGTTGGCCGTTCACCAAAGTCTCGCAGATTACGAAAATTGGGATTTCCTCTTCTGCAGTCTCGTCACTCATCTGGCTTACCCTTCGGATCAGGCACCTTTCGCGACCGGATCTCATCCGAGGTAATCGGCTTGGTAAGTTTTGCTCGACCGGCCGCAATTTCAGCCTCCCGAAGCCTAAGCAAACGCAAGGTTTGTTCATCCAGCTCAACGTCGTCATCATCACCCATCAGACTTCTCCCGAGTACAGTAACAGTGAGAACAGAGCACTTGAGACCTGTCGGCTGTCCGAACGATGTCACCAACGAGGCCCCACTCTTCACACGTCACACCGCATCGAAATTCCATCCAGTCAGCGTACTCCTGGATGAGATCGTGGTATCGACTGAAACCGATGAAAATCTGGCCATCCTGGCCTTTCTTAATATCCAAGATCTGAATAGTTCCAGGGTCCAGTGCCCTGAAATCCTGACTGAAGGAAAGCTTGTGGAGTGCTTGCGAAATCATGGCGAGCCAGCCCTTTCCGACAGCAGGAACAAGAGATGCGCAATCCGGAGAAACGAGGTCTGGATAGTTTTCCACAATGTCTAGCCTAAGGCTGTCGGGCCAGGATTCTTCGGCGCCCTCAAATCGCCGCCGCAGAGCATCATTGTAGCACCAGATGCAAAGCGTCGTCACAAACATCAAGGATGTTCTGGCGTTGGGCAGAATTAGAACAACCTTCACAGGTTTGCTCAATCTGATCGACACGCCATTGAATCTCTTCACTCGCAGCCTGGTTGCAGCCCGGGCGCTCATAGACGCGCAAGCCTCCCCATTTCTGTTTGATCTGAACGATGGACGGGTGTTCATCACCAAACAGGTCGGGCTGCTCGTCGATCAACCTCTTCACTTTCTCAAGTGCAAGCGTAAGCTGCTCCGCCCACCCGGCACGATACTCACCAAGCTGCTTGAAGACGCTTCCATGAATATCATTCCAGCCGACAATACTGCTCATCACTGACCGCCGGGCCCGCGCCTCTTTGAGATCGTGTGAAACCTCCGCCATAGCAGTCATCATACGGTCGACCACTTCGCGGTCATCACACTCGACATGTGGAACCTCGGTCGACCATGTAACGTCAGAGACGTGCGGAGCTGGGTAGTTGTGCGCCATCACCAAACGCATCTCCTCGGCGTACCAGGCGTCAAATGAGCGGAGATCATCTGGCGCTCCATGGTCCTCGATCACACCTCGGACCTTTTCCCGGAATTCCTTCCAGCTCTTTTCGACATCATCCATCAGTCACATTCTCCAGAACTTGGTCTTGTTGAGATGGAAGACCCCTCCCGGGATATGGCAAATGGCAATCGGCGGGACATGACCGGTGGCCCGCGAGCCCGTATTCATGAGCTTCCGGGCGTAGTCCTCATCATCGTAGTCTTCCATAATCTTATTGAAGTTCACTTGTTGTTCGGCGGTCATCACCAGTTCTGCTTCACGCACGCGGGGCACCGATTACGGTCATCCGTTCGGTCGATCTGACCGAAATATCCACAAATTGAGCAGGTCAACCTGTCCCGAACGGGCTTCTTTCGAACGCCAAAGAACCTCTTCCTTTCGGGGTGGCGCTTGCTCGCGACATCATGCGCGCACCAGCAGCAAAGTGTCGTGTACCAGCCGTCCAGAAGTTGGGTCTCAGCAGCGTTTGAGCATCGTTCACAGGTACGAATTGCTCGTGCAATTGTGGCGGTGATCATCGACTGAATTTGTCGATCATCACACCGGTGGTAGATGCGGAGCTCGCCGAGGTTCTCTTTGATCTGGAGGATGAAGGGGTAGGTGGCATCCTTCTGATCACAGTATTCTTTAACCTCTGTGAACAGCGCCGTGACCAAGCCTGACCAGCCTTCGGGTGTGCGACCGAGGCTCTCCTCGACCGATTGCTTGATATCGTTGAAGTCAATTGTGTTAGTAACATCGTCCGCCATGTCGGACTCCTCCAGGGGATGGTAGGAGGCGTCGGAATCGAACCGAATCGTGCACTCTAATCTGGAGCAATTACAAGGATATAAGCCTCGCCCGCATACCAATGCTGCCTCCCACGGATTTTGCGTGGGTTATCGACCTCAGGCCGATATTCGATGGCAGTGGATGCGTGTGAACGTCATGACCGCAAGCTGAACCAGTTCGCATAACCATGTCAAGACAGAGCGTGCTGCACTTAGAAATTCACCGCGTAGTTCTGGGAACCTTCTAGCTTAGCGTGTGCCAAAAAGACTGAAGTATCCTTTTTTGCGGGTCAGTGCAGCGCCGAGTAGCTCTCCGACAGCGAAACGATTCGATACCCTGTGATCCGGACTCGAACTCAGATACTCCGTCGATAGTTCGCTCTGAACCGACGTGCGTCTTTTGATCTGCGTCTTATGCGCTCCGTTTTAGAGAAATACAAAAGTCTTGATCTGACCAAACCTCAGCGGCAGCATTGACCTGCATCTTTCGAAAATGGAGATCCCGGTTGCAAGACCTTGTAAGTCTCATTCCATTTAGCGTCTCGAGTCATTTGTGATGATACGTTCCTCACCTGAACTGCTGGCAGTTTCGAGGCGTTGGTATGAAATACTCAGAACCAAAAAGAATACTGACGAGTTGCAGGATTTTCTGTCGAAGGCAGATGAACTACGGTTTGTTGGGACAGGCGAAGGAGAGTTTTGGAGCGGGCAAGCAGTTCGCGATGGGGTTAGCGGCTTTTTCGCGGAGATCCCCGCTCCCGTCGTTTTCGAAGAAGTTGAAGCTGAGGCCTCCGAAAACGGAGAGACGGGATGGTCATCCTTCGTCCACAAGATTCAGTTTGTCGGCTTTGATGAAGCCGTCTTTTACCGCACCGTTCTGATTTTTGTCCTGGAGGGAGCAGCCTGGAAGATCATCAATCGCCACGCTTCAGTGCCAACTCCAAATATTGAACTCGTGGGTAAAGAGCAGCTGGCCATCCAAAAACTTGTTGATGCTGCGCGCGAAGATGGACCCGAGCTGATCCAAACCGAAGGTTTGGCTTCAGTACTTTTCACTGATGTAGAAGGCAGTACAACGTTGGCGGAGGCGTTGGGCGATCAGCGCTGGTCGGTGCTGATCGAAAATCACTTCCAAGTCTTGGCGGCGATCATTGAAAAGTATCATGGCCAGTTCGTGAAATCCCTTGGAGACGGAACGTTGTCCGTCTTTCCGTCCGCGAAGGAAGCGCTAACGGCCGCTGTCAAGATTCAGAAGGCCATTGCACCGGCTTCCGAGGAGCCGTCTTTCGGTGTGCGGATTGGAATTCACACTGGCGATGTCGTGCAATCTCGTGGAGATTTTTTTGGCACTGTGGTCAACAAAGCTTCACGCATAACCACGGTTGGTGCGGCAGGCGAGATACTCGTTTCAGATGCGACTCGCGCCATGGTCGGAGGACGAACCGATTTCTCATTTTCTGAAATAGAACCCAGACTCCTGAAAGGTCTACGCGGTCACCACGTCTTGTATCGGTTGGAGTGGCAAGATTGAGTATTTCGGTTGCCTCAATGCCGACAGATCACACAGATACCCCGCAAAGCTCAGTCGCAAAAGTCTTGCGGTACGCGCCACAGCTCACATCGCCAGCAATTCCTGATGAATTGCGGCCATTGCCCCGGTGTCGCGTGTGCAATACGCCACAAGATCAGCATATACCTTAGGGCTGCAAGCGCAGTGGGAGAATTGAATTTGATGTGTACTTGAACTGAATTAGACTAGTAACAAACTGTTCAGACATCTCATCGTGAGGTCATCATGGCAGCTCCATTAATCCAAGACTGGGAACTCACAGCCGCCATAAAGGACTTAGCCGATTGGCTGGTTCAACAGGGCTTGGAGAATGCGCCGGTTGAAACCTGGTTGGAAGCATTCTGCAAACGTCTTGTTTCGGCAGGGATTCCGCTTCTGAGAGCAAACATTACTGTGCGCGCTCATCATCCCGAGATTGGGACAGTCGCTTTCCGCTGGCACAGGGATGGCGGTCATGAGCGAGAGAACTTTGTCCGAAGAACGGATGCGCCTGAGGAATACGTTCTAAGCCCGATTTACTATCTTTTGGCAAACAACGTTTAAGAGATCAGACAAGATCTGACAGTCGAAGAACCCGCGCTCAACTTTCCGATCTTCGACGAACTTCGCGAGCGCGGTGCAACTGACTACTTCGCTGTTAAACGGTTTTTCCTTATTCAGGACAATACTACGCCAGTCGATCCAATGCAGGCCTATGAAGGTGCTATAATCTCGTTGACAACCGACGCGAGCGGGGGATTCACAAGCGAGCAACTTGATGGTTTGCGTCAACTGATATCTCCACTTTGCCTGACGCTGAAATGTGGGGCGAACCGACTGATGGCTGAAGACATTACAGCCGCATATCTGGGCAAGGACGCCAGCAGGCGCGTTCTTTCCGGGGACATCACCCGAGGTTCATCGGAAACTATTTCAGCGGTGATTTGGTATTTTGACTTGCAAGGATTTACCAAATTGTCAGAGGCGCTTCCGGGGGACTCAATCATAGAATTGCTAAACGACTACTTCGCGGAAGGTGTTGACGTAGTCGAACGCAATGGCGGTAACGTTTTGAAATTCATGGGAGATGGAATGCTTGCCATCTTCGATATCAATCAAGTTCCGGACGCTCGCCGCGTCGTAATTCACGCGGCAGCGGAGTTGCGAGATACCTTTGAGGAACTCAACCAACGACGGCAAGCGGATGGTTTGCCAATGACCGGCTTCACTCTTTCGTTGCACGCAGGCGATGTTCTTTACGGCAACATCGGCGGTAGATCTCGCTTAGATTTCACAGTGGTCGGCCCAGCGGTAAACACAACTTCGCGCATTTTAGGCATGTGCAGCGCGCTTGATCAGAACATTGTGGTTTCCGATAAGGTGGCAGGCGACTTGGTGGGCTCCATTCCAAGTCTTGTTTCCCTGGGGCAATACAGATTGCGCGGTGTTGCTGAAAGACAGGAGCTGTTCACGATAGACTAGATAAAGCTCAATCCAAAAGTTCTGGCCCATTAGGCCAGGCGCGTAAACAACCGCTAGCGCCGCGCGGGCTTACTCTTGCGACGATCCTACGGTTAAAATCTTCCCATTACTCCAAACCAGAGCCTCATAACAAACCTCGGCTCCTGCGCTTCCGCACCCAAAAAAACTATGCACCCCAACTGGCACTAACGTTTCGATTGCAATTTAGAGCGACGTAATCGCATTGATCACTGCTTCTCGGCTCTGAACAGCGCCAGTTTGTAGATATTCCATAGCTTTGAGAGCAGCTTCATGGGCTTGGACAGATGACCCGCCAACGCAATCTTCTACTACGCGGCAGAAGTAGTCTGATTGGTGGCCATCGACGAATGTGTAGTGCACACAAACATCTGTCAGCCCGCCGCACAACAAAAGTGTGTCTACCTTTAAACCTCGTAGCAGGATTTCGAAATCGGTTCCGAAAAATGCAGAATACCGTCGCTTCGGGACGATGTAGTCACCTTTGCGATATCCCATCTCATCTTTTGCAACCTCCGTTCTTGGATCGCCTTCGAGACAGTGTATGTCTTCGTCACCATCCAGTTCACGGCCGAAGTCTATCCTATCGGGACGATGGACTTCTTGGATGAAAATGACTGGCACATTGTAATCATGTGCGGCATCAACCAAATCAGGCGCAGCGATCATGCGCTCTTTGTAGCCCGGCATGTTGTCGATGGAGCGTACTTCGCTGTTATCAATAAACGTGCTCTTTTGAATGTCGATTACGATTAGGGCAGGTCTACCCTCGATCAGTTTCCTAGCTTGTTTGGTTTTAGTTGTCGTGTTCGACCTCCAATTTGCCAGGTCGTCCTGAAGAAATGCCCTTGTTGGGCCGGGTCGTCCCAGCGGGCAGATCAATTTTGACTAAATGTGCAACTGAGTATGGTCAAGACCGTGCTGCGTTGTTTTGGAATGAAAACTATATGCTCGCGCCCAGGGCAACATTGCCCGCAAACTGCCGTTAGGGGTTAAGTGTTGCGATGGTCTGTACCCAGCTCAGAATGGGCAGCCAAATACGGAATATAGCAATTCAGAAAAATTGTGACTTCCAACCAGCGGCTACTCAATTGCAGTGCGAAATGTTGCGGTAAGCCGTTTGTTCAAACCGTGATGAGGCTCGGCTGAGGAACCGTAGTGCAACTCTGCCAAGGCAGCGATGTCATTGAAAATGACTACGGAGCCGCCTTCTTCATTCGCGTAAACCAATAGTTTTTGGCAAAAGGCATCCAAACCAATTGCCGGAAAGCCCGCCATAGCCACGCCACCGGGTGCTGGTCCGCCGAACAGTAAGAGAACTGCATCCGGCAGTTCCACCCCCAGATGGGACGCTTCGGTCGCAAAATCGATTTCCCCAAACCAGACAGTATCGTCCTGCCCCATCACGGCTGCCCTGAGACGTTCGACTGCCTCTGGTACGCTGAGCTGAGATCGCAGTTCGATGACCCCATAGTCGGTAAACAACCCGTTGGTCGGCGCTGGTGTTGCATCCAAGTTGTTTAGAACTTCGAGCATCTTGCTATGAAATGTATTTAACGCTTGTGTGTCATTCAGACCATGCCGCACTTTGAGAAACTGAGAGTCTGTATAGGCGATCTGCGGGCGATCATCCTGATCGAAGGAAAGAACGCGAAAAGGAAGGTCCAGACCTGCTCGTACGTTCTCTTCCAGAATGGGCGTGTTTATCTCTGGATCAGAGAAAATGAGTACACGTGATGCTGGCATTGCTACGCCTTCAGCTTTGGCCAAGCGCGCGTGATCTATCGATGCGATTGGAGTAGCTCCCGCTTCGTCAACGGCAGTCTCAAGCGCTAAGAAGTTTTCGTCCACCGCGGTCTGGACAGATGTCGATTGTGCAAAAGCGGATGTCGCAACCGAAAAAGTTGCAATCATCGAGAGAACAAAGCCAAACCTCACCATTTTACCACTTCCTTTTTTATCGTATTTTTGTCAGGGAAACCGCCGCCAGAGCCGCAAAAGCTATCTCGGCCGCAAGGTAAAAGAGAAGTATCCCGTTCGGAACTCCATCGATAAAAATGCTTAGTATGCGTCCAACGGCCAGTCCCGACATAAACAAAAATAGAACCCACAGCGCGGGGCGTTGTAATTCTGGTTTCGAAGCGGCCGCCAACCAAAACAAAGCGTTTGCCAGATAAAGACCCATAATCGCTCGGAACACGTGGGTTTGGTTCGTCCCTTCCACAGGAAAACCCAGCAAAACTGGGATCGAACTGCCGGGCATTAGACCGTATGATAACGCAATTGGCACGAGGCCGACGGCAGCAAGCAGAAGGACAAATCTAGCACTCATGGAGGACTCCTTCTTGTAGAGGTTTCGCTTTGTTTACAAAACTCCTGATCGGTTTATTGAGGCATCCGATGATCCGAAACGGATGCCCACGCTACGCTTTGAAAGGCGTATCCGACAGGCCAAGTCGAGCTTTCTGAAGAGCGAACCGGTACTGCGCAACCGTATTCAGCTGCGCACCAAACAGATCACAATGCGCCTTCGTCGCCCAGGAACTCGATACCAGCTGTCGCGCCATCACTGTAAGCAATGCAATTCCAAGGAGCACGATCCTCGCCAACGCCGACTGTGACCTGTGTTCCCGCCTCGCTAAACGCGGATGAGAGCACCACGACTTGCGAATTGTTTGTCGTATTGGCTACATCTCGCAAACACGCCTGCTGAGCCGGCGTGAGCTCGGCGGACGCGCTTGATGTACTCGTATCGTCGCAGGCCGCAAGCAGTGTGAAACAAGTTGCGCCCGCAATCATCACCATCTTGTTAGACATTTTCTTCTCCCTCTGGTTCCCTTGAAATTAGTGAAATTGGATGCGCTTGTTTGAAGCTCTCGCGCCTGTGCAGCCAATTGAACATACCTTGATCCTGTGACTACCTTTCCCAAAACTTGCCGTGGGGGGCGCCGTGGGGGGCTTGGTCGGCGGGACGATATTTTGTTGACTATCGGGGCCGCCAATAACGTGCGAAGGCTGAATGACGCCACTAGCAAACGCTAGAGCGAATTCAGGAGAGAGGGCGAGTTCGTTAAGTCTAAGCATCGCGTCCTCCCAGCGCTCAATCATTATAAAGTGCCTTCCGACCGCTAGCACTCACTCCAGCAGTCGGAAGGGCTCGGCACAGCGAGCAGCAACGACAACAACGGAGGTAAAATAAAGTTGTGTCGAATTCGCATGTTTGAATCTAATTTTTAATAAATCAATATTTTTTCCGCGCGTAAATTTCTCTACGCTCTCGTACGATAGGCCTCTGCGTTCAAGCAAAAAAGTAAGTGGGAGCTGCGAGTGTGTTCCCCTGAGCAGCGAAGCGATTTGAGGCCGCACAGAAACAATGAAGGGATTGAAAGATGGGATTTGGTGAAGCCGTTAAGACGTGTTTCTCGAAATACTTCCAGTTCTCCGGTCGGGCTATACGCTCAGAATACTGGTGGTTCTTCTTGTTTGTGGTTCTCGTGAGTGCTGGTTTAGCTGTGCTGGATACGATCATATTCGGGACCAACCCAGAAACTGGGCAAGGATCTCGGGTCCTGTCCTCTGTTTTCCAGCTGGCTGTTCTCATACCTATGCTGGCCGCCGGTTGGCGAAGGCTGCATGATACAGGACGACCTGGCTGGTATTTGCTGCTGCCGATGGCGCTCAGCATTACAACGCTATTTGTTATGCTGGGTGGGGTGGCGTTCTTTTCGGTATTGGAGCAAGGGACCGAAAATCCCGATGCATTGCGAGGACCTGCGGCCGTCCTGGGTGTGACCGGTATCGTTGTTGTCTCAATCCTTCAATTGGTTCTGTCCATTCTGATGATCTGGTGGCTGACACGACCTCCCCAAGAAGGCGCAAACGAATACGGCGAACCTGTTTCCTGATCTGGCTGTCCGGGCAATTGGCTGGAACTTCTGCTGAACGACAGTGCGAACCGTAACTCAATGGAGAGAAAAAAATGAGCTGCAAAACCATTTCCATTGGAATGCTACTGATGGCAGTGGCGACCACAGCATCAGCGGAGTGGTCTTTCAGCTCCGGGCCCAACCCCAATGCGTTTATTCAGACAGGAAACATGACGCTGGAACTTCAGTGTGACCGTATTCGCTTTGCTCCGGCTGGATTCGAGGACAGCCAGGACATTGCGGACAAGCAGGGGCTTTCCATTCGTTTCTTGAAGAACGGCACCACCGAAGTTGGAGCATTTCAGGTTGGCGCAGAAAACGCTGCCGTGCAGATCGTCGACAACTATCCCGTCGAGGTCAGTTTCAATAGTCAGCCGGACTATGGTTTTGTTCTGGACCAGCTTGCGGCTAATGCATCGGTTAATCTGTCGATGATTGATCAAGATGTCAGCTACGGAATTTTTGACTTGAAAGGTTCCAGCGCAGCAATTCGGTCCCTTCGTTCTGCGTGCAACTCGGATGTTAGCCAAGAGGCCTCATACGAAGCACCCGAAGGCATCGTCTATTGTGGTGGCGGAGCGATAGAGCGCGTGATCGAACCCGTAATTTTGGACAATCCAGAGGGGGAGTGGGACGCGCGAGTAACGGTTAACGGCGAGCCGATCAGAGCCATGACGGCCTACAGTTACTTCGGAAACTCTGAGCCGCCCGCCGGATTTGTCGTCGCCCTCCTTGGGGAGGACAGGTCCGAGTTTCTGATTTTTAGCGAAGGCTCGGCAAACTGGCTGGAATACGGGGACTACAGGTATGATCAGTGCAATTGATATCTCCTTCCAACCAGCTGCCAAAGTAGTGCGTCAGATGAAATGTTTGGCTTCCGGTATGGTGCTGGTTTCGGGTCTAGGAAGCGTGTGGCATTTCAATTCTCGGGTGGTGATGTCGCCCATGCTCATGCGCATCTGATACCGCTTCTCGACAAGTACGATGTCATCTCGCGACGCTACATCGAGCAAGAAGTAATCACCTTCAAACCAATCCCGAATCCGGGGAACAACGAGCTCCGAACCTTTGCCAAACTAATTGCGGATGCTCTCGACCGATGATGTAACTTTGGGCTCTTACCGATATTCTATGCCAAGGCCGGTCAGTTGTTACTCAAGTCAGACTGAAGCACCAAGATACATTCCGCTACGTCGTCTTTTCTCATTGATCTGGTACTGACTTCGACAGATAGAGAGGTGTGCGGTGGCTGTCTTCCTTCGCAAGTGGCGCATGTCAAAGCGCTGCCGGAGGACCTCCGGTGGCATTTATTCATGGCTTACGCACCAGCCACAGGCCCTATCAGAGGACGTCATGCCCTTTTCACCTGACGGTCAAGACCGCGCTACTCGCGCCATTGACCCATTGCCAATACGCCTTATCAAGCGCGCTATACTGGTTCTTGTCGGCCTGTTTTATTTCCTCTTCGTGGCCTTTGCCCCTCTTCTTTGCGTTCGGCGCAGAGGGTTTCGGGGTTGGTATTGGCGCCTGGTGAAACGGTCATGTTCCCGCCTGCTGTGGCTCCTCAGCATCCGCGTCGAGATGCGTCCTGAGGAAAAGAATGCCCTCGCCGCCGACACCAACAGCATCATCGTGGTTAACCACCGTAGCCATCTCGATGGCTTCAGTCTCATGCATGTGGTGCCCGACACCAAATGGTTCACTTTCGCGGCGAAATCAGAGTTCTGGAACAGCAAACTCCTGCGTACTGGTTTTGATGGAGCGGGTCTCGTCCCTATCAACCGGGATTCCGGTTCAACGGCCATGGATACGCTGACAAAGGCTGTCAGGGAAATGCCTGCCCGTTGTTCCATTGTGCTATTCCCAGAAGGCACCCGGGCCAAAACAGAATCGCTAGGGGACTTTAAGGCGGGTGCTGTATTAGTCGCCCGAGAAACCGGTCGCACGATCACCCCCATTGTCATCCACGACAGCGATAGTCTACTTCCACGCGGCAAACATTTACCGCGCAGCGGGACGATCCGTGTGGAGGCTTTGCCAACATTTACGTGCGATCCTACCGCTAGTGTGGATGAGGATCTGGCGCGATTGCGCAGGCAGATGATGGCTGTATTTGAGCGGTGAAGTCTGTTTGACAGAAATATGCAGAAACCGAGTTTTTTGAGTTTCCGCTACGCGTAGCGGCAGATAACAGATTTGCAGAGCAGTTGTACTTGTTGGTGGGATTTTCTCCAACGGGTATCGATATTCGAAGACCTAGTTAGTACCCGTATTTCAGTATGCTCTTGGCCATTCGTATTTATGGATGGGCTGCTTGGTATTGTCTCTGAATTCTCAGAAGAGAATGGACAATTAAGTGCCCTGATCTCGCGATTCTTGCCGGAGGCAGAAAAAGCAGGGGAGACACGAATTTGCCAGATGCTGTACGACGTATGAGTGACCAAAAGCTAACACTAAGCTGCCATCAGACCACCAGCATCGCCTGCGATACCGACTATGCAATCATCGCCGATCTGAATGCGATTTGCCGGGCTTTCCCCTCCGAGTTCCAGTTTGGGTGAGGTTAACCAGAACGCGCATTGCCACGGGGTCATTTCACGTGGCAGGGCTTTCAACACTTTTTCCATCAAAGGAAGCGGGGTTCCATCCTGAGCAAACTGGAAAGATGGATAGGCGTTGGCTCCTTTGTAAGGTAAAGAAAGTACCTTCCCGGTTCGTGTCCAGATGTCGGCTATCCGCGTGATCTGCCAGGAGCCCTTCTGCCATTGTGCGTGCACGCCTACATCGTCCAGCAACGGATACTCACGCGCAAAATCATCCATCCGGATGTCATTGACCGCGCAACAATGCCCCTCGAAATTATGCAAATACATCTACTTACTCACTGAACTCACTAACAACTCATGAAACGATACTGCCAAAAAACCGTTCTAACCAAAGTTAAGAAGTTCACATTGGGCAAATTAAACTTCAGCTAACCTCGTTTTTTTGCCTAACGCGCTGAAATTATTGTTGGTTTGCTTACGATGACCCGCCGTTCTAATGCTCGTAAAACCAGTTCTGAATTCTTGGCTTTGTTACTCATTGGAGTATTAATCCTCACAAGCTGAGGGCATTGGCCATGAATCTACCGAACCAATCTCTGGTTTGTTAGTGATCAACATCAACGCGTTGGACAAAGCCGCCAGTCATTCTGTCCAGTGTTGGAAACTAGTACCGAGCGCGGGCTCTCTTTTCTACGATCAAGATCCTCGTCGTCTGACACTCCGGCAAAATGACAAACAGTCCTGATCCTAAGATTAGCGTGACACCAAGCGGGATGGGGAGGTTTTGTATTTCTACCGACCTAAATTCCTTTCTCTGGTCACAATACGGACTGACCATTCCAAAAATTTCCTACCGCCACCTTGAATTTCTGGACCAATCATTCCAAATCATGCGCATGAGCAAAAAAACTCTCCCAAATGGCGACATCAAATCATCCGCAGGTCCAGGTAGACCTCGTGCCTTTGACGAAGCTGAGGCATTGGAAAAAGCCTTGTGTGTATTTTGGCACAAGGGCTACGAGACCGCGTCCCTGGACGATCTGACCAAGGCCATGGGTTTGAGTCGGTCTAGCTTCTATGGTGCGTTCGGCAACAAGCAGGCTTTGTTTCACAAAGCCCTCAGCCACTATTCAAGGCGTGGTTTGAAAGAGCTGCGTGACGTTGCTGATGCAGGCGGAGATGACCCTGTTGGTGCGATAATGGAAGCTTTGGCGAACCCGCAAGGCGGCCGTGATGGCTGCATGCTTATCAACTGCCTGACGGAACTTGCTCCTCATAATGATGAAGTGGCGGCTCTCGGGCGGCAGCATTTGGAGAATATTGACGAGATTATTGCGAGAGCGCTTGAGCCTTCGGATCCGGGACAGGCCCTCAACAAGGCACGCGCCTTTGCGTCCCTTGCAATCGGAACACTAGCCTTGCGCAAGGCGGGCGTTCCCGCTGAGCAGATATCGCAAACCCTGAAACAAGCCCGGTTGGTGATTTCGCCATAAGGCCTCCCGCCGCCATAAAGAAATGAAACCTAAAACAAACTCAATCATGAGACAGTGACCCTAATATTGGACTGATTGGTCCAATAATATCTGAACGAAGTTTACCAAAGAAGGAAGCAGCAATGGCTGATGAAAAACTGTTCTCCGGCATCAAAGCTGGTGCAATCGAGCTGAAAAACCGCGTTGTCATGGCGCCACTGACCCGCAACCGGGCAAGGGCAGAAGATGACAGCGTTCATGAATTGCAGGCCGAATACTACGCCCAGCGGGCGGGTGCTGGTCTGATCATCACAGAAGCTTCTCAAATCTCGCCTCAAGGCAAAGGCTATGCCTGGACGCCCGGCATTTATTCCGAAACACAGATAGAAGGCTGGAAAAAAGTGACTGAGGCCGTCCATGCAAAGGGTGGCAAGATCGTGATCCAGCTTTGGCATGTGGGTCGGATTTCCCATACCAGCTTGCAACAGGACGGTGGCGCCCCTGTTGCACCATCCGCAATTGGAGCTAAGGCCAAGACGTTTGATGGTGAGCAGTTTGTTGAAACATCTGAACCGCGGGCTCTGGCCATCGAAGAAATTGCTGGCATCGTTGCGGACTACCGGAGGGCCGCGGAAAACGCCAAAGAGGCCGGTTTCGACGGTGTCGAGGTCCACGCAGCCAACGGATACCTTATTGATCAATTCCTGCGGGACGAATCCAATAAGCGTGAAGACGAATACGGCGGTCCTGTCGAGAATAGAGCACGGTTCCTGAAAGAGGTCATGGACGTGGTTGTCGATGTCTGGGGCGCCGACCGCGTTGGTGTCCGCCTCAGCCCATTCTCGGACGCCAACAACATCTCCGACAGCGACCCACAGGCGACATTCACCCATGCGGTCAAATTGCTGAATGGTTATGGGCTGGCCTATCTCCATCTCGTGGAGGGACAGACCGGCGGCCCGCGCGATATTCCGGAAGGTGGCGATCTGAAGGCGCTCTATGAATTGTTTGACGGTGCGAAAATGGGCAACAACGCTTATGACCGCGAAATGGCGATTGAATCGGTTAAGACCGGTGCCGTCGATCTGGTGGCTTTCGGCCGACCGTTCATTTCCAACCCGGATCTTGTCAGTCGGCTGGAGAAAGACACCTCGCTGAATGAGCTGGATGCAACTACCCTCTACGGCGGTAATGAAAAAGGATACACCGACTACCCGGCACTGGAGGAGAAAGCGGTTGCCGCAGAGTGATGCATCACTCTTAACTCCTTGGTGACAGGCAATACCAAATAGAGTGAGCGCGCCGGTTTGGACGCGCTCACTTCGCGGGTACGGCAATATCCTTTCTTGAAGCGGGGTTCTGTCACAAGTCTATGAATGGACTGCTTCCCTCCGATTGCAGTGATTAAGAGAGGCTTTTGAGTTTATCTTCAGCGTCTCTTTGAGTTGGCGAAATCCAGGTTTCAGCAGATACCTCGTCCGAGAAAACGAGCTGCGTAAGTCGGCCTGAGGGATTTTGGCCTTATCTGCTGCGCAGAGTTGGTCCTTCGTATTTGCTGGTAGTCAGGTAACGTTAGGTTGGGAGTACGATATGGAATTACCAACACTGACGTACGAAATGATAGCCGTACTGAGTCTATTGTCTTTTACGGTCTTACTTTTTGTTACCGAGATTATACGGATCGATGTCGCAGCAATTCTTGTAATGGTACTGCTTGGCGCACTGAGCTATCTACCGGGGCTAGGTAATCTAGCCGATGTATCCAAGCTCTTTGAAGGTTTTTCCTCGAACGCCGTGATGTCCATCATCGCAGTTATGGTAATTGGGGCTGGGCTTGATAAGACTGGACTTATGTCAAAGGTCGCTGCCTTGATCCTCAAAAATGGTGGTACGACAGAGGCCCAGATAATTCCCATAATATCAACAACGGTTGGTGTCATCAGTTCTTTCATGCAGAACGTGGGAGCTGCTGCGCTTTTTCTGCCTGTTGTGAGCCGCATCTCAGCACGTACGGAAATCCCGATGAGTAGGTTGCTTATGCCCATGGGGTTTTGCGCGATTCTGGGTGGTACGATCACATTGGTCGGGTCGTCGCCCCTCATCCTGTTGAATGACCTGATTGTTTCGGCAAATTCATCCCTTCCGGCTAATCAACAAATGGAGACATTTGGGTTGTTTTCAGTCACGCCTATCGGTGTGATGCTGGTGCTGACAGGGGTGCTTTATTTTGTGCTCTTTGGTCGTTGGGTCCTCCCAACGCAGCGGGAGCGTGGAGAAGACGCAAGCTCAGCTAGGTCCATGCAGACTTATGTCGAAAACACCTATGGGCTTAGGGCTGATATGTTCGAGATTCGTGTTCCTGAAGGCTCGATCTTGATAGGACAAACGCTCGCGGATGTCATGGTCGCCCATAACATTTACATTCTCGGCACATCCTATCGCGGCCACAAGGTCATCGCGCCGATGGCGGATACCAAGATCGAAGCCCCTGCGCGGCTCGCAGTGCTTGGCCTGCGTCGGGTGGTTGAGCATCAGTTTGCTGAGCCTTACGGATTAGAGATACTACCCCAACTAGATGTCTTTGCGGATGATTTCGCCGCGACTCAATCGGGGGTGGCAGAGGTTGTTATTCCCCCCGGTTCTTCAGTGATCGGCCAGACTCCGATTGATTTGCGTCTCCGTCAGACACATGGGCTATCTTTGTTGGCCATTCAGCGAGGCGAAGAAACACTGAGCCATGTGGAAACTGAAGATCATGCTGCAACGCATATCGGGCAAGTCCCTTTGCAGGCCGGTGATACGTGTGTGGTGCACGTGCAGTGGGACCGTCTGACACGACTGATGTCGGACAGGGATTTTGTCGTCGTAACTTCGGACTTTCCCCAGGAAGAGTTACGACCACACAAGGTCGGTTGGGCGCTCGCCTTCTTCCTTATAGCGTTGAGCTTAATTCTGTTCTCTGATCTGCGTTTGTCGCTGTGCCTATTAATTGGCGCTGTTGGCATGGTTTTGAGCCGGGTGTTATCGATTGATGAAGCCTACGAGTCGATCAGTTGGAGCACAGTCTTTCTACTGGCTTCGCTGATCCCGTTGGGCCAAGCAGTTCAGAACACTGGCACTGCGGATTGGATTGCCGCGCATGTGTTGGCCCTCCTGAAGGGTTGGCCGATCTGGTCGTTGCAAGCAGGGATCGCCGTTTTGGCGACTGCGTTCACGCTGGTCATGTCCAATGTAGGCGCAACTGTCCTCCTGGTGCCGCTAGCAGTTTCTATTGCCGTATCCGCGGGTGGCAATCCGGCTGTGTTTGCTCTCACCGTGGCAATTTCAACGTCCAACTCATTTTTGATCCCAACACACCAAGTGAACGCGTTGATCATGGGCCCGGCAGGCTACCGGGTGGTCGATTTCGTTCGCTCGGGTGGAATCATGACTCTACTTTTCTTGGTTGTCTCAATGACCGGACTTGCGCTCTTCTTCTGATGCGCTTCTTGGCGATCCGCATTGATGAACTCTGCTTCAGCTGAGAAGAACTGGTAAGATGAGGTCTTTGAGACCAATCCTTTTGTTGGAGCAGCAGATCCGAGATCTATGCAAATGGACCTTCGCTGCGAGCAAGAGAAGAAGGGCGGCGAACAAATGCAAACCTGACGTCGACATACGCTGGTACTGGACCGTTTTTGTTTCATCGATCACTGTTGCTTGGCCAATATCGTCGGCATATTGGAGAGTTCACAATGAAGTTCCTTCGAACACCTGATCATCGGTTTGACGGGTTGCCAGATTTCGCATTCGGCCCGAACTATCTTGATGTGGAAGATACCGAAGGCGGTCGTCTCCGAATGCACTATTGGGACGAGGGACCGGCACAGGCACAGACAGTATTGTTGATGCATGGAGAACCAACCTGGTGCTTCCTGTATCGGCGCATGATTTTGTTGTTCAAAGATGCGGGCCATCGAGTTCTGGCTCCTGATTTGATTGGGTTTGGACGGTCGGACAAGCCAAGTGAGCGATCCGACTTCACCTACCAACGCCATGTAGACTGGATGTCCGAGTGGTTGCGGAAAGTTGACCTAACGGGCATCACATTGATTTGCTAGGAGTGGGGAGGACTCATCGGCTTGCGGCTGGTTGCGAGTATGCCCGAGCGGTTCTCTCGGGTAGTTGTTGCAAACACGGCCTTGCCCACCGGTGACACGCCCTTGGGCGAGGCATTTCTTTCATGGCGGGAATACTCGCAATCCGTTCCTGAATTTAATTCGGGACGCATTGTATTCGGTGGCACAACATCCAAGATTTCCGACGAAGAGGTCGCAGCCTACAACGCACCGTTCCCGGATGCGCGCTATCTGGCATGCGCTCGACAGTTTCCAATGTTGGTGCCCGACAAACCCGACAACCCTGCTTCAGAAGCCAACCGAGCCGCATGGAAAACCCTCAAGACCCTCAACACTCCGTTCTGACCGTTTTTGGAGAAGATGACAGGGTCATGGCAGGAGTAGACAAAGTGTTCCAAAAGTCGATCCCAGGAGCCGCCGGTCGAAACCATACCGTGCTACCAAAAGCCGGGCATTTCATCCAAGAAGATGCTGGCACAGACTTGGTACACGTGACTCTGAAATTCATTGAGCAGTCTTAGCGGCTATCAGTTGGTGCAACCCGCCGGAATGTTCGCCTCTAAAAGATATTCGCCTTTGCAGCAGTTTCCGGCCAAAAGGGCGGTTACTGAAGGTTATCCTGAGCTACGGCTTAGATATTCCTCTTCGATTCAATTGATTCACTAACAGCTAGGACAGGCGTGAACAGCGCAGCCAATCGCAGAAGCGATTTAGTGTCTTCCCCTGCGGCCTTAACTCACACCAAATTTGCGACGCAAATGCTCAGCTAAGGCCGTTATGCGACGTGGTTGGGCTCGGCTAGGCGGAAACATCATTTGCAAAGGTTTCGGCGGTGGGAGGAAGTCGCGCAAGACAGAGACAAGTCTGCCAGATCGAACATCGTCGCCGACATCAAGCTCCGACTTCAATACGACTCCATGGCCTGTAATCGCCCAATCGCGGATGAGTGATCCATCATTGACTATTCGATTTCCTTTTACCGATACGCGCTGGGCACTTGGTCCTGATCCAAACTCCCAAACGTTGTCGATCATGTCGCCAAACCTCATGACCAAGCAGTTGTGGTTTAATAGATCTTCTGGTTTTTCAGGCGTTCCGAATGAGGCCAGGTAACTTGGGGACGCACATACGAAACGTTGGTAGCTTCCTAGATTTCGCAACCTGAGCGAGCTGTCTGTGATGTTGCCGAAGCGAACGGCGAGGTCGAAACCCTGGCCCACAAGGTCGACATAGCCGTCCGAGAGGGACAGTTCGATTGAGACAGCAGGGTTCTCTTCGGTGAATTCGGCAATAACCTCGGAAACAAAGCTACGTCCCAAGTCAATGGGCGCGCTTATGCGAATTGGGCCAGACAGAGTTTCGGCGCCGCGCCGAACAAGTGTATCCAGGTCCGCAACCTCACTGAGTATGCTTCTTGCTCCGTCAGCTAGTGTCCGGCCTTCTTCGGTAAGGCTAATGGAACGGGTGGTGCGGTTGAACAAAACCACTCCGTAATGTGCCTCGAGAGCCGCGAGCCGCTCGGACACTGTCGTGCTCGACATCCCTGTCTCGCGCGCCGCGGCCACAAGACTGCCTTTCTCGGCTATGGTCAGAAACAAGCGAAGATTGTCTAAATGCATTAAACGGAATTTCCGGATTATATGTTCGATTATACCCCGTTTATCCCGAAAGTACTGCGGCGTAAATCTAACGCATCGCGCCAATACACAAGGGACCTATTCTAATGGCCAAGTTGACAATCGTCGCCAACATCAAAGCCAACCCCGACAAGATCGACCTCGTAAAGGGTGAGCTGATCAAGCTCATCGATATAACCTGTGCCGAAGAGGGTTGCATTAACTATGACCTGCACCAGGACAACGACAACCCGGCTCATTTCGTGTTCTACGAAAACTGGGAAAGCCGAGAGCTTTGGCAAACCCACATGGGTGCTCCGCACCTTGCGGCGTACCTGGAAGCAACAGAGGGCGCCGTTGCAGAGTTCACGTTGAATGAGATGACAATCATCAGTTGATACAGAACCGGACAAAGGAGCACGTTATGAAAGCCGTGGGATACCGTGAGACAGGGTCGATTGAGCGGGCGGATGCCTTAATCGACTTCGATACCGACAGACCGACGCCGAAGGGGCACGACTTGTTGGTCAAGGTGCAGGCCGTGTCAGTGAACCCAGTCGATACGAAAATTCGTCAAAAACGAGCGCCTGCAGGTGCAGCACCAGATATTCTGGGGTGGGACGCAGTAGGGATCGTCGAAGCAGTTGGCGAAGCGGTTGAGACTTTTAGTCCGGGACATACAGTTTGGTATGCCGGGGCGATAAACAGACCGGGAACCAATGCTGAGTTTCATCTGGTTGATGAACGTATTGTCGGAGCCGCGCCAAAATCCATACCTGCAAAAGCAGCTGCGGCGATGCCGCTAACGACGCTTACTGCCTTTGAGATGTTGTTCGACCGCTTGCGAGTCCAAGATGCCGTTTTCGGCGGGACCAATACGTTACTGGTTATTGGTGGCGCAGGCGGTGTCGGGTCAATTACCATTCAATTGGCGCGGGCTCTCACTGACTTGACGGTGATTGCCACTGCGTCCCGACCCGAGACACAAGACTGGGTTCGAGAGCTTGGCGCACATCATGTCATCAACCATGCGGAACCTTTTGGCACACAACTCGGGGTTCTCGGTATCGAAAGCGTGGATTTCATCTTTTCAACGAACCATTCCCAGGTTTACGCGGCTCAAGCCGGAGAGGTGATGACACCTCAAGGTCGCTTTGGGTTGATCGATGATCCTGAGACCTTTGACATCGCGCCATTCAAACCCAAATCGATCTCATTGCATTGGGAGTTCATGTACACTCGCTCGCTTTTTGGGACTGAAGATATAAACCGTCAAAGCGAAATTCTGAATCAGGTTGCCGGGTTGATAGACGATGGAAAGATCAGATCCACAGCAACCGATACACTTGGTACAATCAATGCTGCAAACTTAATGAAAGCGCATGCTATCCTCCAAAGTGGCAAGGCCAAAGGAAAGCTCGTGCTTGAGGGTTTTTAGATGAGAATTGAACGTCTAGATCACGTAAATATCGTGACGACAAAATTGCCTGAGATGGTTACTTGGTATGAAGAGGTCCTGGGTTTGAGACCTGGGGCCCGCCCTGATTTTCCGTTTTCCGGGGCTTGGTTGTATGCGGGTAATCACGCCGTGGTTCACCTTGTGGGTCGCGAAGGCACGCCAAATGTCGGCTCCGAAGTGAAGCTCAAGCTCGAGCATTTTGCGCTCTCAGCCACGGGGCTGAGCGCATTCGAAGAAAAACTGATCTCGGGTCAAATCCAGTACCGCAAAACTGACGTCCCAGGGGCTCGAATGGTCCAAATCCATGTGGCCGATCCTGATGGAAATCATATTCATATAGACTTCGAAGAAACCGAGTAAGTGGCTAGCCCTCGAAATAGTTGGAACGCAAAATCAAGCTCCTGCCGACTAGTGGTCGAGATCCTTGCCGGGTTGCTTCCAAGAATTACTCGGACCAACATTTTTGGGCGGTACAAACGTCGATTCGGAGATCAGCATGCCGGACCTCGAAACAAACAAGAAAAACGTCATCGCTTTCTACGAAATGATGTTCAACGAGTGTCGACCTGCCGAGGCCATAGCAACCTTTGTTGGTGAAACCTATACGCAGCACAACCCACATGTTGGCGACGGCAAGCAAGCCTTTGTCGAGTATTTCGAGCGCATGGCTGCCGAATACCCCGGAAAGCGAGTGGACATCAAACGCGCCTTTGCTGAAGACGACCACGTTGTTCTGCATTGCCACCAAATCTGGCCCGATGGTCTTGAGTACGCAGGGATCGATATTTTTCGCCTGGATGTTGAAGGTAAGGTTGTCGAGCACTGGGATGTTCTTCAGGAAATTCCAGCAATAAGCGCGAATGACAATGGCATGTTTTAACTTAACCGTTCTGACCACGGTGCATGTAACTTTGAAGACTCCTGTCGGCTGAACCACGATAGTCAAACGACGTAAGTCTGATCCAAGAAACCCGCCGAAGCGTATCTATCAAGAACCTTTTAGAAAGGAGATAATTATGCTTTCGAAGAGTATTCTTACCGCGACACTTGGATTGTTTGCAGCTACTTCGCTTCAAGCTGGCGTACAAATTCGTTTCATAGAAGGCGCACCCAAGGACCGTTTTGTTTTGACAAATGTCGGAGCGTGCGAAGTAGATGCCTCGACCCTCAAAATCGACTTGTCGCAATCTGCCGGACGTCTGATTTTCGACGTTACCGAAAAAGGCGCAGGTGTAGAGGTATTCCAACCTCTCGAATTCGTTGAGGGTGCAGATGCACTGCGTCAACTTCCTTCGGTTATGGACGGGCAAAATACAATTGAACTTGAGATCGCCTCCCTCGCAGCCGGAGACACTCTAGCCTTTACCATCGATGTAGATGACACCATCGGGCAACGCGAAATCACCGTAACAGGGTCGGAGATCGAAGGTGCTACGGTGTCTTATTCCGACGCGGATGAGACCTGGACTGCGACCTTCTCTTCGGACGCGCTTGTCCATGTGACGACCAAGGACTGTTGAAAGCTATCCTACAATGTCGAATTGGTTGATCCGCATAACATTTCTTGCGCTTGTGTTGGGAGGTGGCATCCTGATCGGTACACTGACTGCACCTGGCGATTGGTATGCGCAGCTTTCTAAACCTGCTTTCAATCCACCAAATTGGATATTTGGCCCGGTCTGGACGGTGCTTTATGTGTTGATCGCCATGGCGGGTTGGCGCCAGTTCGAAGCAGGCCGAAGCTCCACCAAAATGAAGTTGTGGTGGGCGCAGATGGGTCTGAACTTCTTGTGGTCCCCAACCTTTTTCGTATTGCAAATGCCGTGGGTGGCCCTTGTGGTCATTGTCGCGTTGCTGGCTGTCATCGTCGTGTTCATCGCTGAAGTCAGGCACATTGATCGAGTCTCTGCACTGGCCTTCCTGCCGTATTTAGCATGGGTCGCATTTGCCACGGCGCTTAACCTTTCCATTGCGATATTGAACTGAGGAAGAACAATATGCGTGGCAACTTCGTTGGGCTTGTTTCAGGTCTATTTATCATCGGATCTACTATGGCACAGGCTGATGGAAATCTTGCTGAGGACTTCTCCGAGGCTCCAAAGACGCGTTGGGACTACGTTGCCGACACTGTTATGGGAGGGGTCTCTTCAGGGCAGGTGCAGTTTCGTTCGGAAGGTGAAGTTGCATTCGCGCGGCTGACCGGAACCGTGAGTACAGAAAACAACGGTGGCTTCATCCAGTTTCGACGCAAGTTGCCTGATCGACCAGATGCGAGTGTTTCGGGCGTCAGGCTCTTGGTCCGGGGCAACGGCGAACAATACTTCGTTCACCTCAGGACACGTGGCACGGTGCTTCCATGGCAATACTATCAGGCCCAGTTCGCAACTTCTGAAGAATGGACCGAAGTCTCTTTACCTCTGTCTGACTTCAAGGCTTCAGGTGCTATGTTACGCGCTATTCCCGTTGCTGACGAAATCACTTCAGTTGGAGTTGTAGCCTTCGGGCGCGATCACGAAGTACTCGTAGATATCAGTAGGATTGGTTTCTATTGAAGTTCGCCCAAGCGAGGGGCTGCAATCTTCTGTTGCACCAATCAGATTGGGCGGCTCAATAAATACAAGCGACTATGCAATTTCAATAGTCTTTGCTCATCTTTTTCAAGCGACTAACTTGGTTCCATGGAACAAGTCGCTCGACTAACCGAATGGATGATTACAGAAGGTCGTCGCTCCGGCGATCCCGTAAAGGTGGTGTCACAGTTCTGTTCCTCCTTGATCGAGGCCGGAGTTCCGCTGTGGCGAACAAACATTGGCCAGCGCTTTGCCAACCCATTGCTTATTGCTTGGGGGGTAGTTTGGACGCCTGAAGGCACCGACAGCTACGACGTCACCCATGAGACGATGTTGACAGATGGTTATGTCGGGAGCTCATTCGAGTATATTCTTGCGAACAGAAAGCCACTTCACAAAAGTCTCCGGCAACTGGACTTAGAAACAGAGCATTCATCCTATCTGGAATTTGCAGAGCAGGGCGGCACTGACTACTATGCTACTTTGCTCTATTACGGTGATGGATCGTTGCATGGTTGCACCTTTGTTACGCAGTCGCCGGGCGGATTCTCTCTGGAGCATCTAAGACTGATTGAAGCGGCATTACCGGGCCTTTCTTCCGCTCTTGAGCCCGTAACGATGCGCAAATCGTCTAAAGGTTTACTTCGAACTTATTTAGGAGATGGACCTTCCGAGGCAGTCTGGAGCGGCAATATAAAGCGCGGTGAGCGAACAACTCTGGATGCCGTGGTTATGTTTTCTGATCTGCGAGGCTTTACGGCACTTTCCGAGACCTCTCCGGAAGAAGAAATCTTTGACACGCTTACTGACTATTTTGATCTGGTGGTCAAAGCCGTAGAAGACAACGGTGGAGACGTTCTCAAGTTCATGGGCGACGGCATCCTATCAGTCTTTACTATTGAAACTCAAAATGACCACGCCGACCGATGCCGCATGGCAGCGTTCGCAGCCCAGAGCATATTGAGTGGTTTGACCTCTCTCAATTCACGACGAGACGGCATTCAAAAACCGCCTTTGGACATTGGTGTTGGAATTAACGTTGGGCAGGTCAGTTACGGTAATATCGGCAGCCCCGGCAGGCTTGACTTTACAGTTCTGGGCGGCGCGGTAAACGTCGCAAGCCGAATTGAAGGCTTAACAAAATCAATCGGTCGGAGAGTTTTGGCGACGTCAGCTGTTGCAAGTGCTTCACCAAACATGTTCGTCAGCTGTGGAGATCACGAAATACGTGGCCTTGCTCAGCCAATTGAGCTGTTCTTTCTCTCTGAACGTGCGCCTTAATATGGTTTGTGCTTCTGGTGGTTGTGGCATTGCCAAACGGGAATTGCATACACCATGCGTTGAAGCACATCGTTCATTATCAATTTCCACGTTCTAAGATTGTGACATTTGACTACACGCGCACCTTGCCGGAAGGATCACTGCTGCTTCCCACGGGCGGAGACTTTAAGATGTTTTGAGAATTTTACTGCTTGCTTGAGCTGACGCAGGTTGCGCCTAGTCCCGCTCACGGTCCAATGTTTCGCGAATGAGGGTCAGATTAGGTAAAGAACTGTGAAACGGTTCAGGCCCCAGTTCGAACAAAACTGGACCAAGAGCTTCTGACATCTGCTCCATACAAGCTTTCAATAACTCTACGCCTTCCGGTGTAGACCGAGCAATTTTCGAACGCTTATCATTGGGGTTGGATTCAAGGGTAATCAGGGCATGATTTTCAAGACTGGAGAGCATGTGCGTCATCGAAGTTTTGGGCACTTGAAACGCTTTCGAAAGTTGCAGTGGTGTCTCTCCCTCGGGGCGCCGGACCAGGTGGCCCAATATGCCAAATTGGGTTGCGGTCATTCTGCCAGGTAAGAACGCTTCAAGCTTGGTCGAGATCAACTGATTGATGATCCCGACCTCGGTGAAGAACCGGTAGACTTCGTTGGGCTCATCCTCAGGCTTCATTCAGAATTCGTGTCTCCAGCGGCCAGCGGGGTGTGGCAATTGGTTCAGGCCCATACCCCAAACGCAGCAACATTTGCACCGTGTGGCCCGGCGACGCAAGAAGCTCATGCGCCAGAGCGTATTCATCGGCCATCTCAGGATACTCCTGAAGGGCCTGACTGACCGGATGAACGCCCAGGCCCATTTCGGTTGTCTTCAGATAAAAACGCATCAATTGACGTCCGGCATCGAGTTGATCGCTTCGCGTATTTGTGGCTGTCGTAAGGATTGCGTATTGCGGCGTCGCGTCTAGCATGGCGAAGTAGCCTCGCATGTGTGACTGAGTGCCTGGGTGGTCAACGTTCATAAGGGTCTCATTATCCAACAAGCCGGTAAGTCGCAGCGTTTCCAGCATGGGATCACGTAATTCAATCCCGTCCGGGTTGGCGTTGATTTCTGCTTTCCCGATCCGCATGAGGTCGACGGACTCTTTCAAGGTCTGCGGTGTACGCATTTCGATTTCAAAAGCGCGTTTCGTTAGGTCTCGAACACGGGCCACTAGATCCTCATCGGAAATCAGAGTGGCATAGTTTTCAAGGACCGAGGTTTCCGCCTCGGACAGCCGCTGTTCAGTGTATGGTTCTTTGTTGGAATGCCGTTTGAGGATTTGATCTGATAGTGGATCGGATGTCCCGCCCGGCACGAACACTGCTTCTGCGATGGGTCCGTCATCCCCATCTGGCAGTAACTTGACCTTGGTATCGAACCCGAGAGCACCTGCTGCTAGAATCATCGTCTCAACAAATGCGCCGAGGCCAATATAGAGCTGGCGGTTGTAAGGATCGGTTTCAGGAAGCTCGCGATCAGGATCACGGTGGATGCGCACCTTGTCTTGTCCAACCAACTCGACCAGCCAAGGTTGCAAGTTGTGTGGATTGGGGGCGAGAATTGCGTAGGACAAAGCGGCTTTGCGTGGGTCGTCATACGGTTTTGGCGTCCACGGAGCCAGCGCGGCATGCGGCGTGCGTGTAGCGAGGAACGCAACCGCACCGCTTGCCGCCAGTATTGTGCCTCCGCCTAGAATCTTGAGAAAACGTCTTCGGTTTGGCATCTTGACTCTCCAATAGTACGATATCGAACTAATTTAATACGAATCCGTACTATATCAACCCCAATCGATGCAGTGATTGGTTGAGTGACTTGAAAAAAGTAAATCAAAACAGCCGAAGGCAACGGCGGACTGCCGTTGTAGACAAGTATTCGTAGCGCCTTTTATGCCGAAAATAGGCAGTTATTTTAGTTGATTAACGACCGGACACGAGAAGATCAGAGGCTGGTGAGCCGATGCTTTTCGAGTATCCCGCAAAGCATAGCCTGTGCTTGCAGCCTGTGTTCTCGATGACGTTCACGGGCGACATCCGGTCGACTTTCACTAATCGCTTGGAAAACAACCCGGTGATCTTCATTGGATTTGACAGGCAGGGGCCTGATGAACAATGTCGTTGCGCGCGCGCGACGTACCTGGTCGCTCATCATGGCGACAATCGCTTCGACACGTTTGTTGCCGCCCAACCGAACGAGCTCCTGGTGAAACAACTCGTCGGCCTCGGCCCAGGCTTCTAGGTCTTCGGCTTCGATGGCTTGGTCCATCTTTGCAATTGAGCCAGCAAGTACCGCCAGTTCATCTTCTGAATAACCCGCTTCGGCTGCGCGCTGTGCTGCGAGACTCTCAAGTTCCGTTAGTATGTCGTAAATTTCACGCATATCGTCTGATGAAACAGGCAGTATCCGCACGCCCTTTCGTGGCCGCATTTCTAGCAACCCCTTACTTTCCAACATCAGTGCAGCTTCCCGTATCGGGGTGCGGGACATGCCAAGGGTCTCGGCGAGTTCCGATTCCAGATGGTCAGTTCCGGCTGCAAGTTCGCCGGACAGGATCATCTTTCGCAAATCCCTAACAGCGCGTTGCGTATTGGAAAGAGTTTTTGCGTCCTGATCTTTCACGGCGTCTCCAGGTTGATCTTTCGTCCCTCCGCAGCCGAGAGATAGATGTTCTCTTCGATGCGGATCACGTCCAAATAGTCTCGAGCCGTGTTTTCCAACGGCGTGCCTCTTAGAAGGCCTGAAACGACGTGACTTTGCAAGGCGTGGACGCAGTCTCCTCCAAACCCATCATGATCGCTTGGAGGTAGAATCTGCTGTCGCTCCTGTTTTCCAAAAGCGCGGAGGTCAACTGAACCGTCGCCGTTAAGAACCAGTGATCCTTCCGTTCCTTCGATGAGGGCTTCTCCCATGGTCTGACGCAGATTTTCGGCACTGTGGTCAAGGCACCTGTTGCCATCGAACAGAGCTTTCAAACCGTTGGGGTGGTCAAACAGGATGTAACCTGCGTCCTCGCCCGCGATAACGGGGTTAACTTGGCGCAAGTCCGCATAAACTGCGCTGGGCGCATCGAATAGAAACCGGAACGTGTCTACCCAGTGAACCGCTGTTTCATGAACCAGGAAACGCGGCATGTCCTGAAAGTACGGCTGCCGGTCTAGGTAGGCTCGTGGTCCCTGTCCGTCGCCGGGTCGAAGCCGGAAAGTCGCTTGTAGAGGTGTTCCAATTCGACCCTCGGTCATCGCCACCTTGATCGCACGATACCAGGGCTGAAAGCGAAAATTTTCATGCACGACAATGGTTGCGCCTACTGTTTCAGCCTCGGAGACGATTTTCTTAGCTTCATCCAATGACATGCAGAAAGGTTTTTGGCAGATCAGCCACTTGATACCAAACCGCAGTGCCGTTCGGATGGCGTCGGCCTGTGCCACAGGTGGAAGGATGATGTCCACGAGATCTGGTTTTTCCGCCCCCAGCATTTTTGACAGATCATCGTAAGCGGCCAGTCCCGTTTCCTTCGCCTTGTTGATATCACGGTTGCAGGATGCAAACGGAACCGCTCCGGGCATTCGGGACCAGCTTTCGTAGTGGAACCTGCTGAAATACCCCGCACCCACACACGCGACCCTGATGGCTTGTTGAGTATTCATGCCCGCATTGCTTCCAATACCGATGCCGCGGCACCCTGCGTCCCGGCCGTTCCACCTAGGTCACGGGTCAGGTTCTGTCCGTTCGCCGTCACCTTTTCCACGGCTTCACGCAATCGTTCGCCGTCGCTGGACAGGTCTGGATGATCATGGGTGAACCCCAACCATTCAAGCATCATTGCTGCGGACAGGATCATCGCAAACGGGTTGGCAATACCCTGTCCCGCAATGTCCGGAGCGGAACCATGGCAGGGTTGGAATACAGCGTGGTTCAACCCGATATCCGCTGATGGCGCCAGTCCTAGACCACCCATGAGACCCGCACCAAGGTCAGAGAGGATGTCTCCGAACATGTTCTCAGTGACCAAAACGTCAAATTCCCAAGGCTTTTGAACCATCCACAGAGCGGTAGCATCAACATAAGCATGGTCTGCCTGTAATTCGGGATGGTGGGCGGCTTCTGCATCAAACATCGATCTGAAGAACGCAAAGGCGCGGAATACATTGGCTTTGTCGACACATGTAACTCGACCCCGACCGCGCCCGGTTCTTTTGCGGTTCTGGGCGAGCTCAAACGCGAACCGGAACAGTTTTTCGGACACCTCACGCGTGATCAGCAGAGTTTCACGTGCTTCGTCATCGGTAACTTCGCCAGCGCCTTGGGTGAAGAACAGCCCTTCCGTGCTTTCGCGTATCAAGACAAAGTCGATCTCTTTTCCGGGGGGCAGCGCCAAGGGGGTCATTTGTCCGCTGCTTACTTTTACAGGACGCACACCAGCGAAAAGTCCCAGTTTCTTTCGCAAATCAATCTGCGGTGAAATCTCGGTTCCGTCAGGGTAGCGAACATCCGGCAAACCCATTGCAGACAGCAGAATTGCGTCAGCATTGCGTGCAGTTTCGAGTGATCCAGCCGGAAACGATTCTCCTGTTTTGGCGTAGTGGCCTGCGCCTGCCGGCGCGTCTGTAAACGCCAGCTCGTAGCTGGGACTGTTGCCCGAGAGCTGGCGCAGGATTTCAAGCGTAGGGGCCATAATTTCCGGGCCGATCCCGTCCCCGTGGAACACCGCAACATCGTACATTTTTTTCATCTTGGCCCGCTTCCTTCCCGTTTCGCATTCATAGCGCGATAGCAGCTTCCACTACAGTACGTTGACAATGCATTCTTTAATGTATACGCAAATAAATGCAATAATAAACGCAAAGATGTTTGGGAGGACTTGGAAATGAAACTAAAGCTAGGGCGGTTGGCGGCCGCAGCCGTGATGGCGACCGGGATTACAGGGGCAGCTGCTGCGCAGGATTATCCCTATCGTGATATCACCACAGCTGTAGTCTGGGGGGCCGGAGGAGGTACGGATACGATCAACCGGATGATCATGGCCGAGATGGAAAAACACCTTCCGGTCTCGATCAATGTGATCAATCAAACAGGTGGTGTCGCAGGCTCCAATGGTATGGTTTACGTCATGAACCAAC
Organism: Ruegeria sp. YTSC004; assembly: GCF_059609805.1. Taxonomy (NCBI): domain Bacteria; kingdom Pseudomonadati; phylum Pseudomonadota; class Alphaproteobacteria; order Rhodobacterales; family Roseobacteraceae; genus Ruegeria; species Ruegeria sp. YTSC004. The sequence continues at coordinate 111,290 of NZ_JBXWMJ010000011.1, forward strand.
CAGACGATGGCTATACATTGGTTGGTTTGTCAGAGTCGAACGTCACCGCTGCTGTGCAGGGTGGTTGGGATAAGAAATTTGATTTTTGGTATCCGTTCATTGTTGGCGGATCACCTGATCTGATCTCGGTCCCGGCGGACAGCCCTTACAATACGCTGGAAGAACTGGTCGACGCTGCGAAAGCCGCTCCTGGCACTATTCCCGCGGCGGCTTCCGGCGCAGGTTCAATCCACCACTTGAACCTTCTGGCCATCGAAAAAGGGTCAGGGACTGAGTTCAAGTTTGTTCCATACAAAGGCTCAGCGCCAGGTCAGGAAGCAGCGATAGCGGGTGAAGTTGCGTTGGTTGTGACGTCACTGGCTGAACAGGCTCCGTTGATTGAAGGCGGTCAACTTAAACCGCTCGCGATGTTGACGCCCGAAGATGCGCAGATTGCAGGGGCAACAGTGCCTTCTGCCTTTGGCATCTATGACGGTCTCGATCAGTATTTGCCGCTCAAACAGGCCATCGGGTTTGCAGTTCACAGTTCAGCCGGGGACGATGTAAAGGCCGCGCTTGGTGATGCCTTCGAGCAAGCTATTGCTTCCGACACCGTCGCCGAATGGGCCTCTGCAAACAACTATGATGTCGGTGGTCAACACGGTGAAGAAGCTCAAGAACTGTTTGCGAACCTCGAGGCTACTTTTGCCTACACCTTGCAGGACCTTGGCGCTGCCACAGTGGATCCGGCCTCGCTGGGTATCGAGCAGCCCTAATCCGATCAATTTTGAAGGGGCGCGCTTGATCGCGCCCTTTCCCTCAGGAGGCAGGCAATGGACAAACCTGACGAAACACTGGTCATGCGGTCGCGCGACTTTTGGGCAGCAATTGTTCTTATAACAGTGTCCGTCTTTTTTCTTTGGAAGACATCGGACATTCCACTTTGGGGCGAAAACCGCGCAGGTGTAAGTGGATCGGATTGGTACAACTCGGCTGCAATTGTACCGCTGTTCATCTTCGGTGGATTGCTTAGCTTGTCCTTCGTTTTGCTGGCTATTTCAATCCGCTCAGGTGGGGCCCAAAACGCGCTCAGTGCTTTGGGCATCGGATGGGATAAGTCGGAAGCCTATCGAGCTTCTACAATAGGCCTGATCCTTCTTGCATATGTCGTCGGACTGGTTCCCAGAGTGGACTTCATTCTGTGTTCTGGGTTGCTGATTACAGCTCTGACTTACGGCTACTACGGGGGTCATGCGCGGCGTGCTTTGGTGGCCTGTAGCGCGGTTGTCTCTGCCGGGCTATTTGCGTTTGCTGTATTTCCCGCGCAGGCGGACTGGAACGCACACAGTGATGATTGGTTTACACTGGCCTTATGGGTCTCGCTCACACTTGTGGTGTTGAGCAAGGCGGTTTCCGAACGCGTTTTGCGATTCGTTCCGTTGGTGGCAGTACTTGCCCCGTTCATTCTGGTTTGCGCGATGGCCTTTGTTTTCCGACAGAACGTGCCCGCGCGCGGCGGGCTGATCTTCGAGCAAATCGAATACCACTACTACGTGACGCTTCGTCCGCTATGGAAAGATTGACCGGATGGACTTTATCCTTTCGCAACTGGCTGGATTTGGGACCGCATTCGTGGGCCTGGCAGTAGACCCGCTGACCTATCTGTATTTGATCGCATCCGTGTTCCTGGGCATCACATTCGGCGCATTGCCCGGCCTGACCGCAACGCTGGCAGTGACGATCCTGACGGGTTTCTTCGGCAACAAGATCCCATTGGACTATTCGCTTATCGCTTTGCTCGGGGCCTATGTCGGCGCGATTTACGGTGGCTCTTATCCGTCAATCCTGCTGAACATTCCGGGCACGGCGGCCAGCGCGGCGACAGCCATGGATGGATACCCTCTGGCCAAAGCGGGTCGAGGGGGCGAAGCACTAGGGCTGACCACAACGGCCAGTTTCATTGGCACAGTTATCGGGACCATCACGCTTTTGATTTTCGTGTGGGCGCTGCTTTTGGTTTCAAAGAACATCGCAAGCCCGGAGAAAGCGTTGCTGGCCCTTTTCGGCATTCTGCTTTCTGGCACTTTGATGAGCGAAGACCTGGTGATTAAGGGATGGATCGCTGGTTTGATCGGGCTCGCGATGTCCATGGTGGGACTCGACCCTTTGTTGTCTGAGCCGCGCTATACCTTCGGCTGGTCTTACTTGATGAGCGGGTTTCAGGTCGTGCCAGTTTTGATGGGGGCCTTCGCCATTCCCCAAATCATCGACGGTTTAAGGCACGTTGAGGCCGGGAAAGCTCTGGCCCTGAAAGGTCGCATCCTTCCGAACCTACGCTCCATCCGACGTTACTTGCCGACCATTGGCCGTTCAGGAGTGATCGGGACCGGGGTAGGAGCGCTTCCCGGCGTGGGCGAAGATGTCGCCGGTTGGGTCAGTTACGGTGTCGGCAAGACCGTATCTGCCGAGGGCGACAAGTTTGGAAAAGGCTCTTTGGAAGGTCTGCTGTGCTCTGAAACGGCAAACAACGCCTGCATTGGGGGCGCGCTAATCCCGCTTTTGGTTTTGGGCATTCCCGGCTCACCACCCGCCGCGGCTTTGATGGGGGCTTTCAAGATTAACAACGTGATCCCAGGTCCGACGATAGACCCCGAGATCATTCTGCGCGTGGTTGCAATTTTAGTGCTGGCCTCCCTGACAATGTTCTTGATGGGCCTGTTCACTGCTCGGGTCTTTATCAAAATACTCGCCATCCCGCAGACCATCTTCTTGCCCGTCGTTATGGTTCTGACAACAATTGGGTCTTTCAGCGTTGGTGGTGGTATCAATGATCTTTACCTGATGCTTGGCGTCGGCGCCGTTGCCTATTTCATGAACCTGATGAAATACCCAATCGCGCCGTTGGTGATCGGGGTTATTCTAGGCAGCCTGTTTGACGAAACCTTCCGCCGGTCGCTGTTCTTGTCGGACGGGGATCTTTCGGTCTTCTTTTCGCGGCCCGGTGCGGCCATTCTGCTGGTGCTCAACATTGGTCTGATCCTCAGCCAACTGCCTGTCGCGAAGCGCGCTTTCTCACGTCTGAAAGGACTTTCCGTCTGATGTTTGTGGTTACTGTCACCTTCACTCTCAAGCCCGGTACGAGAGACACCTTTTTGCCGCTGATGGTCGAAAACGCTTCGACCTCTTTGTGTGAAGAGCCCGGATGCCAGCAGTTTGACGTTTGCCTCGGCGACGATCCCGAGACAGTTTTTCTCTATGAGGTTTATGATGACAGCGCGGCCTTCTCTGTACACCTAGAAAGTGCGCATTTTCGGTCCTTCGATACGGCTGTGGCTGATATGATCGCCACCAAGGTGGTTCACCAGTATTCCGAGGTCATCCGATGAACGATTGGGAAATCCATGCCGTGAAATACGCGGATCGCAACGCCCGGACGCGAGCTGATAGTTTCATCATCGATGATAATCACGACGCGTCTCACGCGATGGACTATTTCGTTTGGGTATTGAAGCGCGGCAACGAAGTCATTCTGGTCGATACCGGCTACGACTCCGATGAGGCCGCCGCCCGTGGTCGTCCCATTGCGATGGACCCACGCGAGGCTCTGCGCCCCTTGGACATCACGCCGGAAGCGGTGACAGACATCATCGTGACCCATCTTCATTATGACCACGCGGGGGGGCTGCATATGTTCCCGAGCGCGAAGTTGCATATGCAATCGGCGGAGATGGCCTTCGCCACAGGCCCCTGCATGTGCCACGACGATCTGCGCGCACCTTTCACGGCGGGCCATATTTGCGAGGTCGTAAAGCGTCTCTATTCAGGGAAGGTCGTGTTCTACGATGGAGAAGCCGAGATTATAGATGGGATCACGGTGCACTGCATTGGTGGGCATTCGCGAGGGTTGCAATGCGTTCGCGTAAGGACGGAAGCCGGGTGGATGGTGCTCGCCTCTGATGCCTCGCATTACTATGAGAATTTCATGGCGCGCAAAGCCTTTCCCATTGTCGTCGACCTGCAGGACATGATGGATGGATTTAAGACGCTCGAGAGGTTGGCCTCGCATCCTCGACTTATCGTGCCCGGCCATGATCCACTTGTGCGTGAGGTTTTTCCCGTCGGAGCGGCACCACATATCCATAGGCTGGATTTCGGGCCAACCAGGGACATCGAACTATGAAAATTGGTGTCATAGCGGATGATTTTACTGGTGCGAGTGATATTGCGAACACCTTGGCGAAGGGCATGGAGCCAGAAGGTGGGATACGAACCGCGCAGTTTCCGGGTGTTCCTAATATCCCGGTCGACGAAGAGATCGAAGCGGGTGTGATCTCACTCAAAAGCCGCACTGCACCGGTTGAAGAAGCCATTGCAGACAGTCTGAGTGCTTTGCGGTGGCTCGCGGATCAAGGATGCCAGCAGTTCATCTTCAAGTATTGTTCGACCTTCGATTCCACGACGGAAGGAAATATCGGCCCAGTTGCGAAAGCGCTTGCCGACGAACTGGGCGCGGAAAAAGTGATTTTCTGTCCGGCCTTTCCGACAACGGGGCGTACTATCTATTACAGTCATCTCTTTGTGCTTGGTAAGCTGTTGCACGAGTCTGGGATGGAAAATCACCCTCTTACTCCGATGACGGATGCCAATATCAGGCGATGGTTGCAGTATCAGACTGAAGAAGCGGTTGGGTTGGTGCCAATTGACACTGTGAAGCTAGGTTCAAAGGCGATTGCTGATGCTTTGCAGAAAGCCGACGAACGATTTGTGATTGGCGATGCGATTTCGGATGAAGATTTGTTGGCCTGGGGCAAGGCTCTAAAGGATGCCAAGCTCATTACAGGGGGATCCGGGATAGCGCTGGGGCTACCCAGAAATTTCCTGAGAGAGACTTCATCCAAAAGTGCTGGCAGTGCGTTCACTGGTGTCGCAGGGCCTGCCGCGATCCTTGCGGGTTCTTGTTCAGGTGCGACCCGCGGGCAGATCGATGTTCATGCGAAATCCCATCCAACCTTCGCCATTGATGTTCCGGGTGTCATGGCCGGGGATGTGACCACGCAAACGCTTCTGGATTTCTTTGAAACGCATCCGGGTCAGGCGCCACTCGCGTATTCATCGGGAAGCCCGGATGATGTGGGCGCGATCCAAAACAAATTTGGTCAGGAAGCTGTGGCGAAAAAACTGGATAGTCTCTTTGCAGATACAGCACGAAAACTTGCCGAAACGGGGTACAAGCGCCTTGTGGTGGCAGGAGGAGAGACGTCGGGAGCTGTCGCCAAGGCTGTCTCTGAGGCACTGGGGTCACCGGCCATGTCAATTGGGCCAGAAATTGACCCTGGCGTGCCAGTCCTGAGCGTTGGAAAAACTGAACCCATTGCGATGGCACTAAAGTCTGGGAACTTTGGCGCTCCAGACTTTTTCGCGAAAGCGCTGAGAATGATGGAGGCAGGCCGATGAGTTCGGATGAATGGGCTATGCGGCAGCAGATGTCGGAGTTGTGTGCATCTCTGTTTGCGCGTGGATTTTCTGTCGGTACTGCGGGCAATGTCTCTGCCCGTCTGAACGAAGGCATCCTTATGACACCCACCAATTCGACATTGGGGAATATCGACCCCGAGCGCATTGCCAAAATTGATTTGGATGGCAACCACGTCTCCGGAGACAAGCCGACCAAGGAAGTCTTTCTGCATCACGCCTTCTATGAAACGAGATCGGAAGCGGCTGCCGTAGTTCATCTGCACTCGACCTGGGCGACCGCACTGTCGTGCCTGGAAGACACTGATCCAGATGACTGTATTCCACCGCTGACGCCGTATATGGTCATGCGTGTTGGTACGGTCAAACTGGTTCCATACGTCAAGCCGGGTGACCCGAAATCCGGTGAATTGATCCGCGAACTGGGCGGCAAATATAGTGCTGTTCTATTAGCCAATCACGGTCCCGTCGTATCAGGAAAGGATCTCTTCTCAGCTGTCTGTGCAGCTGAAGAGCTGGAAGAAACGGCTAAGCTGCTAGTGGCTTTGCGCGGCCTGCCAACCCGCCTATTGGATGCTGGACAAGTAGCAGAACTCAATGAGACTTTCAGAAGGATGTAATCAGACACCGAAAGGGGGAGTGTGCCTACTTTTGGGCAAATCGTGCTAAATTATTCGCGAATACCGCGCAGAGTTTTGGGCAAGCACATTTGAATTTAATGCACGAAATCAATAGCAGGAGCGCATCGTTATGAGCGCGCCTACAATCTTGTAGGATTGCGTATGACACTTCGCACACCCCATAGGTTTGCTTAGTTTGCCTATAGTTTTTCGCTGCGCGATTACCTGCCGTACCGATAAACTTAATCAGTTTATGACGTAGTCGTTACGGTTATGGACTCTTGCGGCGCTCGACTCGCTAGGGGCACTCACTGAGGAACATTGGGTTCCATGCGGCCATTTTGCTGGGGTTCTCGTGAACGTCTGCGATGCGCAGAAATCGGAATTTGCAAAGTTTGGCGGGCATGCGTCGAGATACTTCAGCCTGTCCGTTTTGGCGATCACGATCAGCCCGCCATTCGGGAATAACAGCTTTCCGTGATTCTTACCGTGTACGGAATGCGCGCGCGCTTTTACATTCTGGGAAATGATCTTGTTCAAGTCTTTGTCTCTGGAATAGTGCATGTCGCATCCCGACAAGCTCACTTCTTGGAATTGGTCCGGTTGGCGTTTTTTGCGGCGGCGCTTTGCGCGCGTGCGGTGAAACTGCCTTTTGCCAATTGGCCGCCAGTCTTGGTTGAGGTTGCGGATTGAATGCGCGCGGCTGCTTTGGCGGTCATGGCTTTAGTTTTCGGCATCCTGTTTTCCTTTCGAGTTTGAGGATGCCTTGGTTGTCTCAGTTTTAGGCCGGCCATTCACCAGATAAGCTGGGGACACCATTTTGAGATTTTGCAAAGGTAGCGCTATGCACATCGATACAGCTTGAGCCCTGTTCAGTTCCGAAACTTACCAATTGCTTCCAAACGAACCAATGCCCCTTGGTCCAGGCAGCGGAATAACAGCTCCTTTTTGATGCCGTGCCAGATCTACAGTGCTGCGTATTTTGTTGAATCTGTCCTGATAAGCGATGTCGGGTTCGGAAATCTGCGGTCAAACGTTTCATGCCGCTAGAAGTGACCGGCGAATGCGCATTTCCCTTGCCCAAGATTTGCAGATTTTGATGACGTACATCTTAGCAGATGTCCTTGCCGCGACTGTTATCACGACTGAAATATAAGGTGCGCACCAGCCTATCAGTCAAAGCGTCGCATTTGAATTAAATGAACTCTATCGCGTATAATAAAAAGCCCTTTTTCCGCACTGCTTTCGAGTCGAGTTCCAGTGCTCTCAAGGTGTTGCAGGATTTAGGCGCCGCCTGTTCAAATTTCCTGAGCGCTTGCCCTTTTGCACGTCGCCTCTTGGGTCAGTTGTGCCATGATCCATCAGTTCGACGATCTCAGTACGAATTTCCAGATCTGCCATAGCGCCTTCAACCAGGGGCCTTGTCAGCTCTGCCAGGCAGGGTCGCGCACCTGCAATCACGTTGTCATGTTCTCGCAGGATCGCGCGGCACATGACACCGGGAACAAAAGGACCGTGCCCCTTTTCCGCGATCAGCTTCCAATTTCGGGTCAGGCTCTGCCCGGCGCGCTTGCCGGAAACACTTACCTGCATACCGCCTCGGTCACTTCCGAAGGGATAAAGCGCTTTTGAAAGAACGTAGAGCGCAGAATAGGCAATGGCCGGTAATTCAAAGTGCCCGTACTGCCTGAGTTTAGCCAGCAGATGTAATGCCCAGTTCATCAACGGAAGTTCCAGACCCGCACGAAACATGACGCTTTTCGCGCCTGTCATTTCCGGGAGCAATGCGATGTCGGGAACGTCGACGCTGTATCCGGCGCGCCTCATACCCGATTCCAACTCATACAACTTGCGATCTGTCCATCCGCTAGTTGTTTGCCAGGCACCATTGCGCCACACCTGATGCCGCCGTCCGACACCGCTGACAATACTCTTGATAACGGACATGCCTCGCGGTGCCCGGTTACCTGGCAGGATAGCGATGTCGATAACATCAACTTCATCCAGATCTTCGATCAAATCTTCGACGATACAGGAAGACAGACCGGGTACGCTGGATGCACCGGAAAGGGCAAAAACACCTGCGGCCGTTGCTTCGGTGTTCAAAGCACCAATACCCTTCGTGAACGTGGCGCTGTCCGACAGATCAAGATAGTGGCAGCCATGAGCGATACAGAGTTTCGGGACTTTATACGGATCATCACCATAGTGTTGGAACGGTCCTGCCGCATCAATCACAACGTCTGGCTTAACGTCGAAAACAGCCTCTGGTGCTTTGCCAATGTCCAACTTCTGGGTTTGCGCCCCGAGGTCCTGAGCCAGAGAGCGACCTTTTTCAGGGTGTCGCCCGGCCAGCCAAAGCTGATGCCCATCACGTGCCAGCAATCGGGCCGTCAGGGATCCGAAAACACCGTATCCGCCGATAACCACGACCTTCATGACGGGACACTCCCGATAATCTCAGCATCATGAAAGGTTGCGTCCTGCCAGATCAGCTGACCAAAAAGCGGATGCACCAGTTCCAGAGTGAACCGGAACTGCCCACCCCCAAGTTCTTCATGGCCCACCACAAGCCCTCCAGGACAGACCCACCGTGGCAGAGGCAGTCGTTTTTGCCCTAGTTTCAGGAAGTAACGGTCGCTAACGAAATAGAGACCATTCGCTGTGCTTTCGAGCTTTAGCGAGATGCCAATCCCAAAGCCGATATATTCTTCCAATCCGGTTGGCCCGGCAAAGCGTTTTGAGCTGCCGACCATTTGTGGAAAACCGGCCGCCCGACCATATTGCCGGATCCAAAACTGCCCGCCCGTTGCCGCATCTTCGGTGACGGTGACCACAGCGGATCGACCGACAGAGGTGCGATCAAACGGCAGCGGTGCCCCGATCACGCGCAGAGCAAAGGCCAGGGCCCGCCCGACGGGGTTCATCCGCATTTGGGTCACGCGGCCCTGATAGGCAAGGCTGGCATCCCCCCGCAGACGCTTGCTGAACCGGCGTTGAATTGCCTTGGGCAGGCGCGACCATGCCGAAGCCCCCAGCAAGTTCTTGAAGCGATCATCCAGACTGCTGATCGCATCGGATTGCGGTTGAGCCGGCTTCGCACCTGGTGGCGCTATCCTTTTGTTAATTTCGATCATTCTGTTTTTTCCGTCAAAAGAGAAATTAAAGGTCAAATTTTTAGGTGCTTTTTTTGCCTCCGGTGAAGCTGAGCAGGGAAACGACTTTGGTTCCCATTTTCATCAACATCACCAGTTTCGGACGGGGCACCGTAAGCATGTCCCTGAACCACGTATCGGCGGTTGCCAGAAACTCTTGCATGTCCTGCATGCGCCGCAACGCGGTTGGGTCAAGATTGCTTTCGGTTTCAGCCTGAGCCACGCAGGCGCGCAGGGCTTGTGCTGCCGGATCAATCTCGCGTTCCTTGCGCCCTTGGGCGATGCGGATCCCCATTTCCCAGACATCCACTTCGGCCTCATAATGCTCGCGCCGGTCACCTGGCACCGGAATGCGGCGAATGAGGCGCCAACTCACCAATTCTTTGAGCGAGTTGGACACGTTGGATCGCGCAATACCCAACGACTCGGCGATCTGCTCGGCATTAAGGGGTTTGGAGCTAAGATAAAGTAGCGCGTGAATCTGCGCCACAGAGCGATTGACGCCCCATTGATTGCCCATATCACCCCAATAAAGAATGAACTGGCTTGCAGCGTCTGATTTCGTTATGTCATAAATTTCTGTCATAACAGAAATATCAGACAAGATGGAGCAAAAATCAAGACCATTGTTGATTCATGAATGCAAATCACGTGCTGACGCGACGGCCAAATGTCCAAACACGATCAAACAGCTGATTTAAAGGGATTTCTCCCCACAGCATTCATGCAGTCGCTCAACATTAAAACCCGCGCCGGTGAACGACAGGTACAGGTACGGCGGCCATCAACAAGAAATGACATGGCAAGCAACCGGTATGGGCGTCGAAGAGCTGTATCAAGTGATCTTGAATGATTGGGCCAGGCTAACAAAAGAACAATAGGTGGATGTGTCAGTACGATCGCTTGATCAGATCGGTCAGCTAGAAGCACCAGCTGGTGACCCGCCAACAGCGCAAGATTTCACGCGTTTCTAAACAGCCTACCGAAAGTAGTCTTGGGTGCGGGCATATCGCTAGATCTGACTTTTTTGTCCTTCTGGTGCGCAAGCAAGGCTTGGCGATCAATAACAAGCACTCCTGAAAAGACCATCGATCCGAAACTCGGGATGCTGGAACTGGTTGGGCAGCTCGGCAGTGTTTTGCAGACCTGTGAAGTGATGGGATACAGCCGGGACAGTTTCGACCGGTTCAAGGAGCGCCCTATGCTCTACTTGTACTTTGTCAGGGTGGCGAGGTTTGAACGCGAGCCGACAAAAAAGGATGACATTCGGGCGTGCGACTTAGGCAAAAACATCCCTGCCGACCTCCTTTGCTATCCTGCGGTACAAGCAGCGGATATGTCGACGAACTGTTGGTGGCAGAAAGAGAAGCTGGTTGGACGCTGGCGGAATTCAGGACTTGCGCCAAAAAGAAAAAACCAGGTTGATGACGAAGCGATGCGACTGCAGGCAAGGTTGATCTCAGAAATGGGCTTTACCGAAACATAGTTCGGATCCGGAGTTGAGCAGACATTAACGGGAACGGAATTTGATAAGTGCCATAATTAACGCGGCTTCGCAGCGTTACATGGATATTCGTCTGAACTCGCGCACACTGGCGCGTTTGCACGTCTCACTACAAAACGCCCCCGCATCACAAGAGACGCCCAAGGCAAAGCTGCTTGCACTTGCGTTGGCTTACCTGGATTTCGGTAACGAGAACCCAAACCTATGGGCCGCTTTATTCGATCACCGGATGCAGCCGGGCGTACCGGTCCCGCAATGGCACCTTGAGGAACACGCGGTGCTCATCGCCGAGATCATCGCTCCGTTATCGCAATTGAACCCTCAGTTGGACGACGACACCTTGGCTTCGCGTGCACGAACTGTGTTTTCTGCTGTGCACGGCATAGTAAAGCTATCGCTGGAAGGTCGGTTCGTCGCGTTGGACCCGGAAGCGGTACAGGCTGAATTGTCCGAGTTCATGTCCCAATATCTGCAGGGGTATCAGTCAGGGTAAATGTCTTCGTATTCTCGAAAGTGATTGCATATGGAATTGACATCAATGCCACCGCATTGCGACGCTGCCAAACAAGTTAAGAATGCGGAAAATCCAAAAACACGTCGGAGGAATCATGCGTAACATGTTTAAGGCGGCGTTGGCTGCAACACTCATCGTGTCGGCTCCCATCATGGTGCAGGCCGAAACCATCATCCGAGTCACGTTACAGTTGCCTGAGACGCATTCGTTGGGGCAGAACTGGATCGCGTTCAAGGATATCGTTGAAGAGAAGTCCGGCGGTGAGCTAACGGTTCAACTGTTCCCGTCAGCGCAGCTTTACAAAGATAAGGAAGTTCCAGAAGCAGTGGGCACGGGCGCTGTCGAGGCCGGTTCGGCGTTTCTTGGCCGGTTTACCGGGGCGGTCCCGGCAGTAGACGTTGTGAACCTGCCCTTCTTTTTCCGTGACGAAGACCATCTACGGGCGGCCGTTGCCACTGGATCACCAATGCGCAACATACTGGATGCCGCTGTACTTGAGGAAACGGGGGCCAAGGTTCTGTGGTGGCAGGCGTTTGGGCGTAACGTCTATTTGTCGAACGGGTCTGCCATCCGAACACCCGCCGACCTCAAGGACCAAAAAGTCCGGACCTACGGCAAGGTGATCGGTTGGACCGTCGAGGCGCTTGGTGGCGCACCCACGCTGATGTCGGGGTCCAAACAGTTTCTGGCCTATCAGCAGGGTGCTGTCGATGTGGGCATGACAGGTGCTTCTGCCGTGAAGTCGCGAAAACTGCACGAAGTGATGGATCACATGACATTGTCATATGACAGCGCCATCGAATTTGTCGCCGTCATGAACAACGACTTTTTCGAAAGCCTTTCGCCTGAGCATCAGCAGATCATTCTGGACGCCGCCGCTGAGGTCGAACAGCAATTGCGTGACGCGATCTACGCAGAAGAAGATGCAACGATCGACGAAATGCGCGGCCTGATGACCGTGGTCGACCTGACCGATGAAGAGCGTCAGCAATGGATTGAGGCGACCTCGAGCGTTTCTCAGCGTTTCGTCGATGACGCAGGCGATACAGCCGCCGAAGTGATTTCAGCCGTGTCCGGAATGTAATCCCTTCTTCATATTGTCAAAGCAAGCGGACACCTTTGGTTCGGTTGCTTCTTCTCTTGGCGAGGTGCACCGAATGCTGCAAGCCCTGACCAGAACCGTCGATTGGCTGTCTGAACTCTTTGGTATTGTCGCCGGATGGATGTTCTTCGCCATAGGCATATTTGTGGCTTACGAGGTCTTCATGCGTTACGCGCTGACCAGCCCGACGGTCTGGGTGGATGAGGTCGCAAGGATCTTTCAGGTTTGGGCTACCTTTGGCGCGACGGCATATGTTCTAAAGCACCGCCAGCACATCGTCATTGATTTGGCGTTCCGGGATGCGAACACACTGGGGCGGCGGATTGTCGAGACGTTTTCGTTGCTTGTTATCGTGTTCTTCGGATGCGTCGCCGCACGGTATGGCTGGGACATCTGGCTGAAATCAACGCTCGCCGGGCACACGACGGATAGCTACCTTGCTGTACCCAAGGCCTATACTCAATCCGCGATCTGGGTTGGGTTTGGTTTGCTGTCGCTTCAGGCTTTGGTGGAAATCTACCGAGTGTGGACGGGTCAGGCGAACCTGCAAAGCCATGAACTTGGGGGTCACTGACCCTTGGAAACCATTCTGATCATCGGGGCCCTGCTGGGTTTACTGCTTTTGCGCGTGCCCGTCGCCTTTGCCATGGGCGCACTTGGCGTTGTGCTGTTATGGCTGAAAGGGCTCCCTCTGATTGCCGTGCCGCAGCGCCTGTTCGGGACGATGGACAGTTTTGAACTTTTGGCCGTGCCTTTGTTCCTGCTCATGTCAAACGTGCTGTTGAAAGGCGGCGTCGGACGGGATCTCTTTGCCAGCGTTCAGGCTTGGGTCGGGCATTGGCCCGGGGGATTGGGTGTCGCTACGATCAAAAGCTGCACGCTTTTTTCGGCGATTTCGGGATCCTCGGTGGCGACGGCGGCCACAATTGGCACCGTCGCCATCCCCGAGATGGAAAAGCGCGGCTATGATCGCCCGTTCATCTTGGGACAACTCGCCGCCGGAGGAACCCTGGGCATTCTGATCCCCCCATCGATCCCGCTGATCATCTATGGCGTCATTACCGAGACTTCGATCCCAACGCTTTTCCTTGCCGGAATTGGACCTGGCTTGTTCCTTGCAACGCTCTTTATCATCTACGCCATGCTTTATGCGCGCGGCAAAGAGAGCTTAAAAGTCGAGCGCATGCCAATGAAACAACGGCTGCTGGTGACATTAAGTGCGCTTCCGACTGCCGTCTTGGCCATAGCAATCATTGGATCGATCTATGCAGGAATAGCCACGCCATCAGAAAGCGCGGGCATCGGGTTCGTGATCGCGATGATCATGACATTCGCGATGCGAAGAATGACCTTCGCAAAACTGCGAGAAGCCGTGCACGATTCACTGATAACCACTGTGATGATTTTTATCATCGTCGCTGGGGCTAAGGTTTTTTCCTATGCCATTACTCTGTATCTGATTCCGCAATCGATCAGCAGCTTTCTCACTGAAAACATCTCAAACCCGACGATATTTATCTTCGCGGTCGGGCTCGTATTGTTGATTATCGGCTTTTTCCTCGAAGCGTTGTCCATGATGCTAATTATGGTTCCGGTGCTCTTCCCTGCGCTTGAAGTCATGGGAATTGATCCGATCTGGTTCGGCATCTTTTTCGTCGTCCTGATCGAGACAGCGCTAATCACTCCGCCGGTCGGATTGAACCTGTTTGTCCTTCAAGCTGTCGGAAAGGCGCGCCTTGAAGAGGTTATTCAAGGGGCCATCCCATTTGCATTCATAATGCTGGCAACGGCCGTGTTGTTGTGGTTCTGGCAGGATTTAGCGCTTTGGATTCCTTACAAGCTGTTCTGACGGCAAAAGCGGCGCACTCTATGGGTTCATCCAAGCAGCCATACCCGGAAACCGCCAGGTCGAAACGGTGCCGTCCGACGGTGAATACTCCGCCTGGGGTTTCGTATACGGCCTCGGATCGCCGAAGTTACTCGAGCTGAATTATGACGGCTTCAAAATCCTGATCGCTTGTGACCCTGGTGTGGTGACCCTTTCCCACCTTGTCTTCCATGTGCCACACGTCGCCGGGGCCGATTTCACGATAGTTTCCATCGCTTGCAGTGACGCGGATTGTGCCTGCAAGGCATATCAGCCTTTGCGCCACCGGGGTCGGATGGATAGGCTCGTTCCAACCGGATCGAAGCCGCAGGAACATTGTCTGTTTGACGCGCTCTGGCTCGGATACCTCGATGGCCTGCGCGGGCGGGGCGAAACTCCGTTCCTCGAGGTTGACGTCAATGTCATCCCAATGGCTTTCGCCAGCAGCATCGGCATAAAGCTTGCAATACTTCACGGTGAACGTCCTTTCAGCTTTTCGCAGCGGTAAACCTAAGAATGATCGGTCGCGTTAGTCGTTACTTGCGGGCCTAAAGCTGTGACCCGATCGGTAAAATACTCAGAAAACCAGAGACGATGTGATCCCAGACCGACCCCGTGGGCTCGGAATCGTATTCCAGTATTTCCCCGTCCGCTCCTCGTGTTCTCCATTTAAGCTGGCCTGCGCGTTCCAACGTCACCTGGTAGGTGTAGGCGGGCAGGGCCGCGTCCAATGCACCCATCGTTTGAACGGCCATCGCGGGAGAGTCGATCAGAATGCCCATTTCGGTATTGATGTTCACAGACCGCGGGTCCCAATTGAATGAGCCAACAAAGAGGTACCGGTCGTCGATGGCAAAAGCCTTGGAATGCAGGCCGGATCGGGATTGTGCCCAGTTGATACCGCGACGCTGAACCTGATAGGCGTCTGGCCGCAATTCATAAAGCTCAACCCCACCGCGCAGCAACGCTCTGCGTTTCTTGGCGTAATGCGCATAGACCGGCACGACGTCGTTCGACCCTAAGGAATTGGTCACGACCTTGACGTCCACACCGCGATTTTCCAACTCGGTCATCCATCGGACGCCATTGTTGCGCGGCACGAAATAGGCCGAGATGATATTTACCTCGCTGCTGGCAATTTCAAAATACGGCAGCAATTGCGATGCAAGAATGGGGTCGGACGTTTCAACGCCCGCAGCTTTTGAAGGCGGGTCAGCATACAAACGCGCGGGGACCCAATTCAGCCGCAGCGCGCCGTCGGCAAAATTCTCTTGCGCGGATTTCCTGAGCGCAGCGCCGTACTGGGTCTGTTTTGCTTCCTCCACCAACTCATTCAGCCTTGTGCGCGCATCGTTCAGGTCAAACGATTCCGGTTGTCCAACAACCACGCGTGCGGGAACGGCAAATTCACTGTTCCAATAGGCGTCAAAGCTCTGGGAAACTTCAGTCACGACGGGGCCTGCCGCCAGCACGTCCAGATCGGCATAGTTCATTTCTTCCCGGGCCAGGAAATACTCGGCCCCGATGTTGCGCCCCCCGACGATCGTGAAGGTGTTGTCTGCGGTCATGGATTTATTGTGCATCCGGCGATTGATGCGTTTGAAGTCTGTCAGGCCCGCAATCAGCAGGCTTTGATCCCGCCAAAAGGGATTGAAAAGCCGGATCTCGATATTCTCGTGATAGTCCAGCGCTGCGGTCATAGCGTCGTAGCTGGACGTGTCCATGTCATCTAAAAGCAGCCGGACACGAACGCCCCTGTCTGCCGCCTGCAAAAGGCTGGCTGCAAACAGGTGGCCCGTGGGGTCATTGTGCAAAAGGTAGTACTGCGCGTCGATGGTATGCTCGGCCGCAGCGGCCAGCAAAAGCCTTGAAACCAGCGCTTGTTCCCCATCACTGATCAGTTTTACCCCGGACCGCCCATCCTTGGGATCGCCAAGCCGGTTGGCTGCGCGCACCAGGGCGCTGTTTGCGGGGGTCGCAAAGGACGACGAAACAGACTTTTCATAGCTGCGCGTTTTGGGGGCGCATGCAGCAAGAGCCAGCGTACTGCACAGACAAACCACGACGGCCCATGGCTTCATCGACATTCTCCCCCCATTCTATCTCAGGTGACTACGCTTGTAGGGGTGATTGCAAGTTTGTTTCCGTATTCACCGGGTCGTTTCTCAAGCCTGTGTTGTTTGGGCGAAACCCCAAAAGGGCCCGCGCAGGGGTGTTCGCTGACCGCGTCGTTTTAAATTGAAGACGGAGTCTCGGATACTGAGGTTGAAGGGGTGTCGCCGGGTTTTGCAGGTCCGATCGGCCCCCAATTCTGATCATAAAGCACCTAACTGGTTCAAGGCACCTGCGCCGTCCCACAAATGGGTGACGATTTTCAGGTTCGGGGTTTGCGGCTCAGCAACCCGTATTTCATGGCCCAGGATCGGAATGAACGACGTTTGCGTCTTTCCGATTTCACTGCACGCTTGGACTGTGCGCCGCCCTGTCGGTTGAATTCGAACACATCAATCACCTTCTCGGCACAGCCGCAGGCTTCGCCCATGCCAACCTTGGCAAAGTAGAATTTCTCGAAACTATCCCGGTTTTTCATGGCGAGCCTCCTGACGTGATTGAACCCGTTTTGGGGGAAAACTCCAAATCACATTCCGGATGGTTGTTGAAAACGCCACGATGACCGGGTGTTTCCAAAATGCAAGCCATCAGATTTCGTGACCGCGAATTTGTTGTTTTCGTTTTTCGTAAACTAAGACTGGGTTACGGTTCGCTTAACGTCTAGCGCGTCTACAAGGATGCGCTTGCCGGCCGACAACATACGACAGGCGAACCTGCGATTGAAAAGACTTGTTGCGTACACACTGCCATTGTTCTGTGGTTTCGCCGCGTCGACCAACGCGCAAAACCTGGATCCAGACGCCTCGGAAACCGCCGCCCGGGCCGCTCTTGCGGTGCTGAGTATTGCCGCCACACCGAACGAAACACTGTCGTCCCTATCCTTTCTGAGCGCAGCCGGTGACGCGCGAAATCTGCGGTCCACACAGTTGCGCGGCGGGTTCAAACCATTGGACAACGGCCTGTATCTGGAAGGTCAGTTCGCCTATCAGAACTATAATCCGGTGGTGATATTCCCCGAAATCGGGTCTGATACCGAACTGGATGTGAAATGGTCAAGCATCGCCGCGACCCTTGGTGTCGGATGGGAATTTCCGCTCACAAATGATTGGCACATCCGGCCAGCCGCGCATCTGTCCCTTGGCCATGTCACAACGGACGCCGTGTTTTCCGACTTCCCGTTGTTTCCGACCCGCTCGAACGGAGTGGGCGAGGTGGATGGCAATCTGAACGCCTTTGGCTTCGGCGCGTCCCTGAGTCTTTTTCGCGAGGCACAGTTCGGCCGTTGGCACGCAGAATACAAACTGCGCCAAACATTTCTGGAGTTTCACCCGATAGACGAACCCGAGGTTGGGAATGCGCGCGCAAACTCGAATCAGACCACGTTGTTTTCGCGCTATCGCTATCCGCTGGACAAGGTCAAACTACTGGGCAGTCCGTCAAAGCTGGTTTTGGACGGGGGTGTTGTCCTCTATCACGGCGACAGCGCGATGGTGTTGGATACGGATTGGCTCGCGACGGTAGGTGTCGGAATTGAGGTCGATACCACAAAGATCGGGTTGCCCGCCGTCGAGGGCGCGCGCGTCATGCTGAACGGCGTTATCGCGGATTCGTTTTCGGGGTTTTCGGTCGGGTTCGGGGTTCGGTTCTGAACCTGCCACCAAAGGAGAAGGGCGCAGAAAACCTGCGCCCTTCTTACTGCTCTGGTTTTTGCCCAGATTATTTCCAGCCGGCTTCGTTAAAGATCTTTTGCGCTGTCGGCAGGTTTTCGGCGACGTCGGACAGGACGACCTCATCCGCTTTGAACTCACCCAGCGATTTCACCGAGTCCGCAAGCGCGACGCCTTCAACCGCGGGGAATTCGTCATTCCCGGCCGAGAAATATTGCTGGGCGCTGTCGCTTGCCAAATATTCGAGGAAGAGAACGGCATTCTCTTTGTTCGGCGCATTTGCAGCCACACCTGCACCGGACAGGTTCATATGCGCGCCATAGCTGTCCTGGTTCGGGAAGACCCAACCGATTGCATCGATATCGGCCGAGACGCCTTTTACATCTTTGCGGATTGCGCGAGCAAAGTAATAAGTGTTTGAAACCGCGATGTCGCATTCGCCGGATACGATACCCCGCAGCTGATCGGTATCACCGCCCTGTGGTTCGCGGGCCATGTTGGCCACGATGCCTTCGGCCCAGGCCTTTGCTGCTTCGGGGCCTTCATGGGTGATGATCGACGCCAGAAGGGTCTGGTTATAGGTGTTGCTGGACGACCGGATACAGACCTGCCCCTTGTATTCGGGCTTGGCAAGATCGGCATATGTCGCTGGAGGGTTAGCGACGTTTTCCTTGTCGTAGAAAATGATGCGACCACGTTGCGAGAAGCCGAACCATTCATTGTCGCTGTCCTGAAGGTTGTTCGGGATGCGTTCTTCAAGAACGGCGGTTTCGATCGGTTGCAGAATGCCGGCATTCTTGGCCCGTGAAAGGCGCGAGGTGTCGACTGTCAGCAGAATATCCGCGGGCGAGTTCGCGCCTTCGGCTTCCATCCGCGCGATCAGCTCATCGGCTTTGCCTTCGATGCGGTTGATGGTGATGCCAGTGGCCTTTTCGAAATCACTGTACAGGTTTTCGTCGGTGTCATAGTGGCGCGAGGAATAAAGGTTCAACTCACCCTCGGCAGCGGCAGAAGTGGCAATCAGGGCCGACAATGCGGCGGCGAAGCAGGTAGAGGATTTGAGCATCATAACTCCCAACATTGAAATGTGCGGCGTAGTAATCCGACTGAAATTGTCAATTAAACGATTCCCGAGTGGATGCAAGGAAATCTGACAAAATTAGTTGGTCAAATGGTCGCTATTGTCCGGTGGGGGCAAGATGCGGAAAGTACGATGCAGAAAAAGTTGGTGGGTAGGATTGTTAAGGGTCCAATGTGTGAATTGGATTCTACGCTGTGAGTGCACGCCGCACCAAACATGCTGCAACTGCGTAGTTCTTGGTCCCGCCATGCAAGGAAGAAGTCAGCCATTCGGACTGCGTGCCGCGATTTTAGAACCGCGAGTTCACACAGCGCGCAGCATTGCCACCATTGGCCATTTTCAAACAAAAAGCCGCTCTGCGGTGTAATCCGAGACATTGCCAAGCTAACTGAGCTCGCGAAAACGTTTTAGTCGAACCACGATACGTCCCAGTTGGGCGTCTTTGTGTTCTTCAAATCACCGGTCACGCCCGGTGTTTGGCCAGTTCACTCCAACACAATTCAAGAGCAGCCGAAGTGTTTTGGGATTTGCGCGCCGCGCAGATGTTCCATGAAAGGCTCTGTTTCATCGACACCGGTTTGATTTTCTTTGTGCTGATCAGTTCTGCGAAAGTGTCCGGCATCCCTCCTACGATATAGTCTGGCTCTGCCAATAATCCGGTCAGAAAGTTGTAGTCGTCGCATTCAATATTCGGCTGGGCATTGACCTTATTGACCGCCTCGGTGTTGCCACCAAGTGACTTTATCAGGGTCGCTCTCCAGTGTTTATGAAGATGCGGTGATGCAAAGGGAAAGTCGAAAACACCTGCCATTGTTTGTGGGCCGCGTTGGTGAATTTCATGATCGGGGTGCGCAACAAACTGAATTTGCCGTTTTTCCATCACCATGATTTCGACATTGTCGGCATCCGGTGTGTAGGTCAGATCGCCCAGAAACACATCGAACTGCCCCGCTTGCAACAAGTCGAGCGGACGCGCGTAGGCGCTCACCAGTATTCTGAATCGAAGGTCGGGCATTACCTGCCGCACAGATCGCAGGACGGGCACGATCAGAGATCTTGTGGTCAGAGGCCCGCAACCGATCAGCAAAGTACCAGGTCCGGCGTCACGCAAACTGGCAACACGCGTCGCATAGCGATCCAGGTCTTGCCGCAGAGCCTTAGCGATGGGCAAAAACTCCTGCCCCGCCCGCGTCAGCGTACTGCTGTTGCGCCTTCGATGAAACAGCACGAGCCCTGCATGGTCCTCGGCTTGCCCAATATAGCGGGAAAACGACGCGTTGGAGGCACCCATCACGCGGGCCGCGTGTTGGAAGCTGCCAGTTTCAGCCAAAGTAAGAAAGGCGGTTAAGGCGTTTTCATTCATCGAGCGGTCAATTTCATCTCAGTTATCGGTTTTTAACTTTCATAATGTGAAATCCTAGTAAAGCTCTGTTGCAGCATTAAAGTTTCGACCGTTATCCCTGATGAACCTTCCGATATTTCCATCATCGGTATCGCCTTCCACTTCCGCAGAGGTCAAAATGTTCAACCTTCGATCCATTGCGTTTTCGGCAACGGTGACCACAGCTTCGGTCTGTGCTACGCCTGTTTTGGCCGAAACCGACCAACCCAATATCCTTGTCATCATGGCCGACGATGTGGGGTGGGCCAGTCTTGGCAGCTATCATCAGGGGGTTAAAAGCATCAAAACCCCCAATCTCGATCAACTGGCAGCGGATGGCATGCGCCTGACGGATTATTATGCTCAGCCAAGCTGCACGGCGGGGCGTTCGGCCTTTATCACCGGGCAGTTGCCGGTTCGTACCGGGATGCATACCGTCGGCCTACCCGGAGACCCCGAAAAGGGTCTGAGTGATGACGATCCCACCTTGGCCAACATGCTGAAATCCTTGGGTTACACGACCGGCCAATTCGGTAAGAACCACTTGGGCGATATGAACAAGTTTCTGCCAACAGTGAAAGGCTTTGATGAATATTGGGGTTGGCTCTATCACTTGAACGCGATGGAATACACGTCTGACCCGGACTGGCCCAAAGATCAGAAATTCAACGACACTTTTGGTCCTCGGAATATCATCCACGCCTATGCGACAGATACGGTTGATGAAACGGTAGACCCGCGTTGGGGTCTGGTCGGCAAGCAACGCATCATCGACGATGGCCCCGCTCCGCCTGAACGGCAAAAGACGCTGGATGACGAAGTGACGGCCCATACACTGGGCTTCATCAACCGCGCGGTTGAAAGCAACACTCCGTTCTTTGTTTGGATGGCACCAGCGCGTGCGCATGTCTGGACACACCTGAGCCCTGAATACGAAGCCATGCTCGGCGATGGGCGTGGGCTGCAAGATGTGGTGATGAAGGAACTTGACGACAACGTAGGAAAAGTCATGGCTCGGCTGGAAGAACTGGGCGTTTCCGACAATACGATTGTTGTATTCACGTCCGACAACGGCCCCGAAACCATGACTTGGCCCGACGGGGGAACAACGCCGTTCCACGGTGAAAAGGGCACGACCTGGGAAGGCGGTTTCCGCGTGCCTGCCATTATTCGCTGGCCCGGGAAAGTTCCCGCCGGAACCGTGAGTAATGGCATCTTTGCCGGGCTCGACTGGATGCCAACCCTGGTCGCGGCTGCTGGTGGACCGGATGACTTGCCGGATGCTTTGTTAGAGGGTCACGAAGGCTATCAGGTGCATCTTGATGGTTACAATCAGTTGTCGTTCTTGACCGGCGCAGGCGACAGCAGTCGCGAAGAAATCGTCTACTACGAGGGGCCGGACCTGCAGGCCGTACGTCACGGTGACTGGAAAGCGCATTTCACAATTCAAACCGAAGGGTGGGCTGGACCCAAAGAGGAACTGAATGCTCCGCTTCTATTCAACTTGCGCCGTGATCCTTATGAAAAGGCGGCCGAGGAGTCGGGGATGTATACCCGGTGGATGGGCAACAAGATGTGGGCCTTTGGTCCTGCGGCTAAGATCGTTCAGAACCACCTGTCTACGTTCAAGGACTATCCTCCGCGGGGATCGGACGTAACCAATCAAACTCATGTGGAAGAACAAATCTCGACCGAAGGCGGGATGTCACAGTAAAACAAACAATAGTCGGGAGGCATCCAATTGTGCCTCTCGATCTTCTTAATCGAGTACTTGAAAACACCTGCGCACGTGGGTCCGCTTTGATACTTTGCTCGGGCACTCGTGTATGCCGCAGCGTCAAAAAGTCTGGGCTCGACGCCAATGTAGGAGCAATCGTGACATCGATTCGACCGCCCCAACCTCGCTCAGCTTTGGATCGGTTCTTACAGCACGCGTTCACTCCGACGGGCGAAAGCCTCAAAAATCTAACGCAAGACCGGAATCCTTCGCGCTGTGCAGCTTTTGCTGGGTCACACGAAAGTCGACAGCCGGGGCGCTACCCAGGCATTGAACTGGAGGGCGCGTTGAGCATCCGGCAACAGTCGGCGAGCGGCTCCGCCATTCCAGAACGGTTCTTTATCTTCTGTGCGTCATTGGGCCGTTTTGAGCCCATAGTGTTCGCGTCTGTTATTTTGCGTTTTGGCAATGGTAGTGTGTGAGCAGTCTGATAGTGATGATGTTTATTAACCAACTCGCATTCACGGTCGATTGGACAACCTATTTTGCAGAGACTTACACTTCTTGCCACCGCTCTTTTTTTGCTGTCCTAATTTGGGCATTTTACCCACGCGAAAACGACTTGAACCGACCAGACCCAGAGTTCTTGGCGACCGACGCGTATTTTCGATTGGGCGATTTCGTGATTTCTGTGCCAGTGGTATCGGTGCAAAGACTTACCGAGCCGCCAAACAACACTGATCCTCTTCCGAAGTTTAGAAATAGCGGGCCATTCGGTGAGTCTCGGTGGTTTGCGACCCAAAACTATAAAACTGCGATGCGCGAATTTGCAGCTGAGCCAACACAGCCCGCGGAAGTATCTAATATTAGACTAAATTTTGGTGTCTACGGAACCTACGGCGAGTACGGCATATCACAAGAAATTTGCCCAAAGTTGTCGTCGGAGTGGAGCCGGAAGGCATGCAACAATCAGCTTCGAATGGAGCTGAAGAACCTCCCTGCTGATTTGTATTTGTCCACCGAATTGGGTCTGAAAGTATTTGAACACCATCATTTTGCAGGGCTGCCGAATGCAGAGGTGGCGGCTCTAATTGATGAGATGTACCCCATTCAAAACAAGGCAAATGTGGCTTGCGCTGACGGTCAAAATAAATGCTACGCAGCCATTTTGATAGCAGATGGGATTTATGCCGTTTGGTCTTTCATCGGCACAAATGCTCACGAGGCTGTCTGCGAAAACAAACTTATTGCAGAGGGTGCCGAAGTCCTAAAGTTTGTGGCAACTAAACTCCGAGCCGGGTAAAAGGCAAAGTCGGCTTTGTCCGCATAGCAGACATTAACACCGCAAACAAAAAAAGCCGCGCTCGAAAGCGCGGCTTTAAAATTCGGTAGAGTGCAGTTCTTAGCCCTGGCGAGCTTTAAACTTGCGCTGCGTCTTGTTGATCACGTAGACGCGGCCTTTGCGACGCACAACACGGCAATCACGGTGCCGGTTCTTGAGCGAGCGGAGCGAGTTCTTGACCTTCATGGGTCTGTCTCCAATCTGCGGCGCCTTCATCAAGGACGTGGCCAGCGCCTGGGTTTGCGGGTGTCCCGGGTCAGACCCGAAACAGTGAATAGATGGTGGGCGGTACAAGGATCGAACTTGTGACCCCTTCGATGTCAACGAAGTGCTCTACCGCTGAGCTAACCGCCCACTTAACCTTTGCGGTGCCCTGCCCCATAACGAAATGGGGCGCGGAACCCCGCGCCGGTAGCGGGGTCTATAAAAGGAGTCGCAAAGGGGTTCAAGGGGTTTGGTAGAACTATTTTCCGGTCTATGTTCAATGCGAACAAGGAGTCACCATGAAGAACGCTGCTTACGTATTGGATATGCCCGTCAAGCGCACGTCTTGCGTTGTATTTTCTTCTCCTCACAGTGGCCGGAACTACCCCGAAGCGATGCTGAACCGGACGGTTCTGAGCCAGAATGTGATTCGATCTTCGGAAGATGCATTCGTGGATCAGTTGTTTTCCGCAGCGACTGATCATGGTGCGCCCCTGATATCCGCAACAAAATCAAGAGCCTATCTGGATCTTAACCGCAGTGCTGAGGAGCTGGACCCGGCTTTGATCCAGGGCGCGCGCCGCCACGGCCATAACCCGCGTGTCGCTTCGGGGCTGGGCGTGATTCCCAGGGTCGTCGCCAATGGGCGCGCAATCTATCGCGGGAAGCTAACGATGGATGAGGCGCGTTTGCGCATCGACACCTGCTGGCGTCCTTATCATGCGCGTCTCAAGTCGCTGCTGGCCGAATCGCACGCCGCTTTTGGTCAGGCCATTTTGATTGATTGCCATTCGATGCCGCATGAAGCGGTTTCGATGGCCAGTACGACCACGTCCCAGCGCCCGCAGATCGTGTTGGGTGACAGATTTGGCGCTTCGGCTTCGACCGAGATTGTGGACCGGATCGAATCCGCGTTTGCCTCGGCGGGTCTGATCGTGGCGCGCAACGCGCCCTTCGCGGGCGCCTACGTGACACAGACCTACGGGCGGCCCGGGCGCAATCAGCACGCTATCCAGGTTGAGATCGACCGATCTCTGTATATGGATGAGGTCAAAATCGCGCCGAACGGCAATTTCGCAGCGTTTCAGGACATGTTGCGGCAGGTCATACGGGAAATCTCGGGTATTGGCCGCGATCCGTTGCGTCTGGCCGCCGAGTAACCTCAGCGCAAAGCCCGGCCTTTGACAATCGCATCCGTTCCGAATCTGCGCCGGATTTCATCCGTTGCGCGTTCCGCCTGAGACCGCCTTGATGCGTCGGGATCCAAAAGGTCCCCCGAGAAGTCCGCCTGATCTTCGGGGCACAGATCGGATATTCCGCAACCCAACAGACGATATGGCCCTTTGTCGCCGACCTGATCGAATAGCCCACGTGCGGTGCGGTAGATGCGGTCTGCGATCTGCGTGGCGTCCCGCAACGAGACACGTCGGGTGATGACCTTGTGGTTTGCTTGTTTAAGTTTCAGGGTTACGACCCGTCCGGCCAGCCCTTTGGCTTTGGCGCGATCCGCAACTTTTTCGGACATGCGCCACAGATGCCCATCAAGGATGTCCAGGCTGGCTGTATCCTCGAAAAACGTGGTTTCGTTGCTGATCGACTTCATTGGCTCGTGCGAAGACACGCGCCGTTTGTCCTGACCGCGCGCCAGATGCCATAGCCGATACCCCATTGATCCGAACCGGGCTGTCAGTGCCTCCTGATCCCAGCGTAATAAATCCGAGAAGGCGCGGATGCCGGCACGATCCAGCGATTCCTGTGCCGCCGGGCCGATCCCCCAGATCAAGCGCACTGGTTTATCGTATAGAAACTCGGCGGTCTCAGCTTCTCCAATAACTGAAAACCCACGCGGTTTGTCCAGATCCGAGGCGACTTTGGCCAGAAACTTGTTGTGCGACAGACCGATTGAGCCTGTTACGCCCAACTCGTCCTTCATCCGCTTAACCAGTCTTGCCAGCATGGCTGCCGGTGGCGCACCATGCAGCCGCTGCGTACCGGACAGATCCATGAATGCTTCGTCCAGTGACAGTGGTTCGATCACAGGGGTCAATTCGTCCATCATGGCTCTGATCTGTCGTGACACCTCGGCGTAGACCGACATGCGAGGCTTGATGACCACGGCGTCCGGGCACAGTTGCAAGGCTTTGAACATCGGCATCGCAGAGCGGACACCCCGAATACGCGCCACATAACACGCGGTTGACACAACACCGCGTTTGCCGCCTCCGATGATCACCGGTTTGTCGGCCAGATCGGGATTGTCCCGCTTTTCAACCGAGGCATAGAATGCGTCGCAATCCATATGCGCGATGGACAGGTCGAACAGCTCGGGGTGCGTCTTGATCCGCGGGCTGCCGCAGGAAGGGCAGCGCGCTTCCTGTTCCAGAATCGAAAAGCAGTCGCGGCATAAAGCGGGCATTACATTTACATCTCAGTTTTATGCGCTTTGTCATATCAGGCGTTACTGGCTAAAATTTATCCGGTTGGGCAACAAAGCGAAAGCGCTCATGCAATTCACGGGGGCGAAGGTCGCACTGTTTCTTGGATCGGACCTGTTGGTGATTCAACGGGACGACAAGAAGGACATTCCATTCCCGGGCCATTTCGACTTTCCCGGCGGTGGGCGCGAAGGGTCAGAGACGCCGCTGCAATGCGTCAGGCGCGAAACACTGGAAGAAGTCGGGCTGCACCTCGCCAAGGCTGATTTTGTCTGGTCGCGCATGTATGGGCAAAACTGGTTCTTCGCAGCACACCGGCCACCCAGCGACGTCAACCTGATCAGGTTTGGCGATGAGGGGCAAGGATGGTGTTTGATGTCGCCGGATATTTACCTTGAGAATGCGTTGACGGTGCCGAATTTCGCGATCCGCCTACGTGACTACTTGGCCCAAGGTAGGCCGTCTTTTGACATGTGAGGTTTTCAGAAGAAGACCCCCCGCGATTGGCGGGGGGAGGTGACGGACCTCAGGAAGAGATGGTCCGCGGGGAGTATCACGTCCCCAGAATCGCGCAAATTCCGAGATTTAGATAGGACCCAGGTCACACAACGAAAACTCGCATATTTCATGTGTGTTTTGGGGCACAGGGACGATTTGGCGCGGAATTGGCAAAAAGTGACGTAGGGTCAACTGCTTGAGCCGCAGAAACCGTCAGAAATTGTCTGCGCGGACGCGACCACCCGGCATCAAGCCCTAAAAAATTTTAGCCTGCAATGCGTCGAGAATTAAGCCCTGTTCGGTGCTTTTGCCTGCGGTGAGGACAATTCGGCAAGGATTGCCTCGGCAGCAGCTTTAGGGTCGTCGGCCTGATAGACAGGTCGGCCCACGACGATGTGGTCCACGCCATCTGCGACGGCATTTGCGGGTGTAGCAACTCGTTTCTGATCGCCAAGCGCGGCACCTGCGGGGCGGACGCCCGGGGTCACGATCAGACGACCTTCGGCCTGGGGCAGGGCACGGATTAGCGCGGCTTCTTGCGGGCTGGCGATGACGCCGTCGGCACCAGCCTCAAGCGCGCGTGCAGCGCGTTCGACAACCAGATCCTGAACGTCGCCCTCTTTTAGTAGGCTGGCATCCAGGTCGTCGCGGTTCAGCGAGGTCAAGATGGTAACGGCCAAAATCTTGAGGTCTTTGCCAGCGGCCCCTTCTT
Organism: Ruegeria sp. YTSC004; assembly: GCF_059609805.1. NCBI lineage: Bacteria > Pseudomonadati > Pseudomonadota > Alphaproteobacteria > Rhodobacterales > Roseobacteraceae > Ruegeria > Ruegeria sp. YTSC004. The sequence continues at coordinate 138,652 of NZ_JBXWMJ010000011.1, forward strand.
TCGCGGCCCGAACCACATGCGGATCACCATGCACCGTCAGGAAATCCAGATCGAATTGCGCCAGCCCGCGAACGGCGTTTTCGACGGTGTTACCGATATCGAACAGCTTCATGTCCAGAAAGATGCGCTTGCCGTGTTCCTGTTTCAGTTCATTGGCCAAAGCCAACCCGCCACCGGTCAGCATCCCCAGCCCGATCTTGTAAAAGGAAACGCTGTCGCCCAGCTGTTCTGCCATTGCCAGACCCTGAAGGGCATTGGGAACATCTAGGGCTACGATCAGGCGATCATCGGACATGGTGCGGGCTCCTTTTTGGCAAACGTCTGCGTCCTAGCGGTTTCGGGCGGCCGTGTCCATGCAGCGCGCGCGTGATCGAGATCACGCAGCTTTGGCCGGACTGTGATATGGTGCCGATCATTCATAAGAATTTCTCGATGGGGGGACTATGAAACAGGTATTTAGTGTTGGGATACTTCTGGCCCTGATGGGATGTCAGGATATGCCATTGGAAAATGAGGCCGCGGATACGGTCATCAAATCCCCGACAAATGACAATTTGCGCCTGGTGGGGGGGTATCGTTCGACCGACGATGATTGCCAATTGACCGGCGAGACGTCTTTTACAGTCAATTTTCTGGATGATGCAGCAGACCTTGTTTCCTGCCCGACGGGCAGCGACGCCGCGGAATCGCTGGTGGACATGTACGCCGCGCGCGAGGTTGCGCAGACCGGAGGCTACACCGTCTATTCCATACCTCGACGATAAGTCTGAAATTGCGCGCCAGCCTCTTGAATGAACAAAGATATTTCCCAGATTGAATGTGAGGCCCAGACCGACGCGTGCCGCCAAGCGGGCGCATCACATTCAGGGCGCTTAGGAAAAGGAGAATACTATGGACTTGAACAAGTTCACCGAGCGGGCACGGGGATTCGTGCAGGCTGCGCAGACCATCGCGCTGCGTGAAGGGCACCAGCGACTGATGCCCGAACATCTTTTGAAAGCATTGATGGATGACGATCAGGGGCTGGCCAGCAACCTGATCACACGCGCCGGCGGCGCGCCGACCCGCGTGGTCGAAGCACTGGACGCCGCGCTGTCAAAGATTCCGAAGGTCAGCGGTGATGCGAGCCAGATCTATATGGATGGCCAGACGGCCAAGGTTTTTGCCGAGGCTGAAAAAATCGCCACCAAAGCAGGCGACAGCTTTGTGCCGGTCGAACGCGTTCTGATGGCCCTGTGCATGGTGAAATCCAAGGCCAAAGAGGCGTTGGAAGCCGGTGCTGTATCCGCCCAAAAGCTGAATGAAGCGATCAATGACATCCGCAAGGGTCGCACGGCTGACACCGCATCGGCGGAAGAAGGCTATGACGCGCTCAAGAAATACGCGCGTGACCTGACCGAAGCCGCAGCTGAGGGCAAGATCGACCCGATCATCGGACGGGATGAAGAAATCCGCCGCTCGATGCAGGTTCTGTCGCGCCGCACCAAAAACAACCCGGTTCTGATCGGTGAACCCGGCGTCGGTAAAACCGCGATTGCCGAGGGCATGGCCCTGCGCATCGTGAACGGAGACGTGCCGGAATCACTGAAGGATAAGAAACTGCTCGCGCTCGACATGGGCGCACTGATCGCCGGTGCGAAATACCGTGGTGAGTTCGAAGAACGCCTCAAGGCCGTTCTGACCGAGGTCACCGAGGCCGCCGGTGAAATCATCCTGTTCATCGACGAGATGCACACGCTGGTCGGTGCCGGGAAATCCGATGGCGCGATGGACGCCGCGAACCTGATCAAGCCCGCGCTTGCCCGGGGTGAGCTGCATTGTATCGGCGCGACCACGCTGGATGAGTATCGCAAATACGTGGAAAAAGACGCGGCCCTTGCGCGCCGGTTCCAGCCGGTTGTGGTACAGGAGCCGACTGTCGAGGACACAATCAGCATCCTGCGCGGCATCAAGGAAAAGTACGAGCTACACCACGGTGTGCGTATCTCAGACTCGGCTTTGGTGTCGGCAGCGACCCTGTCGCATCGCTACATCACTGATCGCTTCCTGCCCGACAAGGCCATCGACTTAGTCGATGAAGCGTCGGCTCGCTTGCGGATGGAAGTGGACAGCAAGCCAGAGGAACTCGATCAACTGGATCGTCAGATTTTGCAGATGCAGATCGAGGAACAGGCGCTGAAGCTCGAAGATGATGCGGCCTCCAAGGACCGTCTGGAAACCTTGCAAAAGGATCTGGCCGATCTGCAGGAGAAATCTGCCGAGATGACCGCCCAGTGGCAGGCTGAACGCGACAAACTTGCTGGCGCGCGCGATCTGAAAGAGCAGCTCGACAAGGCGCGCGCTGATCTCGAGATTGCCAAGCGTGAAGGCAACCTCGCCAAAGCGGGTGAGCTGTCTTACGGCGTCATCCCAGAGCTTGAGAAAAAGCTGACCGAGGCCGAAAATGCCGAAAGCAGCCAGATGATGGCCGAGGAAACGGTGCGTCCGGAACAGATCGCTTCGGTGGTTGAACGCTGGACTGGTATCCCGACCTCGAAGATGCTGGAAGGTGAGCGCGAGAAACTGCTGCGGATGGAAGACGATCTGCATTCCCGCGTGATCGGTCAGGATGCGGCGGTCACTGCTGTGGCCAATGCTGTACGTCGTGCGCGTGCGGGCCTGAACGACGAAGGCCGCCCGCTGGGCTCGTTCCTGTTCCTCGGGCCCACGGGTGTAGGTAAGACCGAGCTGACCAAAGCCGTGGCGAACTTCCTGTTCGACGACGACAACGCGATGGTGCGTATCGATATGTCCGAGTTCATGGAGAAACACGCGGTTGCCCGTCTGATCGGTGCCCCTCCGGGCTATGTCGGTTATGACGAAGGTGGTGTGCTGACCGAAGCCGTACGACGCCGGCCCTATCAGGTTGTGCTGTTTGACGAGGTCGAAAAGGCGCACCCGGATGTGTTCAACGTTCTGCTGCAGGTTCTCGATGACGGCGTTCTGACCGACGGTCAGGGCCGCACCGTGGACTTCAAGCAGACGCTGATCATCCTGACGTCGAACCTTGGGTCTCAGGCGCTCAGCCAGTTGCCAGAAGGTGCCGACAGTGCGCAGGCCAAGCGTGACGTGATGGACGCGGTCCGGGCGCATTTCCGGCCTGAGTTCCTGAACCGTCTGGACGAAACGATCATCTTTGATCGCCTAAAGCGGGCCGATATGGATGGTATTGTCGATATCCAGATGGCTCGTCTGCAGAAACGTCTGGCCGCCCGCAAGATCGAGCTGGTCTTGGATGGCGGCGCCAAGGAATGGCTTGCCGACGAGGGCTATGACCCGGTCTTCGGTGCACGCCCGCTGAAACGCGTTATCCAGCGTGCCTTGCAAAACCCGCTGGCCGAGGCTCTGCTTGCCGGTGAGATCAAGGATGGTGAGACCGTCCCTGTGACCGCAGGCTCAGACGGTCTGATTATCGGCGACCGGCTGGGTACGTCAGAGCGGCCCCGTCCGGATGATGCCGTGGTGCATTAAACCAAACAAAGGCCCGCCACACCGGCGGGCCTTCTTTTTTAAGTCACTTCAAAAGCAACTTGTTCAAGTGGGTCGCAGTTGAACAAGTGAGAAAGACGAGGCGTCCAAAGAATCCATAGGGAAATCCATCGTCTCTGGACCCAGGCCCAATTCGCTCAAGTATTTTTCGGTCCCTCTGCGCCCAAATATGTGCTCAAGCACAGAAAACCCTTGTTCAGACGCGTAGGCGCTGACCTCAGTGGGAGAGATGTTGAAACGAAAGGGTTCGCCGACTCCGGCCACCGCATTTCCGATACTGTCGACTTCCTTTTGCGCTTGCGACGCTGCGGCGGTTGACGCGTATGTCGTCAGAAAACGCGTTTCATTTGAACCATTCGACCGGATCATTGTGTAGACATCTGCAACTTCGGGCGGTGCTACATATTCCAGCGAAACCTCAGCAATAAAGACCGTGCCCAGTTCATGGTCGTAACCGAGCGACTGCAACTTATCGAGCGTTGTCTCACGAGAGAAATCAACCGCCGTATATCGAACGTTTGGTGGAACGCCAAAATTTGAACTGATCAAAGACCGCTTGGCTTCGATGGTCTCGGGGCGGTCGACCTCGAAAACCGGAATGTGGCTGTGACTGTTGGACAGCCTCAGACCCAGCGTATCAAGACCTGCGCCAAGTACTACGATCTGACGTGCACCATTCTTGATTGCAGTAAGCGCGCGGCTTTGCATGAATGTCTTGCGCCACAGGACCGACGCGACGAGACGGCGCGCCACTGAACGGTCATCGGCGAACTTGAGCACGGCATCCCAGTCGGTAGCTTGATCCAGGACCTCGGGCCCCTCGGTAGAACCGTTGCGAAACAGCTGCTCGGCAAATGGGTCATAGAATACACGCCGATATGTTGGGTTGCGGTTTACCAAGGCGCAAAAGGCGCAAACCCCAAGAGCGGTGCGGCTTAGGCCGGGAATGGCACTTTGCGGAACATAAAACATGAAAAGCTCGCTTCAATTGTCTGTATGACAACGTAGCCTGAATACCCTACCAATTGGCAGAGTTCAGATTATCCGGTCAAAGTCGCCAGTCTTTTGGAGATAAGGCCCGCCAGCAGGCGGGCCACTTCGTTCAAACCATTGCAAAAATGCGCGCAGGCCCGCCGGTGCCACCGGCATGTTTTGGCGCACCGATCACCAGCGTTGCGCCAGCCGCCGGTACGCGATCCAGTCCCGCGATATTCTCAATCCCGAAACGGCCCGTGGGCAGCCAAGCATAATGGGTGGCGAAGTCGGTCGATATGCCGTGGTCCAGGGACAGCGTGTCGGATGCGATCGAGCGTGCACCGGTCTCTTCGATCAGCATCATTGCGGCTTCGGGGTGGAAACCCGGGTAATGTTGTGCCTGACCGTCGAAACCGCGATACGCGTCGCTGTCAGCTTTGGCGGCCCAACCGGAATACAAGGCCACGCAAGCGCCATCCGGAATGTCTCCGTTGGCAGACATCCATGCCTTCAGGTCATCTGGTGTCAGCAGCGTATCGACATCCTCGGCTGCGCGGGCGGCAATGTCGACAACGCAAAGCGGTGCCACAAGATCGGACACGGGGATTTCGTCCACCGAAGCACCATCCGCTGAAAAGTGCAGCGGCGCGTCGATATGTGTGCCTGTGTGTTCATTGACTGTCAGGCGCTGCAGGTTAAAGCCGTGTTCGCCAAAATTGAAAACCTGTTCGGACGCGTACCCCGGTTCGCCAAAATAGGTTGGGAAATCGGCACTGATCGTATGGGTCATATCCTCGACCTTACCCTCACCAGCGGCGAGGGAGAACGATGCACTGGTGCCAGTTGCGGCAACAGCCACACCAGAGGCAGCGGCAGCTTTGAAGAACCCTCTTCTAGACAGCATACGGTCTTTGACCGCGTTCATCACGCAGATGTCACACATTCGTCTTCTCCCTTTAGTCTTGCCCGACAATCGGGTGGACAGCGGATCTAAGGGCCTGTTGGCCAATCCTGGCAACAAGACTGCAAGTTGCGTGAAGCAGTTGTAAAGATTGAAGGCCCGGGTGTACCGCCTAAATTGGGCGGGATGCGATCAACTTGGCGTGACAGGTATCAACGGTATTGCCGCAATTGGTTCCCGGGGATTGTCATAGGTAATTTGGATTTGATTTGGCGTGAAACGTTACAGTCTCTTCTCCCAATCGTGACGCATGTTGCCTTGGCGGTGTGGTATCAGCGGATTAACTAGAATCTCAGGCTAGCTTACCAAGGAGACTTAAATGGCGCATCGCTGGACCAATACACTGACACATGCCGACGTCACGCCACAGGCGGCGTTCTTGAACCGGCGGCAGGTGATGGCCGGCCTGGCAGGTGTGGGATTGGCGGGGCTAGCCAGACCGGCGGCGGCACAGGAAGTTCTGGAACCCAACACCTGGGAAGAGATCACCTCGTACAATAACTTTTATGAGTTCGGCACTCGCAAGGACGATCCCGCGAAATACGCGCATACTCTGGTGACCGAGCCCTGGAGCGTCACAATCGACGGTTTGGTCGACAAACCGGGTGACTATGATTTCAAAGACATCATGTCCGAGATGACGGTTGAAGAGCGCATCTACAGATTCCGGTGTGTTGAGGCTTGGTCGATGGTGGTCCCGTGGAACGGGTTTGAACTGGCTGATCTGCTGAATATGGCTGGTGTGCAGGAAGGCGCCAAGTACGTGGCGTTTGAAACAGCAAACCGTCCCGATGAAATGCCGGGCGTTCAATTTCCGATCCTCGAATGGCCCTACCGGGAAGGTTTGCGCCTGGACGAGGCGATGCACCCACTGACCATCATGGCGACCGGCATCTATGACAAACCCATTCCCAACCAGAATGGCGCGCCTCTGCGTCTGGTGGTGCCGTGGAAATACGGTTTCAAGTCTATCAAGTCTATTGTTCGCATCACCGTTTCGGATGTTGAACCGCCCACCAGTTGGAACATGTCCGCTCCGCGCGAGTATGGTTTCTACAGTAACGTGAACCCCAACGTGGATCACCCACGCTGGTCACAGGCCTCGGAACGTCAGATTGGCGGCGGTCTCTTTGCCAAGCGTATCCCGACGCTGATGTTCAATGGATACGAAGAAGAGGTCGCCGGACTTTACGACGGTATGGATCTGAAGGAATTCTACTAAGACCATGCAGACGCTGAATCAGATATTGCGCCGCATTCCGGTGTGGCTGGTCTACCTGTTGGGGGCGCTTCCGGCCCCTTGGCTGTTTTACCAGGGGCTGACCGGCGGTCTGGGCGTGGATCCGATTGAGGCGTTGGAACACCGGTATGGCGAACTGGCGCTTCAACTGTTGATCGTCGTGTTGGCAATATCGCCGCTGCGGCGATTCTTTGGGCTGAACCTGCTCAAGTTTCGCCGGGCGCTGGGCGTGCTGACCTTTGCCTATGTCAGCCTGCATCTTTTGGTGTGGCTGGTGTTGGACGTGCAGCTGCCCAGTCAGATCTGGGCGGATATCTTGAAGCGTCCCTATATTACAGTCGGCATGGCAGCGTTTATCCTGATGATCCCGTTGGCGGTGACGTCAAACAATCTGTCGGTACGCAAATTGGGGCCCCGGTGGCGCAGCCTGCAGAGGCTTGTCTTACCTGCGGCGATTCTGGGCGGGCTGCACTATGTTATGCTTGCCAAGGGATTTCAGATCGAACCGCTGGTCTACCTGTCTCTGATCGTTAGCCTGATTCTGCTGCGCATTCCGGTTTCTGGCCTGCTGACTCGGTTTCGCCCGGCCGATTCCGCCTGACTCGGTGTCGAGTCTGTGGGTAACTCTGTCCAAAGCTCCAGATTCGCTGCCGGTTGCTCTGACGACCGCTTTTGTTGGAATGGTTATTATCGTATAACTTATTGGTTTTGAGCAATAAAATGTGATTTTTCGGTTTTTTGCAAGTTTATCGTATTTTCTGCTTGCGGACTTATGCGGTTATACTTAGAACCCCCTTCACCGGCGCTGCTGAGGCGGTGCTGACGGGTCGGAGAGACGGCCGGACGGGTTGGAGAGACAGCCGGACGC
>NZ_JBXWMJ010000012.1:0-143174 GCF_059609805.1 Ruegeria sp. YTSC004
AACGATGGCGGCGGCAATGATGGCGGCGGCAACGATGGTGGCGGCAACGATGGCGGCGGCAACGATGGCGGCGGCAACGATGGCGGCGGCAATGATGGCGGCGGCAACGATGGTGGCGGCAACGATGGCGGCGGCAATGATGGCGGCGGCAACGATGGCGGCGGCAACGATGGCGGCGGCAATGATGGCGGCGGCAACGATGGTGGCGGCAATGATGGCGGTGGCAAGGGCGGCGACGGTAAAGGTGGCGGCAAAGGCGGCGACGGTAAAGGTGGCGGCAAAGGCGGCGACGGTAAAGGTGGCGGCAAAGGCGGTGACGGTAAAGGTGGCGGCAAGGGCGGCGACGGTAAAGGTGGCGGCAAGGGCGGCGACGGTAAGGGTGGCGGCAAAGGCGGTGACGGTAAAGGTGGCGGCAAGGGCGGCGACGGTAAAGGTGGCGGCAAAGGCGGCAAAGGTAAAGGTGGCGGTAAGGGCGGCAGTAAAGGGAACAACGGTGGAGGCAACGGGCCGGAAGGCAATAGCCCGGGCCAGGGTAACAATGCCCACGATGATGAAAGGTGACGCGGTTCTTGCAAGGGCATCCCTAAGCTTAGCCGATACCTAAAACAAAAAACGGCCACCGCAAAGGGTGGCCGTTTCGTCTACTTCATGGTGAATGGCTCGCTAGCCCAGCTGAACCAACGCGTGGCGCTTCTTACCTGCGCTCAGCTTGATTGGTGACGACAGAGCACCCGCGTCGATCATCAACCCGGCATCCGTCAACGGAGCGTCATCCAGCTTGGCACCGTTTTCCGCGATCAGCCGTTTGGCCTCTTTACCGGACTTTGCCAGACCCGATTTCACGATGACCTGTACGATGGACATGCCGTCGCCCAATTCAGCCGCGCTGAGGGTCAGGGTCGGAAGATCGCCCCCAACACCGCCTTTTTCGAACACTTCACGGGCCGTGGCCTCGGCGTTGGCCGTAGCCTCAGTTCCGTGCAGCAGGGCGGTGACTTCGTTGGCGAGGCGGATCTTGGCCTCGTTGATCTCGGACCCTTGCAGCGCGCCCAGTCGGTCACACTCATCCACCGGCATTTCGGTGTAAAGCTTTAGGAAACGGCCAACATCCGCGTCGGTCGTGTTCCGCCAGAACTGCCAGAATTCGTAAGGCGAGCGCATCTCGGCGTTCAGCCAGACCGCACCGTCCTGCGACTTGCCCATCTTCTTGCCGTCGCTGGTGGTCAGAAGCGGCGAAGTCAGGCCGTAGATCTCATGATCCAGCACGCGACGCGTCAGGTCGATACCGTTGACGATGTTGCCCCACTGATCCGAGCCGCCCATCTGCAGGACGCAGCCGTAACGGCGGTTCAGCTCAAGGAAATCATAGGCCTGCAGGATCATGTAGTTGAACTCAAGGAAGCTCAACGATTGCTCGCGATCCAACCGTGATTTCACCGATTCAAACGCCAGCATCCGGTTGACCGAGAAATGCCGCCCGATATCGCGTAGGAAATCGAGGTAGTTCAGGCCATCAAGCCATTCGGCATTGTTCAGCATCAGCGCCTTGTTTTCGGCATCGCTGTCATAATCGATATAGGCCGAGAACACCTTTTTGATGCCCGCAATGTTTTCGTCGATCTGTTCGGGACCCAGCAGGGGGCGTTCATCCGCGCGGAACGACGGGTCGCCCACCTTGGTGGTGCCGCCGCCCATCAGAGTGATTGGCTGGTGTCCGGTTTTCTGGAACCAGCGCAGCATCATGATCTGGATCAGGCTGCCCACATGCAACGACTTGGCCGTCGCATCAAAGCCGATATATGCCGGTTTGCACCCACTGATCAGCGCCTCGTCAAGGCCCTGATAATCGGTGCAGTCGGCGAGAAAGCCGCGCTCGATCATCGTGGCGATGAAATCCGATTTGGGGTGGTAGGTCATATCGTGCCCTTTGGGTTTATGTTGCGGGGCACTGTATAGGCGGCGCACTGGGTAAGGAAAAGGCACCATTTCCAAGAAAACGCGGGCTGTGTCAGCTTTTGACCGGGGGCAGGCGGAAGGCATAGAACATTGCGATGGTGTTCAACACCACAAGGACAACAATCGGCGTGATCGGATCATGCAGATGTGCGACTGCGCCAAGGATCGCAGCAAAAACAATTCCTACGAGGCCAGCGCTGACATCCCCTAGTGCAACCAGGTAGGGGCGCTCTTTTTCAACGCTCATCTGAATGAGATACAGGTAGCGCCCATAGATCACCCCATTCCCGCCCAGCGATAGCAGCAGGATCACCAGCGCGTAGACCCAGACGTTCTGAGCGTAGCCGAGGAACGTAAAGCCAAGCGCCATCAGAGCCGAGATTGCGGCGATCATGCACCCCAGCCACATCACAGGTTTGACCGAGACACGATCGCTGAGCCATCCCCACAGAAGCGAGCCGATCACCATTCCAAGGCTGGCCCCTATGACAAAATAGCTGAGTGAATGCTTGGTCCCCATATGAAGCGTCGCAGCATGGATCGTGTAGAAGGGCATCGCTAGCTCGACCGACACAAAGATCAGTCGGGCCGAAAGAAACTTGCGGTACCAGGGATAGGCCATGCCGGTTTTGAATCCTGTCGCCAACTCGGCCAGGGGTTTGGGTTTTTTCTTTGGCTCCGGCAATGGGGCGCGCTGTTCATCCTCAAGCAGTCGCACTCCTGCAAAGGCAACACCTGCGGCAAACATGGCAATCACGCCGCACCACAGAACGACGATGTGGCGCTGCATCGGTTGGTCCCCGGACAGCAGGTCGCGCGTGATCAGAACGACGATGATGGCCAAAACGCCCGAGATGGTGGCTTGCGCAAACACCATCCGGTTTCGTTTCGCTTCGGGAACGGAGATGCCGTAGATCTGGCTGGTTCCAAGGCTGGTGATCCCCTGGCACAATCCCAGGACCATCGCGGTGGTCAGGAACAGCAGTACGATCATCACACTGGGTAGTTTTGTTGAAAACAGGGCCACCGCCGCCAATACTGCGGCTGTCAACAGGTTCGGTGCGTAAACGGCCAGCTTGGCGCGGGTTGCCCGGTTAATGAAAGGTGCGACAAAGATCTCGGCAATCAGGCGCGATCCGGTGACAAAGGGCAGAAGCATTCCTGCAAAAAACGTTGGCGCGCCCAGAGCCAGATACAGGAACGGTAGCACCAGATTTGGGTTGATCAACTGCCCTCCGATCGTGGCCAGAGCCCCGGACCAGAAGATCAGAAAATAGTTCCGGCCTTCGGATGGTTGTTTCTGTGAGTATGTGTCTGACATATGCACCCAAAACCGATTTGTGTTCCTTATACCAAATTGTCGGGAAAAAGCGCGACACTCGTGTGATCTGGCTTGCCTTGGCTTCAGCGGTAGGGGCAGGTTAAACGGGCTGTGCCGATCAACCATGACGGTACAAACAGAATTCGGCAGGAGAGATTAAAGTGGGGCGGGCCATCAAACGAAAAGGTGCGATCAGGGTTTTGGGCGCGATGTCCGGCACTTCGATGGATGGGGTGGATGCTGCGGTCGTCGAAACGGACGGGCACCGGATTTTGGGATTTGGTCCAAGTGGGTATCGTGCCTACTCCGATCACGAGCGCGCGGTATTGCGCGCCGCTTTAGGGCAATGGCACGGGCCTGACGTGGATGCCGCGGCAGAGCTTGTTACCCTGGCCCATGCCGAGGCGCTGTCTGAATTTGATGAGGTCGATCTGATCGGTGTGCACGGCCAAACTCTTGCGCATGAACCAAGTGGGCGCGGGACGTTGCAGGTGGGCGACGGGAAAGGGCTGGCTCAGGCATTGGGGGTGCCAGTCGTCTGGGATTTTCGCAGCGACGATGTGGCGATGGGCGGCGAAGGCGCCCCGTTGGCGCCGTTCTTTCACTTTGCCTGCGCCAAGTGGATCGAGGCAACCCAGCCGCTGTGCTTTCTGAACCTCGGTGGTGTCGGGAACCTGACGTATGTGGACCCCAGTTACGATGGCCCCGAAGCCCCCGGCGCGTTGCTGGCTTTCGACACTGGTCCCGCGAATGCACCGGTCGACGATCTGATGCAGGCGCGTCTGGGCCTGCCGATGGATCGCGACGGAGCCGTCGCGCGCGGCGGAACCGTCGAGATGGGCGCACTCGAGCTGTTTTTGTCCGAGCCTTACTTTAGACGCATGCCGCCAAAATCACTGGACCGGAACGACTTTTCCGAGATGATCAAACTGGTGCAGGAACTCAGCGATGCGGACGCGGTGGCCACGCTGACCGGCATGTGTGCCGCGGGCGTGGTGCAGGGGATGGAACATTGCCCCAAACCACCCTCGCGCATGTTGGTCACCGGGGGCGGTAGACACAACCCTGTATTGATGGAGATGCTGCGCGTTGCATTGGACTGCCCGGTCGAACCAGTCGAGGCCGTGGGTCTGGACGGAGATATGCTTGAGGCGCAGGCCTTCGCCTATTTGGCGGCACGCGTCGCCCGCAGGCTGCCGACGTCGTGTCCGGGGACGACAGGTGTGAAGGCGCTGGTCGGCGGTGGGGTTGTGAGTTCGGTTGCGTAATGGGGCGGTGGGTTAAAAGCTAATTGCCCGGTTTCTGCTTTCGCGGACGAAGCGGTCCTTGATGGTCACAGACTGAACGTCGGCTTCTGGCACTGTTGCGTGTGCTCTTCCTACAGGGCGATTAAAAACTGGCAGTCCGTTTCGAGCAAACTAACAATGCCGGGCGATATACTTATTCTGTCTTCTTCTTTCCGACAAGAATTGCATGTTCCCTCTCTATAACCTTTTCCCAATCGCCTTGCGCTTTCAGACCGGTTGAAGAGTCTCCCATTAGCGAAGTAACCATCAATCTTCCACGCGCTTTCGCTTCCTCTTTCGAGAACCCGGCCTGTTCAAACATCCAGGCGGCGAATTGGAACCGTTTGCCGATGGTTCTTTGATACGATTCTTTCACCTTCTCATCAGTATTCGCCCACACTGAGACAGCGTGATCCGGCAAGGCGGCGTCCTCTTCAATGACCTTTTTCATAAGAAGAAGAATTCGGTCTTCTGGGGGGCCGCCAAATGTCTTTGCCTGCGCGATCACTTTGTCAGTCAGTTCTTGCTCCCAATATCTGAGAACTTCATCCAAAAGCTCGCGGACGTTCTTGAAATGCCAGTAAAAGCTACCGCTTGTCAGGTTCAGCCGCTTTGCCATTGGCACGACCTTTATCGCGGCAACGCCGCCCTCGTTGAGTACTTTGTAGGCCAGCAATATCCAGTCTTCCTTGGTCGCGGCGTTTTTGGGTGAGTTTCGAGCGATAGATTCTGACATTCAGATTACAGCATTCTTTATTTGACATAGAGCAGTCTATGGGCTTACCGTAGAGATGTCTATGGTGAACGAGGGGATCACAAATTTGTGTTCTCTTAAGAGGCTTCGCTTTGAAGGGGGGGGGATCAATGAATAACTTAATGAAAACCGCAGCCGGCACATTGATGGCCTTAGGCGTGACACTGGCTGGCACAGCCACGGCGCAAAACGCGTTGCCAACGGGTCGGAGTGCCACTGCAATCGAAAACGACGTATATCCCGCGTCTTACTTTCCCAACACTGAAATCCTCGGCGAGGATGAGATGCGTATCACGGCATTGGGCACGGGGATGCCAAACCAAACCAAGGCGGCCGTATCTATTTCGTTTTATGTAGAACTTGGGAATGGGGACGTCTTTCTGTTTGACGTGGGAACGGGTGCAACGGGAAACTTGTTTTCGTTGCGACCGGATTTTGCAAAAATCGACAAGGTCTTCTTCAGTCATTTGCATGTCGACCACGTTGGAGACTTCATGGGTCTTCATGTTGGGGGGTGGCTTTCGGGCAGATATACTCCGCTTCGCGTCTTCGGTCCATCTGGGTCAGAGGACGAGCTTGGGACCAAAGCCTATGTTGATGGCATGTCCAAGGCTTACGCCTGGGACTTGGCCACGCGAACGGGCGCGCTGCCGGACGATGGCGCAAAGCTTGATGTCACTGAATTCGACTACATGCAGGAAAACGAAATTGTTTATCAGGAGAACGATGTCACGATCCGGTCCTGGCCAGCGATCCACAGCCTTGATGGTTCCGTGAGCTACTCACTGGAATGGAATGGGCTAAAATACGTCTTTGGTGGCGATACTTACCCAAACAAATGGTATGTCGAATATGCCAAAGGGGCGGACATCGCTTCTCACGAGGCTTTTCTACCACCGGATGCGCTGGCCCCGTATTTTGGCTGGGACATGAAACAGGCGACCTATGTAGCTACGCGCGTTCATACCGAACCTGCGGCTTTTGGCAAAGTGATGTCCGCAGTCGAACCGCGCATGGCGCTGGGGTATCACTCTGTTCTTTCACCCGAAAACTATCAGGCGATTTTGGAAGGCGTCCGTTCGACTTACGATGGGCCTCTGACGCTGGCGCGAGATCTACAGGTGATCAACGTAACCAAGGGCCAGATCGTTGTTCGGGAAGCGAGTGTTGATGACTATGCGTTGCCACCAGCTGTAAGCGACGAGTACATCAATGCCCCGCGCTCAAAAGAAAAAGAGCCGTCCGACAAAGTCAAAGCGGGAAAATGGGAGGGTTACACACCACCGCCAATGCCGGATAATTAACGTTCAGGGGTGAACAAAATTCCGATTTGGCAGTATCTGTACCGACTATTCCTGATGCTGAGCCTGATGGCTTCAGTTGCACAGGCCGTTTCGGCGGATGTCGTTCTGACTAACGGATCAGAAGTCGCCCCCAATATCGCTGTCCTTCATGTCAAAGATGATGGGGTCTACGTCGACCTTGAGATCTACGTCGAAAATATTCCGTTGTTTGCTGATATGTTGCCAATTGGTTGGTCATCAGATTTCGTCGGGGGTGAGCCGGAGGCTGAACAAGATTTCAATCAGGGTTCTACGCAGGCTTTAAGTCGGGCGCTGTCGATTGTTGGAAGGGACAAACAGCCGCTAAACGCTGAAATCAGAAAGTTAGAATACCGAACGCGCATCGACCGGGCCTCGCCGCTTGCAGGTCAGCGCGACCCATTCTCGGGTCAAATTGTTCCCAGCCCGCCAAAAGATCCGCGTGTCCTGTTCGTCGAAGTGTTCTTTCCGTTTCAAAACTCAGTTCCCAAGGAGCTGACGATAGTGCCTCCATCGTGGGATGGTGTACCACTGGCGACTATCGGGATGCAGGTTTTTGACCGAGAGGTTCCGGTCACGGATTTCAGCTTCTTGTCAAAGCAGGCAGAGTTAAAGATTTCCTGGCCTGACCCTTGGGAAACCCGATTTTCCGCAGAAAGCCTGAATCGAAAAGCCCAGGACGGAACTTCAACATTTCTTTATATCGAACCTCGTGAAGTTCGGCATGAGACGCTGATCCGCTTGCGTGAACTGGCGCCTTGGATCGGTGAAACTTTCGACGTAGGGCAGACACTTTCGCCACAACTTAGCGCCTTGATCGTAAACCAGGCAGCGCCCTTCCTGGCTTCTCGTAACCCGGTGACAATTGATGGCAAATCAGTGCAACCGTCAAACGCAACAGCAAAGCTCCTGGAGCTAACATCGCAAGGTTTTCAGGTTGTCGAGCCTGGAAAGGAAGTGTCCGTGAACAATGCGTTTATCGGAGCTATCCTGTCTTTCTCATCGGCAGAACTTCCCGAACAGGTGACAGTCACATGGGATATGTTTGACGAGGAAATTACCCGCGTCGCGACCATTTCAAACGATATCGCCGGGCCGTTCTTTGGAGCTGTGACACCAGTGGACCCTCAGTTTCAGTGGCAGAACCACTTGCTCCAATACGAAAAAGCATCTGTCACTCAGGTTCCAGTCGAGCAGCAGATACAGCAGAACCCGGCAATCGCTTTAATCACCGGAGTTATCAGTGCCGTCTCACTTGGTTTCTTCCTCATGTGCAGGGGCAAAGTTGCAAAGCGCGCCAGTTGCGCAACCATGATTGCCGCAACATCGGCAACCGTCGCATTTTCGGGATATTTGCCGGACTTGCCTTGGAAGAAGTCTGAGCCCCCTGAGCTGCAGGCTGCGGAAGATATACTGCGCTCAATGGTCGAGAACTTGAGCACGGTGAGTCTGGAAATTTCGCCGGCCGCAAGAAAGGCAGAGCTGGCGCACATTGTAACGGAAGCGTCTCTAGGTGACATCGCAACAGAGGTTGAACGTGGTCTCGCGATCCGAACGCCAGGAGGCAGTCTTGCTACGGTTACTGATATCAGCGACCTGAAATTGGAGCGCATTAACCCAACCCACACGCCGGGAGGATTTAGTGCCCTGACCAAATGGACAGTGAAAGCACAAGGCGGTCATTGGGGGCACGCCCACATACGCGCCGTTACATTTCGGGTGCTGGCGGAGGTCATACCTGAGTCAGGGCAATGGAAGCTGGATGGATTAACTGTAATCGAGGCTCGCGATCCAAATGCGTAAGTGTTTAAGACCAAAGGTTTTTGCTTTCGGCGCTTTGTTTGTCGGTGTGTTCTTGTCACTGACGCTGTCAGCCTCGGCACATTTTTTGCTTAACCTCAACGTTCGAATTTCGCATGTCGAGCATTCCGAAGACGGTCTGCGCGTCTACATCCGTACGCCCATGCCTTATCTGGTTGCAGACAAGGTCGGTGATCAGGAAGGTGATGCCTTGCCGATAGCTGCACCATTCACGACTAATGCCATGAGCGACGGTCAGTTGGTCCACTTTGTCGACTTGCAGGCTGTCATGAGCGATCCCAACGGTCTGGGGCAATTCGCCGAAGGTGGGTTGCATCTGTTGGTCGACAATCAGCGCATAAGAGGAACAGTTAAGTCCGTTCGCTTGCATCGAATTGGAAATGAGCCCGGATTTGCAACTTTGGCCGAAGCTCAACAGGCCGAGGACAGCGAAACGGCCCTAACGCCACCGCTTTTTGTTGGTGACACAATTGTCGATCTCGTCCTGCATTATGACACGGACGGCCCGGTCCAATCGTACAGCATTGCCAACGTGCTGGACCCCGGCTTGCCGGATCAGGACCAAACGGCCAACCTCATTCTCGATTACGCTTCGGACACACCGCAGATATTCCGATCTCGGGGCCTGATGACTGAACCATTGGTGGTTCAGCAAGAGGGGTATGGAGGATTCCTGAGTTTTGTCTGGGAAGGTATACGACATATCCTCGAAGGATTGGATCATGTTCTTTTTGTTGTGTGTTTGGTCATTGGAGCGCAGACACTCAGGGCGCTATTGCTGCGTGCAACCGGTTTTACCATTGGGCATAGCGTGACGCTGTCTCTGGGGTTCTTCGGGTTTGTGCCATCGGGCGCGTGGTTTGTTCCTGCCGTCGAAACTGGGATCGCGCTTTCTATCATATTTGCAGCCGTCGCAGCGTTTGTGGGTTTTAAGGACAATGCGCGCTCTGAAGTCACGATGGTGCTTCTGACAACGCTGATTGGCCTCTTGCACGGGCTTGGGTTTAGCTTTGTGTTGCACAAGATTTTGCAGGTTACATCCCCAAACATCTGGCAGAGCTTGCTTGCTTTCAATCTTGGCGTCGAGCTTGGCCAGGTCGCCATTATTCTTGCGCTCTGGCCTGCCTTAATAATGTGTCGGCGCGTGAACTCCAGTTTGTGGATGTCCTTACGAGTGGGCTTAGCCGGTGGATGTGCGGCTATCGCCTGCTTTTGGACCTTTCAGCGAGTTGCCGAGGTTTATTCCACGTTGGCTTAAGGTCATTGCGATGGTGCGTGCCGTGATGGTTTCCTGAGAGAAATGCGGATATTCGGCTGTTCCACAGCATAAGACAGATTGGGCTCTCCTGACACCTTCACCGCGATCTGCACCAAGGGCCGGTTTGGTATGGATCGACATTCGCTGCGCGTCGCATGAACAGGCAAGACGCGGACAAAGCCGACATCGCGCGGGTTCTAGAAAACTTCAGGCGGTTTGGCCAGAGGCCCCCAAGTTTCCGGGTCAGGTAAGCCGACACTTGACCATGCCTCCAATAATACCTTGGAATCTGCTGACCGTGTACGAGGCAAGTCATCCAAAATGTCGAACCAAGGCATTTTGCTTTCTATCCCGGAGTGGACCGATGGAGCGAAGTTTTCTGGGTTATCGAGGCTCGAAGTGTGCATAACCAAGTAAGCCGTTTCCCTCGGCTGAACGAGTTGGTAGGTCAGGCTTGCTCCGCATTTGGCGCAGAAGCCCCGTTTGGCTATTGGCGTAGTCGCGAAATACACGGGCTCTTCATCAAGAAATCGAACAGCAGAAACGGGAAAAGCCGTCCACGCATTGACCGCTGACCCAGAGAATTTTCTACAGCAGCTGCAATGGCAATACCCTGTACTGATCGCTGGTGCATTGACTTCGTACCGGACGGCTCCACAAATGCAGCCGCCCTTTACCATAGTCTTTGCCAATTCATCCTTGTCGAAATCCAGAAACCCGCCTTCTTCACCGTGCTTTGACTGGGTCATGTAAACATGGACTGAAGTATCCGTGCTTTTCAGTTTTTTGTGCCCGCAATCCGCAAGTGGAATGTCTACCTTACCATTTATTTGCGCCATCACTTCGCCGGAGACCGCTATTCCTCCTGGCTCGGCCATTGCTTCGAGCCGAGCGGCAATATTAACACCATCTCCCAATATATCTGCCCCATGTACAACGACATCACCAAGAGAGACCCCGATACGCAAGATGAGTGCATTTTCCGTGTTCGACTGACGGGCTTCGAGCGCAGACGCTTTTTGAATGCCAATTGCACAGTTGACCGCCTCAATAACGCTTGAGAACTCAGCCAAGAATCCGTCGCCAGTAGACTTGAAAACACGGCCTCGGTTCGCCTCAACTTGCATGCGGATGATTTCACGTTCCAGACGTACCAACTCGGCCAATGTTCCGCTCTCGTCGCGCGAAACCAGCCCCGCGAAACCAACAACATCCGTGGCCAGTATGGCCGCCAATTTGCGTTCCATCTCTATTCCTTAGAACTGTTATGTCTCTGCTGGTTTCTGTAAAGCTTAACATAAATCGCCATAGCCCGAGGGATGATCATTCAGACGTTTGTTTTGACTTTCAAAAAACTGCTCTGGGCTCAAAGTGGGCCTTCGCTGCGGTGAAGCGAATGTCGGCATTCTAGCTTCAGAAACTGATTGAGATCTGATCCCCTCGGCCTAGCCTTCGCACTTAGGCAGTGTTTGGCTCAGTACACTGGTGTTTTTTGCGTAATTCCGAAACATAATTGACAATTTTGGACGCTGTTTTACAAAATCGGTCATGACGCAGCCATTAGATCGCAAGCTAGACATAGTTGTTTTGGTGAGTTCGCATTTTAATGTTTCGGCGACAACGTCTTTCGTGGATCCATTCAGAGTAGCAAATTACCTGACAGGTTCGGCTCGATTTTCTTGGACCTATGTCTCAGACCCTGGTGGTCCAATTGAAACCAGCAGCGGCTTGGTCGTTGACACTGCCCCATTGGCGGAGGTGGTGGCGCGCAAGCCTTGGATGGTTCTGGTGAGTACAAGTTGGACACCTGAGCGTCACGGGACACCTCAGTTCAAGGTAGCCCTACAGAAATGGGAATCGAGTGGAGCAATCCTCGGTGGTTTGGATACCGGCGCAATTGTTCTTGCGACGGCTGGACTACTCAAAGGAAAGACCGCAACGGTTCACTATGAACACATCGACGCCTTTGCCGAAACGGCCCATGACACCACCGTGTCGGAGAACATGATTGTTATGGATGGAAAGATTTTCACTTGTTGCGGGGGTTCTGCAGCAACAGATCTGGGATTGCGGTTTATACATTCTGTCGCTGGTGAGAGTATCGCCAATGCATCTGCTCGATACCTTTTTCATCACAATGTGCGCGGAGAAGGCCAATCACAGAACCCCAAAGACGTAGAGCCGCTGGGGTACGTCACCTCTGGAGTGGTAAGGGACGCGATCGATTTGATGGAGGCGCACTTGGAAGCCACTTTGTCGATCCCTGAAATATCAGCGAGGTTGAAGATTTCGCAACGGCAACTTAGCCGATTGTTTCAGCAATATGTCCATAAGTCACCGATCGAGTATTACCGCGACATACGCCTTGATCGCGCGCGCGGATTAGTGACGCAAACTGAGCTTAAGTTCAGCGAGATTGCGGAAGCATCAGGGTTTAATGGACAGGTTCATTTCAGCCGGGCATACCGCAAACGATTTGGATTGACCCCCAGTGCGGATCGCATTGAAGGCCGCACCCCGTTCGAGTTTCGCGCTTGGCCAATGTTCAAGCCTGACATCAAGTCCGAAGGTGTTGGGTAGCTTTTTGCATCGCCGTAAGCATCTTGTCGCGTTGCGCTGATAACTCTTCGGTACTTTGCCCCTGTGTTTGATCCTTTATGCCGTCGACCAGTTTATTGATGACATCCTCATCAAGACGAGGGTCGCCCAGGTCGTCCCACCAGCCATTGAATGTGTCTTTGAAATGGTCACAGAAGGCCTGCAGGCCACCATTGCCTGCACCCAAGTGAAAAAGCGTTGTGGGACCCATCGCGGCCCATCGGAGTCCCGGACCAGCCCACATCGCTTTATCGATGTCTTCGACACTGGCGACACCTTCGACCGCCATATGAACGGCCTCGCGCCAAACTGCGGCTTGCAAACGGTTCGCGACATGCCCTGGCATGCCTTTCTTGATCCGGATCGTGATTTTACCAATGTCTTTGTAGAAAGCTTCTGTGCGGTCCAAAACATCTGAACCGGTGGAATCGTTGACGGTCAATTCGACCAGTGGGATGAGATGCGGTGGGTTAAATGGATGACCTAGGATCAATTTGCTAGGATCGCGCCATCCCTCTTGCAAAGCTTCGAGCGTCAGGCCGGAAGTTGAGCTTGAAACTATTGCGTTAGGGTTCAACTCTGGCTCAATCCCGGCATAGGTCGAATGCTTAATTGGCAGTCTTTCTGGCACGTTCTCCTGAACGAATTGTGCGCCCTGGACAGCCGCCTCGGCGGTTGAAACGAAAGTGATAGCGTCAGGTGTGGCCCTATCTGTGAGATTCAATTCGTCCAATGCCGGCCAGGCTTTTTCGATATAAGAGCGAACGGATGCTTCGGTATTCGGATCGGGGTCAAAGACCGTCACGCTACGGCCCGAGGCGAGAAACAAAGCTGCCCAGCTTGCCCCGATGACACCGGCTCCAAGAATGGCGGTTCTTTCAATTTCTGACATCATAAGAGTCCCGGATTAAGGGGGGAGGCCGCCGTCAGGCCACCGTCCACCGTGAACAACTGGCCGGTTGCAAAAGACGAGTCGTCAGAGGCCAGCCACACAGCCATCGCTGCAATATCGGCAGGTTTGCCAAAGCGTTTGACCGCGTGGCGAGCCAGCGCGTCGGATTTAGCTTTTTCCGGGTCATGAGCGAGGTCGAACGCTGCGTCCAGCATGCCCGTTTCAATCCACCCCGGGCAGATCGCATTGCAGCGCACCGCTGGTCCGTGGTCCACTGCGATAGAGCGTGTCAGCCCATGCACAAACGCCTTTGACGCATTGTAGAGCGCCATCGATGGGTCCGCGGCATTGCCCGAGATCGACCCGATGTTGATGATCGAGCCACCTTGCGACATTTCTGGAATGAAGGCGCGACAACAGTTAAAAACGCCTCGCGCATTTACGCCCATCACTAAGTCCCAATCCGCGTCTGTGCTTTCGGTCACTGTTTTTTCGACCTGAACACCGGCGTTGTTTACAAGGATATCAGTCCCACAGACTGTCCTGGCGATCTCTGCAACTGCGTTGGCTTCGGACACATCCAGCGTGTACCAAATTACGTTTTCCGGCAGATCATCGGGTTGAGGGCCACGCCCGCAGGTAGTGACAGCGGCCCCTTCAGCCACGAACGCCTCAACGATGCCCCGCCCAATGCCCTGCTTGCCGCCTGTGACAAAGGCACATTTTCCAGCCAACCGCATCAGTGTGCCACCATAACGTGACGGACTGCGGTGTAAGCATCCAGCGCATAGACCGACATATCGCTACCCGTACCGGACCCCTTCATAGCGGCCCATGGCATCTCGGGTGTCGCGACCCCATGCGTGTTTACCCACGTAAACCCATAGCGCAGCTTGGATGTCATTTGCATCGCGCGTCCAACATCTCGTGTCCAGACCGATGAGGCCAACCCGTAAGGCCCGTTGTTGGCAATCTTCAACGCCTCTTCTGCGTCAGAAAAACGGGAGACTGTTACAACAGGTCCAAACACCTCGTTGCAAGCTATCTCCGCAGTATTGTCCACGTCAGCGATGACTGTCGGCTGGTAGAAAAAGCCGTCTTCTTCGCCAGACGCCCCACCGGAAACGATTTCAGAGCTGCAGCGTGCGCGATCAACAAAACCCGCTACTCGATCCCGCTGAACTGCAGAGACAAGCGGGCCCATTTCCGTTCCTTCAGCTTTCGGTGCACCTGTCTGGATCTGGCCTACCTGATCGGCAATCGCAGCCACAAGTTTGTCGTAAACACTGTCTGCAACCATCACTCGGCATGGCTGTGCGCAGTCCTGACCGGCATTGAAGTAGCTGCCATATCGGATCGTCTCGGCCACAGCATCGAGATCAGCATCATCAAAGACTATGACCGGTGCCTTGCCGCCCAATTCCAGATGAACGTGTTTAATTTTCTGGGAAGCAGCCCGCATTGCAGCCATGCCTGTCGCCGGAGAACCCGTTACACTGATCCCTTCCATCTGTGGGCTGTTCATCAGGGCATTCCCCACGCCGAGCCCGCGACCATGGATCACGTTTAGCACGCCTTTTGGCAGAACATCTTGTAACAATTCTGCAAGTCGCAGAGTAGATAGGGGCGTTATCTCCGACGGTTTCAACACAATGGAACATCCTGCCGCAATTGGTGCGGCAATCTTCCAGGACGCCATCATCAGCGGATAGTTCCAAGGCGCTATGGCCGCTACGGGACCAATTGGATCACGCCGGATCATCGAGGTATTACCCGCAACATATTCGCCAGCAGCAGATCCCATCATGGTTCGCGCAGCACCAGCGAAAAAGCGAAAGACATCAATCGTCAGCGGCATCTCGTCATCATGAGCGGATGGCCAAGGCTTTCCCACATCCAGGCTTTCAAGTTCTGCCAACTCCTGGCTGTTCGCCTCGATAACATCAGCTATGTGAAGCAACATCGCGGCTCGTTCTGCAGGGGGCGAGGTTGAAAAAGCTTCAAATGCCTCTGTCGAGCCGCGCACGGCCGCCTCGATCTGTGCATCGCTAGCCTCTTTTACTTCGCCTATAGTCTCGCCTGTTGCAGGGTTCAGGATGCGCAAGGCTTCCCCGGTACCTTCCACCATTTCACCGTTGATCAACATTTTCGTCTGCATATGCGTCTCCTTAGAACCCAACCTGATCGCCGCCCTTAAGTGCAAGCCGCACGCGCGCCTCAGCTGGGGTCGCGACCGTTAGGCCAAGGTTTTCAATAATTGATCGGATGCGCGTGACCTGCTCCGCGTTAGATCTGGCCAACTCACCTTTGCCGATGAACAGGCTGTCTTCGAGACCCACCCGAAGGTTTCCGCCGCGCAATGCACTTTGGGTTGCAAAAGGCATTTGGTGACGGCCAGCGGCAAGGACAGACCATTCGTAGTTCTCTGCCCCGAACAGCTTGTCCGCTGTGTTGTGCATGTGGGTTAGATGGTCTGCATCCGCGCCAACTCCACCCAAGATGCCGAACACCATCTGAATGAAAAAAGGCGGTTTGATCAGGCCTTGATCCACGAACCATTTGACGTTGTAGAGATGGCCAAGATCATAGCATTCGAACTCGAACTTGGTGCCATGATCACCACCAAGTTTTTCAATGGCGTAACGAATTGTTTTGAAGGTGTTGGGAAAGATGAAGTCCTCTGTCATCTCCAGGAATGGCTGTTCCCAATCGTGCTGAAACTCAGTGTATTTCTGCAGCATCGGAAAGATGCCAAAGTTCATGGAACCCATGTTGAGAGATGCCATCTCTGGGCTAGTCGAGGTCGCCGCCAGCAGGCGCTCATCCATCGACATACCCAAACCGCCGCCGGTAGAGACATTCATCACCACATCAGTGGACTGTTTGATCACAGGTAAAAATTGCTGAAACAGCTCGGGTCGGGGGTCGGGTTTGCCGGTCTCTGGATGCCGTGCGTGCAAGTGAATAATCGACGCGCCGGCTTGGGCCGCTTCAATACTTGCTGTCGCGATCTCGGCGGGCGTAATCGGCAGATGTGGTGACATCGACGGCGTATGGATGCCCCCTGTGGGTGCGCAGGTGATGATGACGGATTTGGGCATCAGAGTTTCATCTGCTGCACTTGTGCAGACAGCCCCCCGTCCAGAACCCACAACTGGCCAGAGGCATACCGTGCTTCGTCGGAAGCAAGCCAGTTAACCAGGTTTGCAATGTCCTGTGGCGTCCCGTAGGTGCGCGTCGGATGAACATCGCGCACGGCCTGTTGCAGCGTTTCAATATTGCCGCCGCCGCCACCAGATCCATCTCCGTTGAAGAAGCTCTGCAGCATTGGGGTATCGATATAGCCGGGGCAGATGGCGTTTACGCGGATACCTTCGGGGCCATGATCGCAAGCCATTGCGCGGGTCAAAGCGTGTACTGCACCTTTGGTTGCGCAATAGGCCGCAAGACCCGGATCAGCAATGAACCCATCGTAGGAGCCAAAATTGATGAGGCTTGCGCTGTTGCCTGATTTCGCCGCTTCGCGCATCAACGGGATGGCATATTTCGAGGTCAGGAACGTGCCTGTGGAATTAACCGCAAAGCTTTGGTTCCATTCCTCAAGAGTCGTTTCCTCAACCGTTTTTTCGATCTCGATCCCCGCCGCGTTCACAAGGATGTCCAACTTTCCCTGTGCGGCGCGCACATGATCCATCGCTGCAATCGCATCTGCCTCTCGCGTGACATCCAGTTTAACAAAATGACTGCCATCTTCGTCGTGCTGGTTTAACGACCCTTCCGGTGTAAGGTCTGCGGCAAATACTTTTGCGCCTTCTTTTAGAAACCGCGCGACAATCGCGCGACCGATACCGCCGCGCGCGCCGGTCACAAGGGCAATTTTTCCGTTCAGCATCATTGGCTTCAATCCTTCGAAGGCGGATAGCGGTAGCGACTAGCGGCCACCGTCCAATCCAAGTTGTTACGGACATACTGCTGACTTGCATCAGATGGTGGGTTGTAATCCCATGGCGCGCTGGCACCTGCTTCCATTGCGGCATGTAACGCGCGGCGTGATTTCTGCGTGGCAATAATCTTCTTTCGCAATTCACTACCGTCCCACCGTTCCGCGACTTCGGCTGCAAAGCCGGCTGCCGGGTCAGCATAGTCAGGGTCTGTGGCGACATTTTTTGTTTCCAGTGGGTCAGCGTTTAGGTCGTAGAGCTGCGGCGGATCGCTGTCGCAATGAATGTATTTTAAAGGGCCGCGCCGGATCATGATTACGGGATAGCCCGTCATCTCGGCACAATACTCACCGATGGCTTCATCAACTGGGTCGTATTCGCCACGGGCCAAAGGCATTAGACTGCGGCCGTCGATCGGTTCTCCGATCATCGTCTCATTACCGCCGCCAATATCGATAAAGGTTGGCAGCAAATCGACCAGCGACACTGCATTCTGCGTTGTCCCCGCTACAACGCCCGGCCCGGCCATGACCAGTGGAACGCGCGCAGAGTGTTCAAAGAAATTCATTTTATACCACAGCCCACGTTCGCCCAGCATGTCACCGTGATCCGCAGTTACAAACACTATGGTATTGTCCAACTCGCCCGTCTCTTCGAGGGTCTGAATCAGCTCCCCGATCTTGCTGTCGAAGTAGCTGACATTGGCCAGATAAGCATGACGCGCGCGACGGATTTCTTCATCACTGAGCGGCACATATGATGCTTCGATCCCATCCATCAATCGACGCGAGAACGGGTCCTGATCCTCTGTCGCGGGTGTAAAGGACGGCATGTCGATCTCATCGTCCAAATAGAGATTCCACCATTCGGGCCTCGCAACGTAAGGATCATGCGGGTGAATGAAGCTTACCACCATCGCAAAGGGCGCATCGTTCCCACGTGCTTTGTCTCGGGCAACATCGAAGAGCCAGCGATTGGCGGCAAAGCCAACTTCATTGTCATAGTCGATCTGGAAGGTCGCATGGGCCAAACCGCTTTCCTTGACGGTTTGCATGTTATGATACCACTTATCGATCCGCTCATCAGGCGCTTCCCAATCCGGGGTCCATGCGAAATCTGCGGGGTAGATATCGGTTGTTACCCTGTCTTCGAACCCATGCATCTGATCTGGGCCAACGAAATGCATCTTGCCTGAAAGACAGGTCCGGTAGCCTAGCGATTTAAGGTAATGCGCAAATGTTGGCACCGAGGCTCTGAACTCGGATGCATTGTCGTAAGCTGCAATGCGGCTGATGTGCTGGCCCGACATAAAGGCAAACCGTGAAGGTGCACAGAGTGGAGAATTGCAGTAAGCCGCATCAAAGCGCATGCCGCGTGCGGCTAACGCATCAAGGTGGGGTGTCTTGGCAACCTTGTGCCCGTATGCCCCAGTGAAGTGTGGTGCCAATTGGTCCGCCATGATCACAAGGATGTTTGGCCGTGTCACGCAGCACCTTTTGCGTAAGCATCCAGGACTAGGCCATGGAAGTGATGTACGGCGTGCTCGGACTTGCCGGAACCATCCGGGTCATTGACGATCCGACCTTGGGTGAACGCAGGTGTGTTCATCCCGCGCTGCACACTTTCGACAAGGCTGATATCTTCGACCTGAAGAACTTCATCCAGATAACGAATTGCGTCCAACTCCATCGCGTCGGGTTCCGGCGTCTCAAGGAAGAAGTCGTAAGTTTCAAGCGTCCGATCTGGCCCAACGGGGATGATGTTCAACACGATCATGCTTGATCGCCCCGGATACCGCATCAGGCAGGTCGTCGGATAGAGCCACCAAACCGCATGGGTTTTCACGGTGGCATTCGACACGTCATATGCGGAATTCGGACTTGTGCCCGCGTCAGCCATATGGCTGGAGTAAATGCCGTAGGTCGTAACCTTGTAGGTATCCATATCCACGAGGTCACAAAAATCTTTGTGCGCTGTAGGACAGTGATAGCACTCTAGGAAGTTGTCCACGACGTTCTTCCAGTTGGATTTGATGTCATAGGTCAGACGATGGCCAAAAGTGAGTTGATCCACATCCGGTGCCCAATGGCGCACTTCGGTTTCCAAGTTGCCGGATTGTTCTGACAAAGAAGCTGCCATCGGATCCAAATTGACGAAAACAAAGCCGCAAAATTCCTCGACCTGCACTGCATCGAGACAAATCTCGTCTTTCCTGAAATCTTCGAGGTTTTCGGTATGTGGTGCGCGGGCCAATTGCCCGTCAAGTTTATAGACCCAAGCATGATAGGGGCACATGATCCGCGTTGTATTGCCTTCGCCCGACAGCAATTCATGCGCACGGTGTTTGCAGACATTATAAAAGGCACGAAGCTTACCCTCTTTGTCACGCACAACGGCAATGGGTTGGCCGGCAATATCCACTGTTACATAAGATCCCGGCTCACGTGTTTTCTCAACATGACATACCCATTGCCAAGTTTTGGAGAGGATGGCGCAAAGGTCTGCGTCAAACCACTTGCGCTCGGTGTAGGCAGCAGCCTGCAATGAGCTGGAGCGCGATGGATCAGCATGATAGCCAAATAAAATTGTATCTGTATCAGTCATGATTGCGTCTCCGATGTTAGGTTAAATCTATTTCAAATTGGATTCGGAGCTATGTTTAATCAGCCGCCAGTTTGATTATTTTCGCCAAGTATTCGGCATTTGGGGACACCGTAGTAATCCATCAAGCATTGCATTTAGTTGATAAGCGAATGCTGGGTCCTTGCCTGCACCTGTTCAGCGGTCATTCGTGCACATTGCAGCAATCGGCAAAATGGGCTCAAAGCAGCCAATTCGTAACCAACTAGCTGAATGATTGCCGCTTAACACTGCGTACATAATCAATCGTAAACTCCGAGTATCCGTCCGAAGTCGATCTAAGATGTTCCCGTGTCCAATGATGCAACGCGGGCAACTGATGGAACGGCACATTCGGAAATGCGTGGTGCTCTGCGTGGAAGGGCATATTCCAGGCCACAAAACGCACGATCCGGTTGGTGAACGTGGTGCGCGAGTTCTCGAGCATGTTGGCGACTGGCGGACACAGGCCGTGTTCCGCCAGTAGATAGAGGCGCAGGAATGGCTGCCCCAGCAGAACCGGTAAAATCCAAAGCCAGAAGAGCAGCGGCGACAGGAGCAGGCTTAGGGCTGCGGCCGCGTAGAGTATCAACAGCAGACGTGCCTCAGCCCGCATGGCGGTGTGTTGGCGCGCAGGTAGGTACGGGGCGTCGATGCGACCAAAGGCGTTTTGGAACAGGACAAGTGCCATGCCTTTCCAGTAAGGCCAGCCAGACAGGTAGGTCAGCAGGCTCAGCCGGTCCTGCGGTCGTGGCTTACCGCCAAGCTCGGGGTCTTTCTTAGGGTGGTTCGTCCATTTGTGGTGCGCAAGGTGAAAATACCGAAACCACGTAAAGGGCAGGGCGATCGGGACTGAAACAAGATGCCCCACAGCGTCGTTCAGCCAGCCGGTCTTGAATGGGGTCTTATGGGTGCATTCATGGCTGAGCGTGAACAGAAACACCATCAAGACACCCTGTGGCAGGATCAGGAGCGGCCAGAGAGGGACCCGCCACGCGATACCCGCGCTGGTGGCGGACAGTAACACCAGATAGCCCAGAAGATGACGCAGACCTGCTGAGTCCGAGCGCCGTTGTAGCTGATCTTTGGCCGCGGGTGGCAGCGATGCTATGAGGGCGCGGTGATCCATGCATCATCCGCGCGCTATGTCGAACCCTGGCTCGGCCAGTTCGAACCCGTCAAACTGGAACCCGGGCGAAACAGTGCAACTGACCAACGTATAGTCTCCGGTGGTGCGCGCCGCTTGCCAGTGGTTTTCGGGCACGATTAATTGCGGTGCGCCCTTTGAAAGGTCGGGGCCTAGGATGTGATCGGTGGCTGGACCGTCATTGGTTGCACTCAGCGACAGGATCAGCGGAGCACCAGAGTGGTAGAGCCAGATTTCGGTCGCGTCCACGCGGTGCCAGTGGCTGCTTTCACCAGCGGCCAACAGGAAGTAGATGCAGGTGCCGGTGGCGCGGCCCGCGTTATCCGCGCGCCAGGTTTCGCGAAACCAGCCACCTTCGGGGTGTTGTTCCAGTTTCAGGTGGTCGATGATCTCTAGTGCGGTCATGGGGCCTCTTGCCTTTTGCGATGATTATGCACGGGAAGGTGCGATCCGCTATGGTATTCGTCTACGCAAGGAATATGTTTGCCGCATGACCCTGACCATCCCGTTTGACAACAGCTACGCCCGCCTTCCCAACAGCTTTTATGCGCGGCAGGCACCTATACCTGTGCGTGCCCCACGCCTGATCGCATTCAACTCGGAATTGGCGAAGGTATTGAAGGTCACACCGGGGGAGGTAGAGGAGATGGCCGAAGCCTTCGCCGGCAACACGCTGCCCGAAGGCGCAGAGCCGATTGCGCAGCTTTATTCGGGACATCAGTTCGGCAACTACAACCCGCAGCTTGGCGACGGCCGCGCTGTACTGCTGGGCGAAACGATCGGGACAGATGGTCTTCGTCGGGATATCCAGCTCAAAGGGTCCGGACCGACCCCGTTCAGCCGTCAGGGGGATGGCCGCGCTTGGCTGGGACCCGTGCTGCGGGAATACGTGGTGTCCGAGGCAATGCATGCGCTGGGCATCCCGACAACCCGTGCGCTGGCCGCTGTTGAGACCGGAGAGGTCGTTCTGCGCGAGGGGCCGATGCCCGGTGCGGTTCTGACCCGTGTGGCGAAAAGTCATCTGCGGGTCGGGACATTCCAGGTTTTCGCCGCACGTGGCCAACTGGACAGCCTGCGCCGCCTGACGGAATACGCCATTGATCGTCACTACCCGGATGCGGACGGTCCGATGGGCCTGTTGCGTGGAGTGGTTGAAACACAATCGCGGCTGATCGCGGCATGGATGAGCGTAGGATTTATCCATGGGGTGATGAACACCGACAATTGCTCAATCGCGGGCGAGACCATCGACTATGGACCTTGCGCCTTTATGGACAGCTATCATCCGAACACGGTCTACAGCTCGATTGACCGGATGGGGCGCTATGCTTTTTCCAACCAGCCCGACATTGCCGTTTGGAACGTGGCACAACTGGCGACGGCACTGATTCAGCAGATGGAAGACAAGGACGCTGCCGTTGAAGAGGCGACCGAGATCGTACACGCCATGCCTGCGCAACTGCAGGAGAACTGGTTGAAGCGGTTCCGCGCCAAGATCGGTTTGGTGACCGAGGAAGAGGGCGATCTGGAGCTGATCTCGGACCTGCTGACACGCATGGCGCAGAATCAGGCGGATTTTACCAACACCTTCCGTGCGCTGGGCGATGATGCCGCACGTGATCAGTTCACCGATCCCACGGCGTACGACACCTGGTCCGAAGGGTGGAACGCGCGTCTGGGGCGTGAGCAGGACCCATCCGCCGTAGTGTCCGCCGCAAACCCGGCGTTCATTCCGCGCAATCACCGTGTTGAGCAGATGATCCAGTCTGCCGTTCAGGGCGACTATGCGCCGTTCCAAAGGCTGAACACTGTGTTGGCGCGGCCTTATGAGGAACAGCCTAATGCGGATGATCTGAAGCGTCCGCCGACCGACAGCGAAGTGGTGCACGCCACGTTCTGTGGAACCTGAGGTTCGACCGCTCAGGCCTCATCACGATAGGGATTGATCTCATCCGGCCAGCGCCGCGCATATTGCGAGATCATCAGGTAGACATCCGCCCCGTCGATTGCCTTGCGCGCATCGCGGACCATGCGCAGGTTAAGCGTGTCGACCTCGTCGGCGGTGATCGCGCGCAGAGGGTTGTAATAGACGGTGATCAAAATGGTCCGACCTTGCTTGGTTACGGACATATCCCGCAATGCGCCACCGTCCTCTGCGATTGCCGGGCGCAAGGCACGACGCGCAGCAGCAAGAAGTTCGGGGCTTGCGGTGGCGTTTGCCAGCTCACCCAACCCACCACGGAAGTCGCGTAGGTATGATCCGATGGCCAGAACGCACAGGAACAATACGATGATTGAGTCGCCGACGGGTGCGATCGCCGATAGGGCCCCATCCCGGAACAAGTAGATTGCTCCAAGGCCAATTGCTGCGGCGGCCGTGAACAGACCATCGAACAGCGCTGCCTTGGATTCCAGCCGTAGGATTGCACTGGCCTTCCCGGTCTGCCGCCAAGTGAAATAGTGAAACGCCCATAACAGCACGCAGGTAAGGCCGATGGCAGCGAAGTAGATGAACATCGGCCCAAATATCAGCGGTTCAGGCATCATGCCGTTGTAGTAGCTGTAGATGTTTTTAATCGCGTTCGAGATGGCGAACAGCACCAGTCCTAACAGAGACAGAGAGCGGAAGGTGGAAAAGATCGCCTCATCCGCTGCATAGCCAAAGGGGCGGCGTTTGTCGGGGCCTGCATCAATCTTCAGGCTAATACGGCGACCAAGGAATGCCGATCCAAAGCCGACCAGCGAATACAGGCCGTCCATCATGATCGCGTTGGAGTTCGACAGGATCCCGGCCAGAATACCCGCCGCGCCCATGAAAAGGTTGCCGCCCATGGCAATGATGAGCGCGCGCCCCTCAAGCTGTTTTCTACGTTCCGCGTTTGGCGTCGACATCTGGTAACGTCCTGATAGGGCAACAAACTCGGCAACAGATAAACACTCGAAAGGGATAGGCCAACAGTAGCTTTGAAGGTCAAAGCGGTTCGTTGCCTAGTCCCGCATGATTTCCAGCACTGCGGCACTGACAATCAGGATGGCGCCTAAAAGCTCGCGCAAACCGAACGGCTCGCCTGAGAACGCGGCGGCCGAGGCCAGGCCGACGACCACCTCGCTCATAAGCAGGATGCCGACGCGGGCAGGGGACAGTTTGGTTGCGGGCCAGATTGTCATGAACACCATGGGTAAGGTGTAGAAGGCCGACAGCAGTACGAACTGAAGGGTCCAAAGAAGATCCGCCTGCACAATTGTCGGCAACACAGGTTCGGGCAGGACCGTGAGGCTGACCAGAGAAAGGATCAGCGCGCTTGCGACAAAGGCAAAGACCTGACCCGAGGCTGAGATCTTGCTGGTTCGGTACAGCCCCAACGTACCCAGCGCCCAGCACATGCCAGAGGCCAACGCCATCCAGTCGCCGCTGTTTTGGGGCAGCGGAACACCGCCTGAGTCGCCTAACACGACGAACAGGCCACCGACTCCGCAAGTAAGACCTGCAAGCCGCCCCAGACTCAGGCGTTCGCCCAGGAACACGCGGCCCAGAATCGTGCCCCAGATCGGTGTGAGGTAGAACAAAAGGATCGACCGCACCACATCCGTATAGACAAGGCTGATGGAATAAAGACTGAAGGCCGCGCCGGTGAACATTCCGCTGAACACCAGATCGCGCCATTGCAGGGCCAGCGTCCCTCTCTCTTTCCAGATGAAGGGAACCAGGCCCAGCAGCGCAACGCTATACATCGCAATACCCGGCCAGGGCCCGGTCAGGCCCAGGTCAAAGAGAAACCGAACGGGGATCCAATAGAGACCCCACATCATGCCACCGATCACCAGAACGATGCTTGCCCAGGTGCGGTTGTTCGAGGGTGTGTTGCTGGAAACCACTTCAGGCCTCAATTGGACGCGTTCCACGGGGATAGAGTATCGGCACCCCGTTGATCAAGCGCAGCATTCCTGATCTCGCGATCTGCCGAATTTTCGGGCAAATGGTCAGGATAATCAGCGTTAATTTATCGACCTTAGAAAGACTGGGGTTGCACCCCGCAACCAGCATGGCACTTTGGGAGTCGACCATTTGATCGGAACCCTATGTCGCCTCATTCAATCCTGCGGATTGCAAGCTATAACATCCAGAAATGCGTGGGCTTGGATTTTCGCCGCCAACCGCAGCGCATCATGCAGGTCATTGAAGGCATGCAGGCTGATATTGTGGTGCTGCAAGAGGCCGACAAAAGGCTGCCGCCGCGACCCGCGGCCTTACCGCATTTCATGTTGGATGAAGCCGGTTGGCAGATTGTCGATCTGGGGGGCGCAGGCAGCTTGGGCTGGCACGGCAACGCGGTCATCTGGCGCGGTGACAAAATTGACGTGCGCACGACCGGGCACCATGATTTGCCTGGGTTGGAACCCCGCGGTGCTGTTCGGGTCGAGTTCGACACCCAGATCGGGCCGCTTCGGGTGATGGGGATGCATCTGGGCCTTCTGCCCGCTTCTCGGCGGCAGCAGATTCACCAGCTCCGGCGCTGCGATGAGGATCTGGATCAGATGCCTACCGTATGGGCCGGAGATTTCAACGAGTGGTCGCGCCAGCCAGTGCTCGATCATCTTGCACCCGACATGCGATTTTTACCCCCGGTTCCCAGTTTCCCGGCTGCACAGCCTCTGGGCGCACTGGATCGGATCGCGCTGGGCGCTGGGCTTGAGGCCGTGGTGCATGGCGTCCACAAAGCGCGGCCTGCGCATATCGCATCAGATCACCTGCCGATCTGGGCTGATCTTCGCCGGGTCGCTTAGGCGCAATTCCCCTGTGGCGCCAGCGGCGCAGACGTATTAAGACAGAAACCCGAACTACTCTGAGGGTCACTATGTCCGACACGATCATCGCCCGTTGCGAAGCCAAAGGTTTGCGCATGACGGGTCAGCGCCGCACGATTGCTCAGGTGTTGCAGCAAAGCGATGACCATCCGGACGTAGAAGAGCTGTATGCGCGCGCCTCAAAAGTGGATTCGGGTATCTCGATTGCCACGGTCTATCGCACCGTAAAGCTGTTCGAAGAGGCAGGGATTCTGGAGCGGTTGGAATTCGGTGATGGGCGCGCCCGCTATGAGGATGCCGAGAGGGACCACCACGACCACCTGATCGACATGCAGTCGGGGGAAGTGATCGAATTTGTCGACCCCGAGATCGAGGCCCTGCAGGAAAAGATCGCAGCCAAGCTTGGGTACAAGCTGAAAGGGCACCGGCTGGAACTGTACGGCGTGCCGCTGGAACAAGACTGATTCATCACGAAACGCGATTGGTTGCCGCACGGCAATTCATCAATCATGTCGCAATATGGCTTGCGACGTCGCGCATGTTCCGGTTTTGGTGACTCAAGGGCGCAGATTTGCCAGCCCATCCCAACGGACACGCGCATGAACAACGTACACGGCATCTTGCTGATCATCGGATCGATGGCGGCCTTCGCGCTTGAGGACATGTTCATCAAGCATCTGTCGGTCACTGTCCCTACGGGCCAGATCATGATCGCATTGGGGTTGGTATGTGGACTGGTCTTCGTCGCGATGTCGTTGGCCACGCGCAAACGCATCCTAGATCCGGTGGCGTGGCAAGGCCTGCCGCTGGCGCGGGCAGCGACAGAAGCGGTTGGTGCCCTGACCTTTGTCACTGCGTTGTCTCTGGTCGAGTTGTCTACGGTTGCCGCCGTATTTCAGGCCATGCCGCTGGCCGTGACCATGGGCGCCGCGCTGTTTCTGGGCGAGCAAGTCGGTTGGCGACGTTGGAGCGCCATCGGGATCGGCTTTATCGGTGTCCTGATGATTATTCGTCCGGGTCTGGAGGGGTTCCAGCCCGAGTCGCTGTTCGTGGTGGCGACCGTTATTGCGATCGCCGCACGTGATCTGATCACACGCAAGCTGGACGTCCGTGTGGCCTCGTCCGTTGTTGCCATGCAGGCGTATATCGCCGTTGCCCTTGCCGGGGTGGTTCTGATGGTATTTTTGGCTCAGCCCATTGTCCCGCTGCAGAACGCCCAGATTGGTCCGTATCTGGGGGCAATCGGCTTTGGCGTCCTGGGATATTACGGCATCGTGACGGCCATGCGGATCGGTGAGGCCTCGGCCCTGACACCTTTCCGGTACAGCCGGCTCGTGTTTTCCATCGCGGCAGGGATGTTGATGTTTGGCGAACGGCCTGATTTGATGACTGTGGCCGGTGCCGCGTTGATCCTCGGCTCTGGCATGTACACCTTTGTTCGCGAACGCAGGTTGGCGCGTGACATGGTGGTTGCAGCCTGACGGATCGTCGCACGTTGGCGCAAACACGTGGCTGTTAGCCCTAAACGCCCATGAATATGCCCGTTAGCGATAACATCGCTGGTTTACTTTTGGCCCGGTAATGTTATGAGGCATGCAACCAAATGCAGCCATAGGGACGGGCCTCATGAGCACCATCATCGACATCCACGCACGCGAAATCCTGGACAGCCGGGGCAACCCAACCGTCGAAGTGGACGTGATTCTGGAAGACGGCACCATGGGCCGTGCTGCTGTGCCTTCGGGTGCGTCAACCGGTGCGTATGAGGCGGTGGAAAAGCGTGACGGTGATAAATCCCGCTATATGGGCAAGGGTGTGCTTGAAGCTGTCGCCGCTGTGAACGGTGAGATCGCCGAAGAACTGGTCGGCTATGACGCGACCGAACAGGTGGCCATCGACGGTGCGATGATCGAACTGGACGGGACCGAGAACAAGAGCCGTCTGGGCGCTAACGCCATTTTGGGGGTCTCATTGGCCACGGCAAAGGCCGCAGCGGATTTCACGACGCAACCTTTGTACCGTTATGTCGGCGGCACCTCGGCCCGTGTATTGCCGGTTCCGATGATGAACATCATCAACGGTGGTGAGCATGCCGACAACCCGATCGACATTCAGGAATTCATGATCATGCCGACCTCGGCCGCGAATATCCGCGAAGCCGTGCGCATGGGCTCCGAGGTGTTCCACACGCTGAAACGTGAGTTGTCGGCGGCTGGTCTGGCCACCGGTGTTGGCGACGAGGGCGGCTTTGCCCCCAATATCGCATCGACCCGCGAAGCACTGGATTTCATCCTGCAGTCCATTGAAAAGGCAGGCTACAAGCCGGGTGAGGAAATCCATCTGGCGCTGGATTGCGCGGCGACCGAATACTTCAAAGATGGCAAATATGTCCTGTCGGGCGAGAACATCTCGCTGACGTCTGAGGAAAACGCCGAGTATCTGGCGGCTTTGGTCAAAGACTATCCGATCATATCGATCGAAGACGGTATGTCCGAGGATGACTGGGACGGCTGGAAAGCCCTGACCGACGCCATAGGCGATAAAGTCCAACTGGTGGGGGACGACCTGTTTGTAACCAACCCGGCGCGTCTGGCCGAAGGGATCGAGCGTGGCTGCGCCAACTCGATGCTGGTCAAGGTGAACCAGATCGGATCGTTGACCGAAACGCTGCGCGCCGTCGATATGGCGCACCGCGCAGGCTACACCAACGTCATGTCGCACCGCTCTGGCGAAACCGAAGACGCGACCATCGCCGATCTGGCGGTTGCGACCAACTGCGGTCAGATCAAAACCGGCTCTCTGGCGCGGTCGGACCGGTTGGCCAAGTATAATCAGCTGATCCGTATCGAGGAATCGCTGGGTGAAGTCGCGGAATACGCAGGCGCGTCAATCCTTCGCAACTGAGATCAATAATGCTAGACTGATCCTCGTGTTTTTCGAGGATCGTGTTTTGCTTAAAGTTATCGAAGCTGAAACGCCGGACCACTTTGATGAGGTTCGGCGTTTGTGTTGGGAATATCGCGACTTCCTGCTGACGTTGGACACCAAGTCCGTGCGCGTCGTAAAAACCTTTTATCCCCGCGACGTTTATGCCCGGCTGATGGACGAGATCGAAGTCGAACACGCCCCACCGGGCGGTGGTGTACGGCTGGTACTAAAGGATGGACATGCCGTTGGGTGCGGAATGTTCCGGACAATCGGGCCGGGCATTGCCGAAATTAAACGGGTGTTTGTAAATGACGCCGCCCGAGGGACAGGGGCAGGATATGCGGTCATGATGTCCTTGATTGAACAGTGCCGAAAACAGGGGTTCGACTGTATTCGCATGGATACGGGCAAACCATTGGAATCGGCAACGCGTCTGTACCTGTCGATGGGCTTTCAACTGCGCGACGCATATTCCGAGATTCCGGAGATCGCGAAAGACACATTATTGTTTTTTGAGATGCCTTTGTCCGATGCTCAGGCGGAAAACTCGCAAATCGAGTGATTTTTTTTCAAAGTCTTTCGTGTTGTTATCGCTTGTAAAAATCAAACTTGATAGAAATACGTCTACATAAATTCAATTTTGTGTGAACTTTTACCTATTTGTCCGATCCCGGTGTCTCGTAATGTGCCTGCATTACAGAAAGGGGAACGACATGACTGGTTCGAAAATCCTTCTCGTAGCTTCAGTGATCAGCACTGTATTTTTGGCGGCCTGTGCGGGGCCGGGTACTTATCCGATCACCGGGGAGGCGGTGTCCGCAAGTGACCCGGTTTTGGCAATGGAATCGCCGACCTACATGTATCGCGGTGAAGCCCGCTAGGGCTTTCATGGGGGGACGGGCGGCGACGCCCGTAAGTATCTGACCGATTTAGAGCTTTCGGCTCATCAAAACATAGCGATCGCGCGGTTTGAAGCCGGTGCGCAAGTACAGTTTATGCGCGGCCTCGTTTGTGCGATCGACTTCTAGGTGAAGGGCGGTCAGACCGGCCTCGGCCAGAGCCTTGGGCAGGTCAAGCAGCACTTCGGTGGCGATGCCACGGCCGCGCACGGCCGGGCGGATGTAGATTTCGTCTATGAAGCCGTCCATGCCGCCAAATTCGACCGACCAGCCGAAGGTCAGGATGACGTAGCCCAGCGGCGCGCGCCCTGGGCCGATCAGGTAGACGCAACCGTGGGGAATACCCTCTAGCAAGGGGGTGAGTGCATTGCGGGTCTGGTCCATGTCCTGCGCAATCCCGGCTTCGGTGTGGAACGCAGTCACCAGGCCCATCAGGCGGTCCAGATCTTCGGGGCGCGCAAGGCGAAGTGCGGCGCTCATAGCCGGGCCAGCCGTTCGGTCAGCAGGGCAAAGAAACCGTCAGCGTCGATTTCCCCAATGAACAATGCATTGGGCGGGTGGTCTGTCACGCGCCACCAATCAGCGACGGTCATACCCATCGTCAGTTCGGACTGCGTTTCGATCTGGACGTTGATGTGTCGGCCCGAGAACAGCTCCGGCCGGATCAGATAGGCGGTCACGCACGGGTCGTGCAACGGCGCGCCTTCCGAGCCGTATTTCTCTATATCGAATCGTTCGAAGAAATCCGTCATCTCGGCCACGGCATGCCCGACCTTACTGTCGAGCGCGCGGAAGGCGTCATTGCGATGTTTCGTGACCAGCGCATCATGGGTCACGTCTAGCGGCATAACGACGACATGAACGCCGGATTTAAACACGATATCAGCAGCTTCGGGGTCGACATAGATGTTGAACTCCGCTGCCGGGGTGATGTTGCCGACCTCAAAATACGCACCGCCCATCAGAACGATTTCCTGGACCCGGTCGACAATATCTGGCGCTTTTTGAAAGGCGGATGCGATATTCGTCAGCGGGCCAAGCGGGCAAAGTGTGACGGTTCCAGGCTCGTGTGCGCGCAGGGTGTCGATGATGAAGTCGACCGCGTGCCCGTCAGCCAGCGGCATTTCCGGATCAGGCAGGACGGGACCGTCGAGGCCGGTCTTGCCGTGCACATGTTCTGCGGTGACCAGAGGGCGGTTTAGCGGGCGGTCACACCCGGCATAAACAGGAATATGCGTCTGGCCGGCCAGTTCACAGACGATCCGCGCATTCTTGGCCGTCAGTTCCAGCGGTACATTCCCCGCAACGGCGGTAATGCCCAGAACATCAATCTCTTCCGGGCTTGCCAATGCCAGCAAGATGGCGACTGCGTCGTCCTGCCCGGGATCGGTGTCGATGATGATCTTGCGCGGTGCCATGCTTTGCCTCCGGGGTATTGAAGCGCGGACACTCGCAAGTGTCACCACGCTTGTCCAGCGGTTTCAGACCTCGGTCGTCGCACCTACCGGCGGGAGTTTGCCATTGGCGCGGTGCTCTTCAATTTTGACCTCGTCCCACAGCGCATCCATTTCTTCGAGATCGCTTTGAGATGGTGTTTTCCCGCGCGCAGCCAGCCGCGCTTCTACTTGCTCGAACCGGCGGGTAAACTTGGCATTGGTGCGGCGCAGGGCGGCCTCGGGTTCGATCCCCAGATGGCGGCCCAGATTGACCATCACGAACAGAAGATCGCCGAATTCATCCTCCAGCGCGTCTGCGTCCTTAGCCTTGCGCGCTTCCTCCAGCTCTGCAGCCTCTTCCGTGATCTTGGCCAACACATGGCTGGCATCGGGCCAGTCGAACCCCACGCGGGCCGCGCGTTTCTGCAGTTTGTGCGCGCGCAACAGGGCAGGCAGGTTGGCCGCGACACCGTCCAGCGCGCCTTTCTGTTCCTTGCCGGCGCGCTCTGCCGCCTTGATGGTTTCCCAATCCACGGTCTGCTGGTCCGCTGATTTTTCGCGGGATTCATCGCCAAATACATGCGGGTGACGGTCGACCATCTTGTCCGACATGGTCCGCACCACGTCCTGAAAGGTGAAATGCCCGGCTTCTTCGGCCATTTGTGCGTGAAAAACCGACTGGAACAGCAGGTCGCCCAGCTCGCCTTTCAGCTCATCATAGGCTTCGCGCTCGATGGCATCGGCGACCTCATAGGCCTCTTCGATCGTGTAGGGGGCGATGGTGGCAAAATCCTGTTCGATATCCCACGGGCAGCCCGTTTGCGGGTCGCGCAGGCGGCGCATTATTTCCAGCAGGCGCTCGATACCCGCTTCGCTGTCGTGGATCAGAGGATTTTCGGCCATTGCGAACCCTTTCGTTCCGGTGTCAGATGCATCCATTCCGCAGTCCCGATCAGGAGTCCACCCCAGATGCCCGTCGTCAACCGAATTGCCGATTACTCAGCCGACATGGCCGCATGGCGCAAACACTTGCATTCAATCCCCGAGCTTGAGTTCGAATGCTATGAAACGGCGGCATTTGTTGCGGACCGTCTGCGCGAATTCGGAGTGGACGAGCTGCACGAAGGCATTGCCAAGACCGGGATCGTCGCGATCATTAACGGGCGGGGTGACGGGCCGACGATCGGTCTGCGTGCTGACATGGACGCGCTGCCGATCCCTGAAGAGACGGGGGTCGAGTACGCCTCGACCAAGCCGGGCAAGATGCACGCCTGCGGCCATGACGGGCATACCACGATGTTGCTGGGTGCTGCGCGCTATCTGGCCGAGACACGGAACTTTCGTGGCCGCGTGGCGCTGATCTTTCAGCCAGCCGAAGAGGAAGGCGGCGGTGCGGGCGTGATGGTCGAAGAAGGCATCATGGACCGGTTCGACATCTCTCAGGTCTATGCGCTGCATAATGCACCGAACCTGCCCGAAGGCGCATTTCACACCACTCCGGGGCCGATCATGGCGGCGGTGGATACGTTCGAGATTCATATTCAGGGCGTTGGTGGTCACGGGGCCATGCCGCATGAAGCCCGCGACCCGGTGATGGCGGCTTGTGGTATCGCGCAGGCGATCCAGACGATTGTTAGCCGCAACAACTATGCGCTGGACGACCTGGTCGTCTCGGTCACGCAAATCCACACTGGGACGGTGAACAACGTGATCCCCGATACGGCCTTCATCAACGGTACAGTCCGGACCTTTGACCCAAACGTTCAGCAGATGGTGATCGAGCGGATGGAGCAAATTGTGCAGGGGCAGGCGACCTCATACGGGGTCGAGGCGCGGCTGGATTATGAAAAGAACTATCCGGCCACGATCAACGATGGCGAAAAGGCCGGATTTGCCGCCGAGGTGGCCCGCGATGTGTCGGGGGCCGAGCGTGTGGTGGGCAACATGGGCCGCGAGATGGGGGCTGAGGATTTCTCGTACATGCTGCAATCGCGCCCCGGCGCCTATCTGTTTTTGGGGCAGGGCGAGAGCGCCGGACTGCACCATCCGAAATACAATTTCAACGACGAGATCGCGCCGGTTGGCGCTTCGTTCTTTGCACGGATCGTCGAAAAGGCGCAGCCGCTGGGCTGACGGGGGGAAGACATGGCACTGGAAGACGCAAAGAACCAGGTGGACGAGGCATTCACCAATCCTGATCTTAAGGGGTTGTCCTATGAGAACACGTTTGGCGGCGCGACGTCGTTCCTGCGGCGGCTCTACACCAAGGACCTCAAGGGCGTCGATATTGCCGTCACAGGGGTGCCTTTTGATCAGGCAGTGACGAACCGTCCCGGTACCCGTCTGGGGCCGCGCGCAATCCGAGAGGCCAGTGCGCTTCAATCTCCGGATGCCCCATACGGGTGGCCGTTCGATGCGCTCAGCGAGCTGGCGATCGTGGATTATGGCGACATGGCCTATGATTATGCCAATATCCCGGCCTTTCCCGACACACTGACCGACCACATCCGCACCATTCTGGCCGCTGATGTGTCTTCGGTCACGTTAGGCGGTGATCACTATATCAGCTTTCCGATCCTCAAGGCTTATGCCGAGAAATACGGGCCGATGTCTCTGCTGCAATTCGATGCGCATACCGATACTTGGGCCGATGACGACATGTCCCGCGTGGATCACGGGACGATGTTTTACAAGGCGGTGAAATCCGGGATCGTGGACCCGAAACGCTCGGTTCAGGTCGGTATTCGCACGACGAACGAGGACACTCTGGGCGTCAACATCATCGACGCGCGCGAGGTATACGAATCCGGCCCCGCCGCGGTGGCGCAAAAGATCAAAGACATTCTGGGGGACAGCCCGGTCTATCTGAGCTTTGACATTGACGGCCTGGACCCGGCCTTTGCCCCCGGCACCGGCACGCCCGTTTGGGGTGGTCTGAGTTCCATTCAGGCCCAGATCATCCTGCGCGATATCGCAGGGATCAACATCAAAGGCGGGGACGTGGTCGAAGTGTCGCCGCCCTACGACACGTCAGGTGCAACGGCCATTGCTGGTGCGCATGTCGCCACTCAGATCATCTGTCTGCTGGGGTGGAATAAGCTGGTGCAGGATTAACCTTTGGTTAGCCATCTTTCCGGTATCTGATTAACCAAAAGCCGGACGGGAGAAATACGGGCATGACAGACTATAATCAACCGATCAGCGGCAATGATCTGGCTCGGTTTTCCGGGCCGAACACGTTCATGCGTTTGCCGCAGGCGGAGTCGCTGGCAGGACTGGATGTGGCCGTGCTGGGCATTCCGATGGATATCGGCACCTCATGGCGGTCCGGCACGCGGTTCGGGCCGAAACAGATCCGCAGCGAAAGCGCGATGATCCGGCCTTATAACATGGCCAATTCGGCCGCTCCGTTCGACAGCCTGCAGATTGCGGATATCGGCGATCTGGCGATCAATACCTTTTCGCTGGCCGAAAGCCTGAAGATCATCAAGGAAAGCTATGATTCCATTCTCGATCAGGCGGTTATCCCGGTTGCGATGGGCGGCGATCATTCGATCACGTTGCCGATCCTGCGCGCCATTGCCGCCAAGCACGGACCGGTGGCGCTGGTCCATGTGGATGCCCATGCCGACGTGAATGAAGAGATGTTTGGCGAGCGTGAAACGCACGGCACTGTCTTCCGCCGTGCCTACGAAGAAAATCTGATCGTCCCGGATAAAACCTTTCAGATCGGCATTCGCGGTTCGGGTTACGCGGCCAGCGACTTTACCGAGGCGCAGGACTGGGGCTTTCGCCAATTCCCGGCGTGGGAGCTGTGGCAGCAGAACCTGACCGAGATCGGCTCACAAATCCGCAAAACGATCGGCGACCACCCGGTATATATCACCTATGACATCGACAGCCTGGACCCAGCATATGCCCCCGGCACCGGAACACCGGAAATCGGTGGGCTGACCACGCCGCAAGCCCTGCAGCTGATCCATGCGCTGGCAGGCGTGAACGTGGTCGGATGCGATCTGGTCGAGGTGTCGCCGCCATACGATCCGTCAGGAAATACGGCGCTCACAGCGGCCAATCTGTTGTTTGAGCTGCTGTGCATCCTGCCAGGCGTGACGTCGCGCTAGGGGCAGGTAATTAGTGTGATCTACCTATTTGCAATCAGGGTCTATACCAGAGCTGTAGTATTCCGAATTGCTATTTGAGGGGCTACGATCCTGAGAACTTCTATTTTTCGAGAAGTGCATGTAAAGCATGAAAAATACAAACGGGATAGCGACCCATGCAAGTTCCTCAAAAATCCAGATTACGATCTCCATGAAGAATTCCTTTAGCCCTAGCGCGCGTGTTTGTGTTGTAGTTTATTCAACCGTGAGCGTTTGTCACCTTGCCCAACAAAGATGAGGGCTCGACCTGTAGACTGGCGGAATAACCTTGGACAAAAAGATGATGGTTTGGGTAATCGTTGGCCTGCTGGTTCTATTCGGGGTATACATTCGGCTTGCCCCCTCAGACCCGGAGAAATGGCATATTGCGCCGGTCGGCGATCAAGACCGTGATCTTGATGGAGGTGTTGTCCGCGTGGTCGAAACGGGGCCGGATGGCTTGCTGCGGCTGAATGCGTTCGCACGTGTTTCAGACCGAACATCAGTGCTGGCCGGGTCTGTTGATGAAGGAATGATTACTTACATCACGCGTACGAAAGTGATCGGCTTTCCGGACTACACGACAGTGCAACAGGACGGAGACACGCTTCGCATCTATGCTCGTCTCAGGTTTGGCCGGTCAGATTTTGGGGTAAATCGCGCTCGTGTTGATGAGTGGCTTGCTCTGTTGCAGCCCTGAGGACAAGCACCCCTCCTGAACCTCGCGCCACATCGGTACGTTCAGAGACATCTGGCATTGCGCCATGAACATGCGGCCATCGACCTGGAGGCAGATCATCTCGCCCAGTTCGACGCGGGTTCCGGATTTGTCGGTGCAATAGCAGTCCTGAACCTTGCCGCCGGGGCCGACCACGTCGGCCAGGGCGGGCGTTACGAGCAGTGTAAAACCAAGTATCAACC
Organism: Ruegeria sp. YTSC004; assembly: GCF_059609805.1. Lineage (NCBI taxonomy): Bacteria > Pseudomonadati > Pseudomonadota > Alphaproteobacteria > Rhodobacterales > Roseobacteraceae > Ruegeria > Ruegeria sp. YTSC004. Next base: position 36,048 of record NZ_JBXWMJ010000012.1, read on the forward strand.
GTTTCATGTGCATTAGCCTAGCATAGTGAGGGGCCTTGACCAAAGGGCCGGATTGATAGACACCGCCCGGATGATCCCCGAAGAACGACTTGAACAGATAACCCAGCGATTCCAGTACCTCGAAGCGGCCATGGCAGATGGTGCCTCGGGTGGGGATATTGCGGCCTTGGCCAAAGAATATTCCGACCTCAAACCGGTTGTGGATCAGATCATGGCATGGCGTCAGTTGGTGGCCGATCTGGCCGAGGCCGAGGCGATGCTGGCCGACCCCGACATGAAAGAATTGGCGGAAGAAGAAATTCCCGCGTTGAAGACCCGCATCCCCGAATCCGAACACGCCTTGCAGCTTGCGCTGTTGCCGCGTGATGCGGCGGATGCGCGTCCGGCGATGCTGGAGATTCGTCCCGGAACTGGCGGAGATGAGGCCGCATTGTTCGCCGGGGACCTTCTTCGAATGTACCAGCGCTATTCCGAGGCGCGTGGATGGAAGTTTGAGATTATTGAAGAACAGGCTTCGGATCTGGGCGGGATCAAGGAGGTCGTGGCCCATATCAAGGGCGAGAACGTGTTTGCCCGGATGAAGTACGAATCCGGTGTGCACCGGGTACAGCGCGTGCCGGAAACCGAAAGCGGTGGGCGCATTCATACTTCGGCTGCAACGGTCGCGGTTTTGCCCGAGGCCGAGGATGTGGACATCCAGATCGACGCCAATGATATCCGCATCGACACTATGCGCAGTTCAGGTGCGGGGGGGCAGCACGTGAACACAACGGACTCGGCGGTTCGGATTACCCACCTGCCGACGGGGATAGTTGTAACAAGCTCGGAGAAATCGCAGCACCGCAACCGCGAGATTGCGATGCAGGTGCTCAAGACCCGGCTGTATGATCAGGAACGTCAGCGGATCGACAGTGAACGGTCGGCCGATCGTGCCAGCCAGGTGGGGTCGGGGGATCGATCCGAGCGGATCAGAACCTACAATTTCCCGCAGGGGCGCATGACCGATCACCGCATCAATCTGACGCTTTATAAGCTGGATCAGGTGATGCAGGGCGATTTGGATGAGGTGATCGACGCGTTGACTGCCGACGATCAGGCGCGGCTGCTGGCCGATATGGCGCAATGATCGCCGCACTGACAGCAGCACAGGCGATGGTCGCGGCTACAGCGCGATTACGGGCGGCTGGCGTGGCTGACCCGGCGCGGGATGCGCGCGTTCTGCTTGCCCATGCGGCGCGGATCGAAGCCAGCCGGGTCACTCTGATTGCGCCCGAAGAGCTGTCTCCTGAGGTTGCAGAGCGTTATGATCAGTTGATCTCGCTGCGTGCGGTGCGTGTTCCGGTGTCGCATCTGTTGGGCGAGCGTGAGTTTTATGGCCGACGGTTCCGTGTCAGTCGCGATGTGCTGGACCCACGGCCGGAAACCGAAGCGCTGATCGAAGCCGCGCTCAGCGAACCGTTCGATCATGTTCTGGATCTGGGGGTCGGATCAGGTTGTATCCTGATCACGTTGCTGGCCGAACGGGCCAGCGCTTCGGGCGTGGGCGCGGACCTGAGCGAGGCCGCCTGTCTGCAGGCCAGCGCAAATGCAGTGCAGCATCAGGTACAGAGCCGGGTGGAAATTCTGCAATCGGACTGGTTTCAGAATATTGACGGCCAGTTTGATCTGATCGTTTCGAACCCCCCCTACATTTCACTGCAAGAAATGGCCGACCTTTCGCCAGAAGTGCGCGTGCATGAACCGCGCATGGCGCTGACGGACGAAGGGGACGGGCTGGGTGCCTATCGCCGCATCGCCGCGGGTGCGCCGGACTTTCTATTGCCCGGCGGTCGTCTGCTGGTGGAAATCGGGCCAACGCAGGGGCAAAGCGTCGCGGCTTTGTTCGAGTCGGCGGGTTTGACAGCCACAAGGATCGTTCCCGATCTGGACGGCCGCGATCGCGTCGTTTTTGCCAAAATGCCGCATTAATGCGGCAACCTGAGGCCGAAATACGCCGATTAATGTAAAAAAGCTGCGAATTTTTGGACAACCCCCTTGTCTGCACGCACAGGACGTGTTTACTCAACTCCAGTCGGAGGGCTGACGCTGGTTCAGCGGGCCCCGGACGCCAAGCCCAAAATAGTCGACATCGCGTCACAGCTAAGCTTTTGAGCAGTGCAGGATGCGAGACGATCGACAGCGAATGACAAGGCTGACGTAAAGTAAATGAGATCTTCCAAATCCCGCTCTCGGGTCAAGAATAACCGCAACCGTCCTTCTGGGGGCAATGTCGTAAACCGGGTTTTTGACAGCTCGGGTCCCGAAGGCAAGGTGCGCGGTACGCCCCAGCAGATTATCGACAAATATAATCAGTTGGCGCGCGACGCCCAACTGTCCAATGACCGTGTGGCCGCTGAGAACTTTCAGCAGCACGCAGAACACTATCTGCGCCTGCTGAGTGAGGCACAGCGCGAAATGGAAGCGCGCCGCGAAGAGCAAGACCGCCAGAACCGCGAGCGTCAAGCCGAGCGGGATCGCGAACGCGCCGAGCGCCAGGAGCGCGAAGCTGCCGCCCGTCAGTCAGACCCGGCCGAAGCGCCGCAACCGGACGTGATGGATTTCACACCCGAGGCAGCCACCCCGGAATCCGGTTTGGTTGAGACCCCGGAGAGCAAGGATGCTGCAGCTGCTGCGGCGGCCGAAGCACCGGCGAAAAAAGAAAAAGCTCCGCGTCGCCCGCGTACGCGTAAGCCAAAGCCTGCGCCAGAGGGGGCAGAGGACGCGCCGACAAGCAACGGTGATGCACCGGAAGCGGCTGAGTAATTTCCGCCATAGAATTCAAAAAAGCTCCGGAGTTCACTCCGGGGCTTTTTCTTTGCGCATTAGCTTTTTTGAACTTCTCGGGCCAGCGCGCAGAATGCTTCGAGCGGGACTTGTTCGGCGCGCTCTGTGGGTTGGATACCAGCCGCGAGCAGGCGGTCCTCGATATCCGGCGCCACGCCTTTTAGCGATGCGCGCAGCATCTTGCGGCGCTGGTTGAAGGCTGCGGCCACGACGCGCGACAAAACCCGGGCATCTGCCGGGTAGCGCGGTTCGGGCAGGGCCGTTAGATGCACAACAGCGCTTGAGACCTTTGGCGGAGGCGTAAAAGCCCCGGGCGGCAGGGACATAGCGATGCGCGCCTCGGCCCGCCATTGGGCAAGGATCGCAAGTCGGCCATAGGCTTTGCCCCCGGGTTGGGCAACGATGCGTTCGGCGACTTCGCGTTGGAACATCAGCGTCAGACTTTGCCAGAACGGCGGCCATTCGGGTGGGGTCAGCCAGCGCACCAGTAATTCGGTGCCAACGTTATACGGCAGGTTTGCGGCAATGCGGATAGGTGGGGTCAGATGCGCCAGCGGGTCGATTTCCAGTGCGTCGCCGTTGATGACCTCAAGACGACCCGGGTAAGCAGCAGCGATGTCGTTCAGGGCAGCGATACAGCGGGTGTCTTTTTCGACCGCGACGACCTTGCGCGCACCTTCGGACAACAGACCGCGGGTCAGACCACCGGGGCCGGGGCCGATTTCCAGCACGTCGCATTCCGTCAGATCCCCTGCCTGCCGCGCGATCTTGGCTGTCAGGTTGAGGTCCAGTAGAAAGTTCTGCCCCAGCGATTTACGCGCCGAGAGTTGATGTGTCGCGATAACCTCGCGCAGAGGGGGAAGGGTGTCGATTGAACTCATGATCCGATTACCGTGGCGCGTGTCCGGGGGGGAACGCCAGTGATTTTTTGCCTCCGGCGGGGATATTTTCAGCCAGGTGAAGGATCAAGCGCTTTGTGCCATCCGTTGGGCCAGTTTCAGTGCCTCGATCAGACTGGTGGGGTTTGCTATGCCCTGTCCGGCGATATCCAATGCGGTGCCGTGATCGGGCGAGGTGCGAATGAAGGGCAGGCCGAGGGTCACGTTCACGCCACGGTCGAAGTCGAGTGTCTTGATCGGGATCAGTGCCTGATCGTGATACATGGCAATTGCGGCGTCATATCGGGCGCGGGCGGCGGCGTGGAACATCGTGTCCGCCGGGTGTGGGCCGGTAACCGTGCAGGTATCGCCCGGCAAATCAGATATCAGAGGGGCGATCCAGTCCAGTTCTTCATGCCCCATTTTACCGCCTTCGCCCGCATGCGGGTTGAGGCCTGCAATGGCGATGTGGGGATGGGGGATACCAAACTGTCTGCGCAGGCCTTCAGCGGTAATGGCGATGGTTTCGCGCAGCAGATCGGGGGTAAGCTCAGACGGGACGCGCGACAGCGGGATGTGGATCGTTGCGGGCACCACGCGAAGCTGATCGCTGGCGAGCATCATAACGACACGCTTGCGCCCGGCTAGAGCGGCGAGAAATTCGGTATGGCCGGGATAGGCGAACCCGGCCCCGTCGATCAGGGCTTTTTTGTGGATCGGTGCAGTGCACAGCGCCGACGCCGCGCCGGATTGCACCAGAGAAACACCGGTTTCGATGGCGTCGATCACACTGGGCGCATTGGACGGATCTGGTTGGCCTGCTGTGTTTGTGGCGGGAAAGCTCAATTGCAGAACAGGCAGGGCACTGGCGCTGATTTCATTGGCCTGCGCCGGATCGCTGATCCGCTGCGTGGGCGTGCCTGCGGGCAGATGTGCCGCATCCCCGATATAGAAAAACGGGCAGCTCGCGCGCAGTTCAGACCATGCCTTGGCGGCGATTTCAGGTCCAACGCCAGCAGGATCGCCACAGCTTAGCGCGATGGGCGCGGTCATTGCTCGATAATCGTCGCGTCGGCGCGGAGCTGTTCAACCAGACTTTCGGCAAAGGCCTGCAGACGCTGTTGCGTCAGGGCGTTGGCCACATCCACGCGCGTGGTGTCTTCGCCCCGGTCCAATGTGCGTGTGCACAGCATCAGGAACTTCAGAGTCTGGCCATTGTTCCCCGTCAGCGTCGTCGAAACTTCGTTCAGGTCCAGCTTGGACAGCTCAAGCGCTACGTCGCGCGGGATCTCGGAGGGGCTGGCTTCGACACGTTGCAGTACAGCGGCAGGTTGATCCTTGGCGATGCCATAGAGGTCGTCGCAGGTATCGATCTGTTCGCGCAGCTGGGCAGCGCTGGCCAGAGTTTCGGCACTACGACCGCCGGCCATGTTGTAAATTGCGTAGTCGATCTTGGAGTATCGCGGCGCGCTGGTGCTGACTTCGCGCAAGCCGCGCAGCTGGAACAGGGCGATGGCATTGGGCAACGACAAAGGCTGCGTGATGTCGCCTGATTTGAGACCCAGAATCACAGGTTGCAGGGCAGGGGGCAAGTCGGTCAGGTTCAGCCATTCCAAACGCCCGCCGTCATCGCGTGTGCCAGCAGCTGAATACTGCGTGGCAGCAGAAGAAAACGCATCGAAACCTTCAACCTGAGCAATCTCTTCGGCCAGCAATTCGGCTTGTGCAAGGGTCTGCGGAGTGACCGGAATGATTATTTCCGACAACAGAACCTGAAGCCCGCCGCTCCCGGCCTGTCCTAAAGCCCGGTTAATCTCGTCGTCGCTCGGCCTGGCTTGGGACAGAAAGCGCGAACTGACGTAATCGCGCCACGAAAGCTGATCAGCGACGAAATCCCGTACGGTTTCGGGGGAAACGCCGGCTTCGCCCAGCAATTGCAGGAATTCGTCGGTCGAAAGGCGACCACGGGCTGCAAATTCATCAATGCCCACCTGAATGTCTTCTGGTGCAACCTCGATTCCTGCGTCGCGCATGGCCTGCTTGCGCAGTCGTTCGTCGATCAACGCGTCGCGGACTTCGTCCTCGGTTGCGCCAGGGGCACCCAGAACGGTCAGGAATTGCTGGCGTTGCTGAAGTTCGTACCAGGTGACAATGTCCTGATTCACCTTGATCGCAGGTGAAAACAGGCTCTGAGCCTGGCTGTGACCAGTGGACAGGGCCAGCAAAGCGGCAGCCAGTGCCGGTGCAACCGGTTTTAGCCAACCGGAACGAATGAATCGCGAGAAACCTGAAATCAACTGCATCTTCTCTTGTACTGTTGGCCGCCACCCTCAACGGAGTAACCTGTCAGGGCTACGGTAAACCCGAATTCTGTCGAAGGCTCAATACTTGATGATGAGGTAAATCGCCTGCTAACGGTCATGTTAACTTTTACACACTCATTCTGGTAGGTAACGCCCAGCCCATAACGGATCGGTTCGGATTCGCTGAGGTCATAGCGCGCATAGGCCTGCGTCAACCAGTTCTGGTCAACAAGGTAGCGGCCATTCATCCAGATTTCGGATATCTCGTCATTCGCATTTTCTGCCGGATCCTTTTCCTGCCACACATAACTGCCGGTTAGGCCGACATTTGGCTTGTTCCAGCCTGCGCGCACCTCGGCCTTGGCAAAGCTGAAATCACCATTCAACAGGCCGCGACCCGCCAAAGACCAGCCATTGGCGGTTTGCAACTGACCGGCCAACAACACGTCGGAGGCGGTGCCCTGTAGGCCCGACGTTAGGTTGAAGTTGGGGTCAGCGGTCGAGCGGAAGACCTGTCCGACAGTGGCAAGCGCGCGCCAGCCATTTGCGGCATAGCGCGCCCAGTTGACCCCAAACACCGCCGTCGCGCCGTCTTCGCGACGATCCGGGGCCGGAAAGCGAGACAGGGACAACAAGTTCCCCTGGTCGAATTCCTGAAACGTGCTTTCGTCATTGGGAACGTCCTGATCTGTCACGTTCGTCCAACCGACTTGCGCGATGGGTTCAAGCACCTGAGTGGCGCCTGACTTTTCCCGCCGGGTCATCGGGTAACGCAAGGTGAGTGCAGCGCGGGGGGCCGCGCGGGTCACCTGGTCAGGAAACTGGCTGTCATCTCGGATGTCAAAGATATCCACCGATGTCCCGAACCGGGCATCAGCCCTGAGGCCCGATGCGAAAATCCAGCTGCGCATCCAATCCGCATCGAATGTGGCGCGCGCGACATCGCGGCCAACGATGTCCTGATCGCTGGTGCGTGTGTGATTGTGGGCCACAAAGCCCAAGCGTACTTCGCCGCCGACAGAGGTTGGGAAGTAACGTTTCTGGAAATACAGGTCGAAGATCCGAGATGGGATCACTTCCTCATTTTCACTGTCTCGCAGGGATTTGTAATGGATGAAACTGGTGCGGAAGGCGGTATCGCGTTTGATCCGCTCAAGCGCGATTTCGCTGCGCAACCGGTCAAAATCAGGCAGACCATAGTCAGCGAGATACGCGTTATCCGAGGTCGTCTTCACATCAAACAAAAGGCGGAAGTCGTTGTTCAGGAAGAAATAACCGTTGGCAAATAGATAGCCCCGATCCTCATTTTTTTGCAGGTCGTCGCGGGTGAAAGCACCGTTCAGCTCAATCCGGCCGCGTTTGAATGCCTGGCGATAGCGATAGCCCAGTGTTCTAGTTTTCCCCGAGATATAGGGGGTCAGCGTCAGGTCCCTGTGGTCGCCAAGCTTAAAGAAATACGGCACCTGCACGCCGGTTCCCAACTGCGATGTGGTGCGAATCGACGGAACAAGAAAGCCCGTCGCGCGGTCCAGCGTCGGGTCGGGCAGGCGCAGATAGGGGAAGTAGAAAACCGGGAAATCCAGTATCCGGAACTGTGCCCCTTCGAAATACAATTGGCGTTCCAACTGGTCATGCGTGACCTTGCGGGCGCGGATTTGCCAAAGCGGCGGTTTACCATTGGCGCAGACGTGGCAGGACGTGGCCGAGACCTTGCTGAACTGTGTGTAACGCCCCCCCGCGCGCGCAGCCTGGACCGAGGCGATCTGAACCTGCTGATCGAACACCATGCGGGCTCCGATCAGCAGACCGTTCATGATTCCGTCATCCAGTTCGGCGGAATCGGCCAGCAACGTGGTTGCGCCACCCTGATCAATGCGCACCGGGCCTTCCAGCGACAGATTGCCGGTTTCGCGGTCATAGGTGATGCGCTTGGCAGTGACCTTGATGTCGCCCTGAAAGGCTACAACATTCCCTTCGGCCACCAGATTGCGTTCGGGCGTGATAAAGATCCGGTCAGCCACCAGCAGGGCAGGGTGATCCTCTTGCGTGGTACCCTGTGCAGCGTTGGCAGCGGGTTGAGACTGCGCGAATGCGCCCGCTGGCATGTTCAGTGCGACCGCACCGGACAGCAACAAACTGGCAATAAGCCGCATCAGCCGTCCTCCGCATGCAGCAAAAGGCCGAGGGACAGAAGAATGGCTGCAAAGGGCGGGGCCCAGGCCGCGACTAAGATAGGCAATTGACCGTTTTCCCCCAGAATTTGGGCAAAGTTGCGAATAAAGTAGATGCCAAAGCCCAGCAGGACGGCGGTCAGAACCGCGATACCGGTGCCGCCAAATCGCACGTGGCGCATGGTGAAGGCCGCGCCGATCAGAACCATCGACATAAGAAACAAGGGACGGGCCAGTTGGACCTGCAACCAGACCTCATATTGCTTGGTCGAAAACCCGGCTTCGCGCAGGTCACGGATCAGTTCCGGCAGGTCATAGACCGAGACGGAATCCTGATCGCCAAGCGTGTCCAGAATCCGTTGGCGTGTCAGCGATGTGGGAACCTCAAGCCGCGCGTGTTCAGTGGCGTGGGTTTCTGGATTCACACCGCCTTCCAGCGCCCAGATCTTGGCATTGGTCAGGACCCACGTACCGTTCTCCAGATCCGCCTGGTCGGCCACGATCTGCTGCGTCGGTGTGCCGTCCGGGGCGAAGGTAATGATCGTTACCTGATTAAGGGTGAACTTGTCGCCGTTGGATGTATCCTGGGCGTGGATCACGGATTGGCCAATGGCCGATCCCTGCCGCAACCAAAGACCATCTGCACTGATCGACAGAGTTGATCCGCCGTTGTTTTTGTAGGATTCGGCAAGCTGTTTGTACTCTTCCGACGTGGCGGCTGCGATGGGATTCAGCATGCCAACCGCCAGTGCGCCGATCATCAGAGCTATCACCACAGGGGCTAACAGGGCGCGGATGCCTGATCGGCCGGTGGCGCGGGTCACAACCAGTTCCGAACTGCGGGCCAGACCGATAAACAACGCGATCGTGGACAGGATGACCAGCAGCGGCAGCATTTCGCTGATCGCGGCAGGCGTATTCAGCAACGTCAATTGCAACAGCTGACCAAAGGACAGGTTTGCATCGTCAAAGCGGCGCACCTGTTCGATCAGGTCGATCAGAATCATCAGCGTCAGGAAAATGCTGCCGATGACCAGGAAACTCTGAATGAATCGGCGGGCGAAGTAGCGGTCGAGGATCACGAAGGAACTCCTGCCGAAATGACGCGCAAACAGCCCGTGGTCGGGTGCAGACTAGAATCACCGCTGCACGCAATTGTGCGTGACGGCCTATGCCTGCTCTGTCTTGCCAAAACCTTCTCCCCCGAGCCTGTCGGATTTTTTCCGGGACTGTAATCCAAATGCGGGCCGGGGAAAACTGCTATCTGGTCAAGCCGCGCGGCGCGGGCTAGGTCTTGGGGAACTGATTTTGAGGAGTTCGCAATGAGCAGTCTTGTACCGATCCGTTTCCAGGACCCCGACATGGATGCGATGGCGCAGGCCGAAGGGCGCGTGGCCATTATCATCCCGTCCGACGGCAAAATGAACCCTGCCGCCCGCCGCGCCAACCGTCTGACCCGCGGGGCTGTGGCACGGTTGGTCGAAAGCGAGCGGTTCGAAAAAGTGAAAACCGGTGACGTGATCTCGATGGCGTGGCCATCCGGCATGGCAGCCGAGGCGCTGGACGTTCTGGTTCTGCCGCGCCGCCCCGAACCCGCCGAGGCCCGCAAGGCAGGTGCTGTGCTGGCCAAGCTGGCGGGCAGCAAGGACTTGCTGGTGATGTCAGGCAATCAGGTCAAGGCCGAGGATCTGGCCATGGGCATCGCGCTGCGCAGCTATGATTTTGATGCGCACAAGACTAAGGAATCTGATGAGGCCGGTTCAGTCATCATAACCCACCAGAAGGCGGATGAGATCGAGGCTGCGTTTGCACCGCTCTACGCGGTTGCCGACGGTGTCCGCATGACCCGCGATTTGACCAATGAGCCTGCGAATATCCTGACCACCGCGGAATTCGCCGACCGTCTGGACGAGATGAAGGCACTGGGGCTTGAGGTCGAAGTGCTGGAAGAAGACAAACTGGCCGAGCTGGGCATGCGTACGCTGCTAAGCGTCGGGCAGGGGTCGGACAGCCCTTCGAAGGTTGTGGTGATGCAATGGAATGGCGGCGACAAAGATGACGCGCCGCTGGCATTGGTCGGGAAGGGCGTGGTGTTCGACACCGGTGGTATTTCGCTGAAACCTGCGGGTGGCATGGAAGATATGACCATGGACATGGGCGGCGCTGGCGTAGTGGCAGGCACCATGCGCGCGCTGGCCAAACGCAAGGCCAAGGCCAATGTGGTCGGTCTGGTCGGATTGGTTGAGAACATGCCTTCAGGCAACGCCACCCGTCCGGGCGATGTGGTCAAATCCATGAAGGGCGACACGGTCGAGATCATCAACACCGATGCCGAGGGCCGTTTGGTTCTGTGCGACGTGATGTGGTACGCGCAAGAGCGGTTTAAGCCTGTGGGAATGGTCGATCTGGCCACCCTGACCGGAGCGGTCATCATCGGACTGGGGCATGAGAATGCGGGTGTCTTCTCGAACAATGACACGTTCTGCAATGCCTTCTTGAAGGCGGCGGGGGCCGAGGATGAAGGCGCATGGCGCATGCCGTTGGGCGAAGCCTATGACAAGCAGCTGAAGTCGCGCATTGCCGATATGAAGAACGTGGGCGGACGCCCGGCGGGTTCGATCACTGCGGCGCAGTTCCTGCAGCGGTTCGTCAAGGAAGACATGCCGTGGATTCACCTGGATATCGCCGGTGTGGCTTCGGTCTCGTCCGAGACATCCTACGCCCCGAAGGGCGCAACCGGCTGGGGCGTACGCGCGTTGAGCCGTTTCGTTCAGGACAATTTCGAGTAAGCCGATGGGGGCCGTCTATTTCTATCACCTGACCCGCCAGCCGTTGGAGCATACCTTGCCGGTGCTGCTGGACAAGGCACGGCAGGCCGGGTGGAAGATTGCCGTGCGAGGCAGCGATCCCGCGCGGATGGACTGGCTGGACGAAAAGCTGTGGCAGGGGCCCGAGGAAGGGTTCCTGCCACATGGCCGCGCAGGCGGTCCGCACGATGCCGCGCAGCCGATCCTGCTGACGACTGAGGCGCAGGCTGCCAATGACCCGTCTTGTGTCATGGCGGTAGATGGCGCGGCGGTCGACCCCGATGAGATCAAGAAACTGGACCGCGTATGTATCCTGTTCGATGGCAATGACGCAGAGGCCGTTCAACACGCGCGCGGGCAGTGGAAGGCTTTGACCGGTGCGGGATGTTCCGCCCAATACTGGTCCGAAGAATCCGGGCGCTGGGAAAAGAAAGCTGAGGCTTAGAGCCCGAGCCGATTTCCGGAAGGCGTGGTGGTCATCGCGCAAAGATGTGCGATCAGAAATGCCTCAATGACCGGATTGAAGCCCAAATTGCCGAATGCGGTGCAAGGCAAAAATGACTGCTTTCTATTGTTAAGGCAAAAGTTTGAGGAACCAAATGTCCAATATAACCCAGTCTCTCTTGCACCAGCCGCTAATTCTTCCCTGCGGCGTAACTCTTAAAAACCGAATTGCTAAATCGGCGATGTCTGACTCGCTTGGTGACGGCAAAGGCAATCCAAGTGATGATCAAATCAAGCTCTATGAGCGTTGGGCAACTGGCGGCCTCGCCCTGTCGATCATCGGCGAAGTGCAAGGCACACCTCATTTCGCAGAGAAGCCCGGCAATTTGGTTTTGAACGATCAATCCGATTTCGCATTTCTAAGAAAACTTGCACAGGCAGGGGCAACCAACGACGCTCATTTGTGGCCGCAACTTGGACATGCAGGTGCGATGGCGGATGCTCCGATCAGCTCGCCGAAGGGGCCGAGTAGATTTGAATTGCCCGGTCTGAAATGCGGCGCGCTGTCCTTGGATGAGATCCGCGCGCTGCCGGCCGAATTTGCACGCACGGCAAACCTTGCCAAGCGGCTTGGGTTCGGTGGCGTTGAGTTGCATGCGGCCCATGGATTCTTGCTCAACCAGTTTCTGTCTCCGCTATTCAACAAACGCGAAGATGCCTATGGCGGTTCTTTGCAAAACCGGATGAGACTGCTGCTGGAAGTGATCAGCGCCGTGCGCGATGCCGTTGGCCCGGATTTCCCTGTGGGCATCAAGTTGAACGCGACAGATCAACTTGAAGGCGGCTTTGCTGAAGATGAATCCCTTGAGGTCATTGCGGCATTAGACAAAACAACAATTGATCTGATTGATGTCAGCGGTGGCACATATTTTCCGGGTGCTGCGTCATCATCAGATCGTGCGGGTTCCGGCGCCTATTTTCTTGATTTTGCTGAACGTGCGCGTGCGAAAACGAACATTCCCCTTATGGTGACGGGCGGTTTCAAGACGCTTGCACAGGCCAAAAGCGCCATTGCAGAGGGCAAAGCCGATCTCGTTGGATTGGCCCGCGCATTGGTCGTTGATCCAGAATTGCCATCATTTTGGCTTTCCGATCAACGCGACGAGCCGCAATTCCCGCGTTTCAAAAACCCACCGGAAGGCGGTGTGACTGCATGGTACACGATGCAAGTCACGCGGATTGCCAGAGGTGAGGACGCGCTTGAACCAGATGATCTAGACGAAGCAATAGCGGCATACGAGGCCAGAGATGAGATTCGACGAGAGGTTTGGAACTCTCATTTCAGCGGAATCTCACGAGCAACCTAAAGCCGGCATTGGCGCAGCTGCAGTGACCGGAAGCATTGGTCCGCATGGCGGACCAAAACTTTGAAAGGAAAGCGCATTCGCTGGAATCGGCATGGATACCCGTATCACAGGGGGCAGAAACGCCGTGTGCTGCGTTTGGCTTTATTCCGCTTTCTGCAGAGAGGTTTGAATAAGCCCAACCCCTTGTTGCACCGGAATTGATCGCCTGCACCCTTGCTCTGACGGTTCTCTGCTTTAGGGTGCGCGGCGTTGTGAGCAGAAGGATTTTGAGATGAAAAAGAACCCATTGGGGCGCACTGGTATTGAAGTGACGGATCTGTGCCTTGGCACCATGACGTTTGGGACGCAGACCTCTGAAGCGGATGCACACACCCAGATCGACATGGCGCTGGAGGCTGGGATCAATTTCGTTGACGCGGCTGAGATGTACCCGGTGAACCCGGTCTTGAAAGAGACCGTGGGGCGGACCGAAGAAATCCTGGGCAACTGGAACGCGGTGAACCCCGCGCGGCGGGCGGAGTATATTCTGGCGACCAAACACTCCGGTGCAGGTTTCGCGCATGCCCGCGACGGGGCACCAATTTCTGCGCAAACGATTCCCGAAGCGATCGAGGGGTCTCTGCGTCGATTGCAGACGGATTGCATCGATCTGTATCAGTTTCACTGGCCCAATCGCGGCAGTTACATGTTTCGGCAGAACTGGACCTATGCGCCGTCTGGTCACAACACCAATGACGTACTGGAGAATATGGAGGAGTGCCTTGTCGCTCTGCAACAGCAAGTCGATAAGGGCAATATCCGCGCGTTCGGCCTGTCGAATGAAAGCGCATGGGGCACCGCGCAATGGCTGCGGCTGGCCGAACAGACGGGCGCGCCACGGGTCGCTTCGGTCCAGAATGAGTATTCTCTGCTGTGCCGCCACTTCGACACCGATATGGCCGAGCTAAGCGTGCACGAAGATGTCGGCCTGATGGCGTTTTCTCCGTTGGCGGCAGGGTTTCTGACGGGCAAGTATCAGGGCGGAGCGGTGCCTAAGGGCTCGCGCATGGATCTTGTTCCGACCATGGGTGGGCGTAAGTACGAGCGTGTTTTTGGGGCCGTAGATGCCTATCTGAAGATCGCGCAGCGGCATGGCCTGGATCCGGTACATATGGCGCTGGCATGGTGCCAAACGCGCCCGTTCATGATGTCTGCCATTTTCGGAGCGACCACGGTTGCGCAGTTGGCCCATATTCTGGGGGGCACGGAGGTGGTGTTGGCGGATGATGTCCTGGCGGATATCAGTGCCGCGCATCGCGCGCATCCGATGCCGTTCTAAGGGGGCTCTGCATCCGCTGCGCTTTGCGCGACTCCCCCGGGAAATTTTTAGCCAGATGAAGCGGATCCGGTCAGTGATGTGTGGGCTGGATCCGGTCCTGACGGAGGTCTCTGGCCGACAGGCCGTGCGCGGTGCGGAAAGCACGGGCAAAGCTGGATTGTGAGGCAAAGCCTGTGGCGAGTGCCACGTCCATCAATGGCATATCCGTATCGGTTACCAGACGCCGCGCTTCGGCCAGGCGCAGTTGCAGATAGTGATCCTGTGGCGTTGTGTTCAGGCGCAGACGGAACTGTTGTTGCAGAGTACGAGGGCTGGTGCCCAGAGAGTCGGCAATGACGGCCAACGGTAGCGGGTCCTCGAGCGAAGTCTCCATCAACGAGTTCGCCTTTGCTGTCAGAGCCGTATGACGATGCGGCGCGCCTGTACGGCTTTGTGGCTTGGACGGTTCGGGTGCGCCCTCGTATAGGAACAGGCCGGACACGCGGGCGGCAAAACCTGCGCCGTGGCGCGCGGCGATGATGTGTAGCATCATCTCGACTGCGGGGATCGCGCCGCCTGAAGTCAGCCGGTTGCCGGATACAGTAAATCGGTCAGGGCGAACATCAACTTCGGGGAAGCGGTTCGCGAAATTGTCCAGATCCTCCCAGTGCGTTGTGGCGGAGTGGCCGTTCAGCAGGCCGGCTTCGGCCAGTAGCCAAGGGCCGCCGTCGATGCCAGCCATGGTGGCTCCGGTACCGGCAATGCGGCGCAATCCGGCGAGCAGGCTGGGTGTGGCGTGACGGGCCAGTTGAAATCCCGCGATGACAATCATCAGGTCGCAGCCCTGCAACCGAGCCAACGGTGTGCCTGGAACATTTAGGGCGCTGGTCAGCATCGCCGGTTCCGCCGTGGCAGTCACATAGTCCCAGTCAAATGCCGGGCGGTCCGCCAGACGGTTGGCGGCGCGCATGGGATCAACGGCCGAGGCAAAGCTGAGCGTGTTGCATTCGTCCAGAACCAGCACGGCCGTTTTTAGGGCGCGATGTTCGGGCTGCAATATGTTTTTTGCGGATTTCATCAAGTTCGATTCGCATTCTGGCAAGTTGTTTCCATAAAGCTGCGCCAGAGTCGGGGATGAACGCAAATCGGAATCCGGGGAGAAGCCTGAGGATAACTTAGGTCAAAACCGGGTATAAGTTGGGGAAAACACCATGCCACTGGAAATGAACCGCGAAGTCTTCATCACCTGCGCTGTCACCGGCTCGGGCGGAACACAGGATCGCAGCCCGCATGTGCCGCGTTCGCCCAAGCAGATTGCCGAAAGTGCGATCGCCGCGGCCAAGGCAGGCGCGGCCATCGTGCATTGCCACGTGCGTGATCCGGAAACCGGTGCACCCAGCCGTCGTTTGGATCTGTACCGCGAGGTGACTGATCGCATTCGTGAAGCCGAGGTCGACGTTGTGCTGAACCTCACCGCCGGGATGGGCGGCGACATGATTTTTGGCCCGACTGAATCTCCGCTGCCGCTGAACGAAGATGGCACGGACATGATCGGCGCGGCGGCTCGGGTCGAACATGTGGCTGAATGCCTGCCCGAAATCTGTACTCTGGATTGCGGCACCATGAATTTTGCCGAGGCCGACTATGTCATGACCAACACGCCCGGTATGCTGCAGGCGATGGGCCGGATGATGACGCATCTGGGCGTGAAGCCCGAGATCGAAGCCTTTGACACCGGTCACTTGTGGTACGCAAAGCAGCTGGTGAAGGACGGCGTTCTGGACAGCCCGGCACTGGTTCAACTGTGCATGGGCGTGCCGTGGGGTGCACCCGATGATCTGAATACCTTCATGGCTATGGTGAACAACGTGCCTGATGACTGGACATTCAGCGCATTTGCGCTGGGACGGAACCAGATGGCATACGCGTCAGCTTCGGTGCTGGCGGGCGGTAATGTGCGCGTTGGGCTTGAAGACAACCTGTGGCTGGATAAGGGCGTTCTGGCCGAAAACTGGCAGTTGGTTGAGCGGGCGAACACCATCGTCTCAAACATGGGTGCGCGGGTGATCGGCGCGCAGGAAGTGCGTGAGAAGTTGGGGCTGGTCAAACGAGCGCCTAAGTGAGTCGTGTTTTGGTTTCAGGTCTCTTTGTGACCGTGGCAGCTTGCTCGACATCTACGATTCAAGCGGCAGATGTCGAGTTTGATGGCGCTCACGCCCTGAACGAGACTTGCGAGAACATTGCAGGTGACTATCGCGCAGACCGAAACGCAAACCCCAAACTTTGCGTCGGCTATGATGAGAATGGCTGGCCCATAGATGGTGCAGAAATCAAACTGCCAGACAATTGGTGAAACTAATGACAAAAATAGCAGCTATCATCGGTGGTGGTGTCATCGGCGGCGGGTGGGCCGCGCGGTTCTTGCTTAACGGTTGGGATGTCCGTGTGTTCGATCCGGACCCGGAGGCCGAGCGCAAGATTGGTGAGGTGCTCGACAATGCGCGCCGGTCTCTGCCGGGGTTGAGTGATGTGCTTTTGCCGTCTGAGGGGGCACTTACCTTCCACGACGATCTGACTGACGCCGTGCAAGGCGCCACCTGGATTCAGGAAAGCGTGCCCGAACGGCTGGATCTGAAGCTGAAGGTTTACAAAAGCTTGCAGGGTGCCTGCGATCCGGAGGCGATCATCGGGTCGTCAACCAGCGGGTTCAAACCGTCCGAGCTGCAGGAAGGAGCGCTGCGCCCAGAACAGATTGTTGTGACGCACCCGTTCAACCCGGTGTATCTGCTGCCGCTGATCGAATTGGTGCCGACCGACAAGAACCCGCCCGAAATGGTCGACCGCGCGAAGGACCTGTTGAAATCGGTGGGCTTCTTCCCTCTGCATGTCAAAAAAGAGATCGACGCGCATATTGCTGACCGGTTCCTCGAAGCCGTCTGGCGCGAGGCGCTGTGGCTGGTCAAAGACGGTATCGCGACAACCGAAGAAATCGACGATGCAATTCGCATGGGCTTTGGCATTCGCTGGGCACAGATGGGTCTGTTCGAAACCTATCGTGTAGCCGGTGGTGAGGCGGGGATGAGGCACTTCATGGCGCAGTTCGGCCCGGCGTTGCAATGGCCTTGGACCAAGCTGATGGATGTGCCCGAATTCACTGATGAGCTGGTCGACATGATCGCGGATCAGTCTGACGCGCAATCGGGCATGCACTCGATCCGCGAACTAGAGCGCATCCGCGACAATAACCTCGTTGGTATGATGCGGGCGCTCAAGGCGCAGAACTATGGGGCCGGTACTGTTCTGAACCAGCATGACGCGGCGCTGAAACCGGGCGCACTTCCGACGATGGATCAGGCCGATCTGAGCCAGCCAATTCTGACCTTGTCGCGCGCAGTGCCGTTGGACTGGACCGACTATAACGGTCACATGAACGAGGCGCGTTACCTTGAGGCCTTCGCCGCGGCGACCGACCGGTTCATGGAGATCATGGGGTGTGATGCGGATTACATCGCCTCGGGCGGCAGTTACTTCACCGCAGAAAACCATATCCGTTATATCGACGAAGTCCACGCAGGTGCAAAGATCGAAGTGCGCACGCAGATGCTATTGGGGCAGGGCAAGAAGCTGCACGTGTTCCATTCCATGTATGAAGGCGACAAGCTTTTGGCCACAGGCGAAAGCTTCCTGCTGCATGTCAGTCTGGAAACCCGTCGCCCGAGCGCACCTTCTGTCGAAATCGAAGCGGCTATGGCCCGGATCGCTGAAGCTCAGGCAAGCTTGCCTTATCCGGAAGGTGCGGGTGCGGCGATCCGCAAACCGGCATGAGTGGGCGCGTTCTGATCACGGCTGGCGCGTCGGGCGTTGGCCGCGCCATGGCCGAGGCCTTTGATACAGCCGGTGCGCAGGTTTGGGTGGCTGATGTTGACCCGAATGCCCTGTCTGATTGTCCGGCCCATTGGCAGCGGTCCGAGGCGAACGTCGCGGATGAGGATGCCGTGGCCACCTTGTTCAATGACATCGAGGCGGAATGGGGTGGTTTGGATACCCTGTGCGCAAACGCAGGAATCGCGGGACCAACCGCTTTGGTTGAAGACGTTGCATTGGACGATTGGCGCATGTGTCTTTCGGTGAACCTGGAAGGGGCCTTTTTGTGCGCCAAATACGCGTCTCCAATCCTGAAACGACAAGGCAGCGGCGCGGTGGTCATAACGTCTTCGACTGCGGGACAATACGGTTATCCCAATCGCGCGCCCTATGCGGCGGCGAAATGGGGGATGATCGGGCTGGCCAAAACTCTGGCGATGGAGCTGGGCGCACACGGAGTGCGGTGCAATGTCATTTGCCCTGGCTCGGTTGAGGGTCCGCGGATGGAAGGCGTCCTGCAGCGCGAGGCCGATGCCAAGGGCATGACACGCGATCAGGTCTATGAGGGTTATGCCTCGGGCACTTCAATGGGTCGCTTCGTCGAAGGGCACGACATCGCCAATATGGCCGTGTTCCTTGCATCAGATGCGGCGCGGTTGGTGTCGGGGCAGGTGATTGCGGTCGATGGGCACACCGTCAACCCCGACCCCAAAGTTTAAGCCTGATTGGGTCCGCGAATCTGGCGGATGCTCTGGCGAACTGCCTGCCAGTCGCGGGCTTGCTGCATGTTCCCGGCGTCTTTGCATTCGCGCATCTTCTGCGCGGCCTCGGCCTCGGCCTGATCTCCGTGGGCGGAATAAAGCGCCCGTGCGTATTGAGCGGTTTTTAGTGCGTCCATTCCTATGGTCCTCCGTCTGTGATCGGATCGCTCGAAAGTTCGCGCCAAGTGACGATATCACACCTTGGTCGCTTACGCATCTATGAGGCCGTTATCAGGCGGAAATCGTTGATCGTAGCTGCCTGAGATGATCGGGGAAGTCCCGCGCCGTCACATCCGCTTCTCGCACCAACGTATCGAAATGACGGGAAAAAACTTCGATTCTGTCGCGGTCCCGAAAGGCCATATAGTGACTGCCCGCGTAGAACACACACAGCAGCGGGCCAAAAATCGTGACCGGCGCAGAATAGAGGCGTTTGGCATCAAACAGATAGATGCGCATGCGGGGATAAAGCTGGTCGCTCAGCTCCAACAAGTGGTCGATCTGATCCATCCTGATCTTTGGGCACAGGCCTTCGTAGTATCCGGTCGCGCGGGCAAAGCTGTCGATCTCATACAGTGGCATGGCGATTTCATAATCTGATTGCGCACTGCGCATCCAAGTCAGCCTGTCTGCCGACGCGCCGATGGCCTGATCTGCTGTGCGTCCCAAATGCGGGGCGTATTCCCATTCCAGCACGGCGCGGGTTTTCAACATGTCGGGCAGGGTGGCGGGCACATAGCGAACCTTGTAGCCAGCCGCCTCTTTGTGCCATTCAAAGATGCGCTCATCGACCAGCGCGCGGGGCGCCTTGGTCATACTCAGAGAAAGCGCCAGTAGCTCTGCAGCGCTTTCTGGCCGATCCGATAAGCTCAGCAGCCAGTCAGCCGAAACACCAAGCGCTGTGGCGCAGCTGCCAACGACATGCGCGTTCGGCAGGCGCGCACCTTCGCCAGTCAAAAGTTGGGATATGGTCGATCGGTCGACACCGATATCCCGGGCAAGCGCGCTTTGGCTGATGTCACGTTCTTCCATCGCGCGGGCAAGGCGTTGGCGAAACTGCGCAGCGCGATCTCGTTTGTCTAATTTATCCGTCATATGGTGATTTATATCATAAGTGATGAGTTTTGTTAATCATATTCAGAATTTTCAACTCGGCCACGATCCGTAATTCTTAAACATAACAATAATATGGGTGACGGAATGGAAACGCGACGAAGATCGGTCGTGAAGGCTGTGGTGTGGAATGCGATGGGCCTGGTCATGATGACGCTGGTGGGTCTTATCGCGACAGGCTCTGCTGCAGTTGGCGGGACGTTGGCGATTGTGAACACGGGCATCGGCCTGACGATGTACGTGATCTACGAGCGCGTCTGGGCAGGCATCACATGGGGCCGAAATGTCTGAGCGGCCAGGTCCCGAGTGGGGCACCTTTGCCCTTATAATCGCATGCTACGCAGCTTGGCTTGCTGTGATCTTTATGTTCCCGGTTTGGCTGGCCATTCCCGCAATGGGATTGGTCGCGGCGTTGCACTCATCGCTGACACATGAGGCGCTGCATGGACATCCTTTTCGCACCCGTTGGTTGAACGAGGCATTGTTGGCGCTGCCGTTGACTTTGTTCATCCCATATAACCGGTTCCGCGATCTGCATCTGGCGCATCACAGGGATTCGACCCTGACTGATCCGTATGACGACCCTGAGTCGAACTATCTGGACCCGAAGGTTTGGAATACGCTCAAAGGCTGGCAAAAGCGACTGCTGAGAGCGAATAACACGCTGCTTGGACGCATGGTGCTGGGCCCGGCGATTGGTCAATTCACCTTCATTCGGGATGAGCTGCGCGGCGCTAAACGCGGAGACAAAGACATATTACTGGCCTGGGGGCTGCACCTGATCGGAGCCGCTGTGGTTTTGTGGATAGTCGCGCAATCGCCAATGCCGCTGTGGGCCTTTGTTCTGTCAGCTTACATTGGGTTGGGTTTGGTCAAGATCCGGACGTTTCTTGAACACAGGGCGCATGAAGACTCGGGTGCGCGTACCGTCATAGTTGAAGATCGCGGACTATTGGCTTTCTTGTTTCTAAACAACAACCTGCACGTTGTACATCACATGAATCCCGGTGCGCCGTGGTACCGATTGCCCGCTCTGTATCGGGCTGGAAGAGATCGGTATCAGTCAACGAACGAGGCCTATGTCTATCGGTCCTACGGCCAGATCTTCCGCTCGTACCTTTGGCGCGCGAAGGATCCGGTGGCGCATCCGCTCTGGCCAAAGGGCTGATTTGCCGACACAAGGGAATTCATGAGTTTGTGGATTCCCGTCACCATCGCCGCCGCGGCATTTCAGACCGTGCGGTTCATGCTGCAAAAATCGCTGAGCACCGTGAAGCTTACGGCTGCCGGTGCGACTTTTGCCCGATTTGCCTATTCCATGCCTTTGGCCGTTCTCGTGTTGGTCGTGGCAATGAAGGTAACCGGTTACAGCCTGCCAGTCCTGACCGGAAGATTCTGGCTGTTTGCAGTGATCGGCGGGACAACGCAGATATTGGCGACCATTTGCGTGGTGGCCCTGTTCAAACAGCGTAATTTCGCCGTCGGCATTACATTCAAGAAGACCGAGGTCATCCAGACTGCCATCGTCGGATTTCTTGTCTTGGGTGATCAGGTGTCCTCGGGCGCATTGTTTGCAATAATTCTGGGACTGATAGCCGTCCTGCTGCTGTCGAAAAATCCAGGCGGGGAAGGGGTTTGGTGGGCACATCTCACCAACCGGGCATCGCGCCTTGGGTTGGGTTCTGGCATTCTGTTCGCCTTCTCATCCGTCAGTTATCGCGGAGCGTCTTTGGAGTTGGGGGACATTGACGCATGGTATCGGGCGTTGATCACACTGGCTGTGGTCGTGTCGTACCAATTCCTGAGCATGGGATTGTGGTTGTTGTGGCGCGACCGGGCTGAGTTGCGCGCAGTTTGGGACACACGTCGAACCGGCGTCTTTGTCGGCCTCACCAGCCTGTGCGGTTCGTTCTGCTGGTTTTTTGCCTTCACGCTGCAAAACGCGGCCTATGTCAAAGCACTGGGCCAGGTTGAACTGATCTTCAGCCTATTCGCCTCGATCTTGTTTTTCCGCGAAAAAATCACCCGGCGCGAAATCGCCGGGATGACCTTGCTTGGTGCCTCGATACTGGCACTGGTACTTACGATTTAGCCTGCGCGGCGCTCGTCAAAGCTGAGGGCGATGAAGCTGGGCATGTGATCGCCCATGCCGACAACAGCAGGGCCTTTGTCGTCTCTGCGGCCACGGCCCTTGGGTTCTTTGTCCTTCTTCCGGTCGCTCTTCCTGCTTTCGCTTTTCTTGGCGTCAGTCGGTTTGGCTTTCCGCTCAGGCTTTGGCGCTTCTTCTTTGGCTTTGGGCTCTTCAGCCTGAACCGGGTTGTCGAGCCTGGGAATTTCTTTTTGGATCAGCTTTTCAATTGCGGCCAGGGCTTTTTCATCTCGCCCTGAACAGATCGTAATTGCTTTGCCATCGCGTCCGGCGCGACCTGTACGGCCAATTCGGTGCACGTAGTCTTCAGGGTGTCCGGGAACGTCGAAATTGAACACATGGCTCACCGACGGCACATCAAGGCCGCGCGCGGCCACGTCTGAGGCGACCAGCAGGCGCAAGGAGCCGTCGCGGAAACCATCAAGAGTTTTCATCCGCTGTGATTGGTCCAGATCACCGTGGATCGCTGCAGCGTCATATCCGTATTTTTTCAACGACTTCGCGCAGATATCTACATCGGTTTTGCGATTGCAGAAGATGATTGCGTTGGTGCATTTTTCACCTTCGGCATCGATCAGCGCACGCAGAACCTTGCGCTTGGCACTGGCTTCGCGATCGCGGCGACCGCCTTTGAACATGACAACACCCTGTTCGATGGTCTCGGACGCGGTGGCCTGACGGGCGACCTCGACGCGGGTGGGCGCGGACAGGAACGTGTCGGTGATACGTTCAATCTCGGGTGCCATAGTGGCCGAGAAGAACAGGGTTTGGCGCGTGAACGGTGTCAGCGAGAAGATGCGTTCGATATCGGGGATGAACCCCATGTCGAGCATTCTGTCCGCTTCATCTACAACCATGATCTGAACGCCGGTCAACAGCAGCTTGCCGCGCTCGAAATGGTCCAGCAGGCGACCCGGTGTGGCGATCAGAACGTCAACGCCCCGGTCAATCAGCGCGTCCTGCTCTTTGAAGCTGACGCCGCCAATCAACAGCGCTTTGGTCAGTTTCAAGTGTTTGGCGTACGTGTCGAAATTCTCAGCCACCTGCGCGGCCAGTTCCCGCGTCGGGCACAGCACCAGCGAACGCGGCATCCGCGCACGAGCGCGCCCACGGGCCAGCAAGGTGATCATCGGCAGCGTGAAACTTGCAGTCTTGCCGGTCCCTGTCTGAGCAATGCCCAGGACATCGCGCCCTTCCAGAGCCGCGGGTATTGCGCCTTCCTGAATTGGGGTAGGGGATTCGTATCCGGCTTCCTCAATGGCTTTGAGGACCTTCGGGTTCAGGTTCAGTTCGTTAAATTTTGTCATGTATGTCCGGTTCATGCGGACACTAGACCTGGCCCGCGCGTCAATGGAATGCCGGGCCCGGATGGCCATGCGCTGTCAGGCACATTTCGGCTTTGCGCGGACATAACAAAATCATGAGGCAGGGTCAAATGAAGAGGTTTTAACCTGACGTCGCTAGCGCCCACTGCTGGTTTTCCGCAACAATTCAGCAGCTTCCGGGGAAGTGTTTCGCAACTTTCGCGTCCAGATCCAGCGGTCTGTACCGGATCAACCCATATTCTTCGAGACGAGCGCGTACGCCGGGATCGGCACCGCTAATTTCGTCATAGAACGCACGCAAGCCGTCTTGACCCTGTTCTGTGTCGATCCAGTTGAACAACTCATTCTTGTTCAGACCGCCCAGTTCGCGCGGAACATTAGGGGACATGCCGGGTTGATAGGACCCACGCGCCATCCGGAACTGATAATGCGCCGCCCAGTGGTCCCAGTCAGGGGCGTGGCAATGACACAGCTCCAACCCCGGAAGTTCGAACTTGCAGGGCAGAAGCTTTTTGTTTTGAAACAGGTTGTGGATGCGAAAGTTCAGCTTTTCCATGCCTGTGCGGACGAACAGCTTACCCTGAACGTGGCTGAGGAACCCGCCGAGTACAAAGCCGCCATAGTTGGGATAGATGGACTGCACCATGGCTGAGCGGTCCGGGCCGCTGGGGATATGCGCCTTGAACAGATCCTCGCCGCCTGCCATTGCCTCCATTGGCCGGACACGGACGGCTGGGATGTCGGCGGGGACGGATTGCAACTGCTCCCGGATGGGTTTTGAAGACCACAGGAACTCGTCCACGTCGATATGGGCCAGCCAGTCCAGATCGGTGTTGCGATAGGCGAATGTGGCATGCAGCGTCTGACGAACCTGATGGCGTTCCGGTCGGTCGCGTTTGCGTTTCTCCCAAAAAGCATCGTCGCAGATTCGGGCTCTGATTTTCGGGTGTTTCCTGAGGGCCCGGTGCGCCTCACGGTTGGGTTCGTCCAGGTAGATGTACAGATAATCCGCACCTAGGTCGAGGTGATGGGCCGCGAACCTGAGTATGTCGCGGGTCGATCCGCGAACCATTGAAACGATGCCCCAGGTCGTCATGCCCAGACCTGTTGTGTGACGCCATATTCACGCGCAATGCAGGAATCAGGATCGGGCGATTCCACGCTGAATTCAAAAAGTTTTTTCTGGGCACCGAACCCGTGTAGTGCGCCTGTGGGCGTCTGGAAGTCGTCATTCATGCGGGTAAAATTGCACAGGCCATGTTGCCTGTGCAATCAGCCTGACGCATCACACCATCATTTCTTTCGTGGCCGTCAGGTTCAGTTCGGGATAGTCGCGGATGACCCGGTCGATGTCCCACTGAAGACGCGTCAGATAGACGATGTCGCCATCATGATCGTGAGCGATGTGCTGCTTGTTGGCGTTGACGAACTTTTCGACCTCGGCCTTGTCACCGCTGACCCAGCGGGCCGAGGTGAACTGAGATGCTTCGAACCGAACGGGCAGGCCGTATTCCATCTCGATACGGCTGGCGAGCACTTCAAATTGCAGCGCGCCAACGACGCCAACGATAAAGCCCGATCCGATTGAGGGTTTGAACACCTTGGCCGCGCCTTCCTCGGCAAATTGCATCAGCGCCTTTTCCAAATGTTTGGCTTTCATCGGGTCGCCGGGCCGCACGGTCTGCAGCAGTTCAGGCGCGAATGAGGGGATGCCAGTAACCCGGATCGCTTCGCCTTCGGTCAGCGTGTCGCCGATGCGCAATTGGCCGTGGTTGGGGATGCCGATGATATCACCAGCCCAAGCCTCTTCGGCCAGTTCCCGGTCCGATGCGAGGAACAGCACAGGGTTCGAAATTGCCATCGGTTTTTTCGACCGCACATGGGTCAGCTTCATGCCACGCTTGAAATGGCCCGATGCCATACGAACAAACGCCACGCGGTCGCGGTGCTTTGGGTCCATATTGGCTTGAACCTTGAAGACAAAACCCGCGACTTTCTTTTCGTCGGGTGCAATCTGACGCGGTTCGGCAGACTGGATCTGCGGCTGGGGGCCGTAGGCACCAATGCCTTCCATCAGTTCCTTCACACCGAACGAGTTGATCGCCGAGCCGAACCAGATCGGGGTCATATGCCCCTCAAGCACCGCCTGCGGGTCCATGGCGGGCAGCAGCTCGCGCGCCATCTCAACCTCTTCCAGGAACTTTTCCAACAGGTGCTCGGGCACGTGTTCGGCCAGTTTCGGGTCATCCAACCCGTTGATTTCGATACTTTCGGCCACTTTGTTACGATCGGCGCGGTCCATCAGTTCCAGCCGGTCGCGCAGCATGTCGTAGCAGCCGATGAAATCGCGACCTACGCCGATAGGCCATGCGGCAGGGGTAACGTCGATCGCCAGCATTTCCTGAATTTCGTCGATGATCTCGAACGTATCGCGGCTTTCGCGGTCCATCTTGTTACAGAAGGTCAGGATCGGAAGGTCACGCAGGCGGCAGACCTCGAACAATTTCTGCGTCTGGCTTTCCACACCTTTCGCGCCGTCTATCACCATCACGGCGGCGTCCACAGCGGTCAGCGTGCGATAGGTGTCTTCCGAGAAATCACTGTGGCCGGGCGTATCCACCAGATTGAATCTGAAAGTGTCATAGTCAAAGGACATCGCCGATGCGGAAACCGAGATACCGCGGTCCTTCTCCATTTGCATGAAGTCCGAGCGTGTTCGTCTTGCCTCACCCTTGGCGCGCACCTGACCTGCCATTTGAATGGCGCCCCCGTACAACAGGAACTTTTCAGTCAGCGTCGTTTTGCCCGCATCCGGGTGCGAGATGATGGCGAATGTCCGGCGCCGGGCGATCTCGGGCGGCAAAACGGGTTGGTTGGTGGCGGTATCAAGCATGAACGCGCGTATATGCGGGGAATTCTGCCGAAGCAAGACAAAGGGGGTGTTCAGAATCGCCTGACGGTGGCAAAAAGAACATATAGTGAACAAATTATGGAGAGGTGTGATGAATTTAAAAGAAATCGCAAACGAACTGGTCGCTGGTTGCCGAGAAGGCCGGGCCAAAGCGAATTTGGATAAGCTCTATGCGGACGATGCCGTCTCCGTCGAAGCCGTGGATTACTCGGGCATGGGGCGCGAAGTCGCCGGCCGCGACGCGATCCGTGGCAAACAAGAATGGTGGGAAGGTGCACATGATGTGACAAAAACTTCGGTAAGTGATCCATTTGTGCATGGTGAGGACCGCTTTGCCGTAATTTTCGAAGTAAAGGGCACAGTGAAGGAAAGCGGTGACAGCTTTGATATGCGCGAAGTCGCCATTTACCACGTCGCGGATGGCAAGATTGTGCGTGAAGAGTTCTTTTATTGATCAAAGGTCCATTGCTGGTCTTCCCTGAAAGGCTGGTGCTAGATGTGCGGCAAATACAGGGAGGATCAGATGGATCTTGGTATCAAAGGTAAACGTGCGCTGGTCTGCGCCAGTAGCAAAGGTTTGGGTCTGGGTTGTGCCGAGTCGCTGGCCGCCGCGGGTGTTGATCTGGTGATGAACGCGCGGGGGACTGAGGCTTTGGAGGCATCGGCTGACCGCATTCGCGCTGAACATGGCGTACAGGTTCAGACTATCGCCTGCGATGTGACTTCGACTGAAGGACAGGTGCAGGTAATCGAAGCCGCGCAGGGTGTTGATATCCTCGTGACAAATGCCGGAGGCCCGCCCCCGGGTTTGTGGTCGGATTGGGATCGCGATGATTTCATCAAGGCGCTGGACACCAACATGCTGACGCCGATTGCGTTCATGAAGGCTTTGTTGCCTGGGATGATGGACAAAGGCTGGGGCCGGGTGGTGAATATCACCTCGCAATCTGTGCGCGCGCCGATCCCCGCACTGGGTCTGTCGAACGCGGCACGTACCGGTTTGACGGGGTATGTCGCGGGAACTGCGCGTCAAGTGGCGCCGAAAGGGGTAACGATCAATAACTTGCTGCCGGGCATTCATGCCACCGACCGGGCGGACTCGTTGGATGGTGGCGTGGCTGCGCAAAAAGGAATTTCGATGGACGAGGCGCGCGCTGAACGCGCGGCAACCATCCCGGCGCGACGGTATGGAACGCGTGAAGAATTTGGTGCAGCCTGTGCGTTCCTGTGTTCGCAGAATGCCGGTTTCATTGTCGGGCAGAACATACTGCTAGATGGTGGCGCCACTAATCTGACGATGTGATCATGGCACAAAACTTCTCGCTTAAAGATCAACTGTTTAATGTCGAAAAGACCCGCTATTTGGCGGGGCTTTTCGCGGGCGCGGACCCGTCCTTTGATGCCGAGGCGTTTGAGGCGCAGGTCATGTCGCGTCTGCTGGATCTGGAGCTGAAAGAGAGGATGGCCTGGATCGCCGAATGTCTGCAACAGGCGGTGCCGGGCGACTTGCCTCAGATCGCACCTACGCTGCTGCGCGCCTTGCCGCCACCATTGGATCCCGGCAAAACGGATGACGATTTTGGTGATTTCATCTTTGCACCGCTGGGTGACTGGGTTGTTGCCGTGGGGATGGATCATCCTGAGCAGTCATTGGATGTGCTCGAGGAACTGACCCAAAGGTTTTCAATGGAATGGGCCATAAGGCCGTTCCTCAATACCCATCAGGAACAGGTGCTGGCGCGGATGCAGGAATGGTGCGCGCATGACAGCTATCACGTGCGTCGACTGGTCAGCGAAGGCACAAGACCGCGTTTGCCTTGGGGGCAGGCGGTGGGGCTGGACCTGACCGATCCGCTGCCTTTACTGGATCGGCTGCATGCCGATGGAACGCGCTATGTCACTCGGTCGGTTGCCAACCATCTGAATGACATAACCAAAAAAGACCCCGATCTGGTTTTGGACCGGTTGCAGGATTGGGGCGGGAACGGGCGGCAGGATCAGGCCGAGATGGGCTGGATGACCTCGCACACCTTGCGTGGGCTTGTGAAAGCAGGCCATCCGCGCGCCATGAAGATGCTGGGCTTTGATCCTGATGCTGAAGTTTCGGCCGATGTTACCATCAAGGGTGACGCGCAGATCGGTGGAGCGCTGGAGTTTGATGTCGTGCTGAATGGCAATGGAAAACAACCGGTTCTGGTCGATTACATTGTTCATTTTCAAAGGCCTGGGGGTAAAACCTCAGCCAAAGTGCACAAGCTGAAACAGTCCGCGTTGGCAGATGGTGCTCTTACCCTGACCAAAAAGCACAAGCTCAAAGGTGACGCCACCACGTTCAAACTTATCCCTGGTGCGCATCGGCTTGAGATACAGGTGAACGGCAAACTGCGCGCGGGCGTTGATTTCGAACTGCTGGCATAACCCCTACACGCCCTCACGCTTTCGTCAGATTCTAAAGGCCCGGATTGCGCCAAGCCCCGCGCTGCTTTAGCTGCTATGCAGCCATCAGACAGAAGGATAACCGCGATGAAGCATGAGTCAGTGCAGAATTACTATGGCGAAGTCTTGCAGGGCAGCTCGGACTTGCAGACAAACGCGTGTTGTACGCCTGATGACATGCCGGATCATGTCAAAAAGATCCTGTCGAAAATTCATGACGAAGTTCTGACGCGCTACTATGGCTGCGGTCTGATCGCTCCGCACGACCTTGAGGGGATGAGCATTCTGGATCTCGGCTGTGGTGCGGGACGTGATGTTTATGCCTTGTCCGCAATGGTAGGTGAAAAGGGGCGCGTTGTCGGCGTGGACATGACACCGGAACAGCTGAACGTCGCGCGGGCGCATCAGGACTATCACGCGCAAGCCTTTGGGCATTCTGACAGCAATGTGGAATTCCACCATGGCTATATCGAAAAGCTGGACGAGCTTGACCTGGAACCCGGTTCTTTTGACATCATCGTCTCGAACTGCGTGATCAATCTGGCCACCGATAAAGAGGCTGTTTTGCGTGGTGTGCACCGGTTGCTGAAAGACGGAGGCGAGATGTATTTCTCGGACGTTTACGCAGATCGCCGGGTGCCACAGGCGATGGCCGAGGATGAGGTTTTGTACGGCGAATGCCTGTCCGGCGCTCTGTATTGGAACGATTTCCTGTCGATGTCGCGCAAAGCGGGCTTTGGTGATCCGCGCCGTGTCACGCATCGTCCGCTGACCATCGAAAACGCTGTACTCGAAGAGCGTGTCGCGCCTCTTAAATTCCTGTCCGCCACCTACCGTCTGTTCAAGCTGCCCGAGTTGGAACCAGACTGCGAGGATTACGGCCAGGCCGTGATATACAAGGGCACCATCCCGAATGCCCCGCATCTGTTCGAGCTAGATGATCACCACGCGATCGAGGCGGGTAAGGTTTTTCCTGTCTGCGGCAACACGTGGATGATGTTGAAAGACACGCGTTTTGCCCGGCATTTCGATTTCATTGGCGATTTCTCGACCCACTACGGGATATTCGAAGGCTGCGGTGGTGAAAGCCCGTTTGAAGCCATGGGCGAGGCCCCATCCGGCGGCTGTTGCTGATCTCTTGCACCTGAGGGGCGGGGTTGTTATCCCCGCCTAAGCCCGATGGAATTGATCGGGAAAGGCAACGGGGCCCATCGGTGACAGAAAACGCTACTCCTCCTCGGTTGGAAATCCGAAATCTGATCGCCCGGTATGAAGGGCGGGTCGTGGTGGATGACGTCTCACTGACGGTGCGGGCGGGGCAGGTGACCTGTTTGTTGGGGCCTTCGGGCTGCGGCAAGTCCACGACGCTGCGCATGATCGCGGGCGTCGAAATGCAGGAATCCGGTGAAATCTACGTCGATGGCAAGCTGATCTGTGACACTGTGTTTCGTGTGCCGCCCGAACGGCGCGAAATAGGGCTGATGTTTCAAGACTTTGCCCTGTTTCCGCATCTCAGCGTTGCCGACAATGTGGCCTTTGGCCTGAAGGGGCATAAGGACGAAAAACGCGCCCGCGTCGAAGCGCTGCTGCGCAAGGTCGACCTGATGCGTTTCGTCGACGACTACCCGCATCATCTGTCAGGTGGCGAGCAGCAACGTGTGGCACTGGCCCGCGCATTGGCCCCGCGTCCGCGGATCATGTTGATGGACGAGCCTTTCTCGGGCCTCGACAACCGGTTGCGGGACGGCATTCGGGATGAAACGCTTGCGATCCTCAAGGAAGAGGATGCCGCCGTTGTTCTAGTCACGCACGAGCCGGAAGAAGCGATGCGCATGGCGGATGAAATCGCCCTGATGCGGCGCGGTAAAGTCGTGCAACAAGGCGCGCCCTACAACGTCTTTACCCGCCCGGCGGACAAGGCGGCGGTAGCGTTTTTTAGTGATATCAATGTTTTGCAATCCAAAGTGAATGGAGCCTTGGCGGAAACGCCATTCGGGCAATTTCTGGCACCCGGCGTGCCTGACAATACAGATGTCGAGATCGTATTCCGCCCGCAGCACGTGCGGCTGGACTTTGACCGAAACGGCAAGGGGCCGCTGCCGACACCGACCGACGGCGTTGCCGCGCGGGGCGTGGTCGAGCGGGCACGGTTTTTGGGCAACGAAAGCCTTGTTGAATTTCGGATGGACCATGATGGCTCGATCCTGAGGGCGACGGTGCCTAATGTCTTTGTTCCCAGCCCGGGACGGGTCATGTGGCTGACCATCCGCCGTGACAGGTGTTTCGTTTTCCCGGTTTAGGCTGGAAAGCCACAGTTTAGCGCCAAGTGGTGCGCGAAAGCATCAGATTGGACGCGCGCGTTGCTTGCCGCGACGCGGGGGCGGGTCTATCAAGGGCAAAACGCCGGGTGGATGGGGCTTATGCGTATACTTCTGACCAATGATGACGGGATCAATGCCCCGGGGCTGATCGCACTTGAGGCGATTGCCGCCGATCTGGCAGGCCCGGATGGTGAAGTCTGGGTCGTCGCGCCTGCATTCGAACAATCAGGTGTCGGCCACTGCATCAGCTATACCCACCCGATGATGGTCGCCAAGCTGGGCGAACGTCGCTATGCCGCCGAAGGCTCGCCCGCCGACTGCGTTCTGGCCGGGTTGCATGACGTCATGAAGGACACGCCGCCCGATCTGGTGTTGTCGGGGGTGAACCGGGGTAACAATTCGGCCGAGAACACGCTGTATTCCGGCACGGTTGGTGGGGCGATGGAAGCCGCCCTGCAGGGTATTCCTGCAATTGCCTTGTCGCAGTATTTTGGCCCGCGCAATCTTGGTCTGGATGATCCTTTCGAGGCTGCAACGCGTTACGGGGCCGACCTCGTGCGGCGAGTTCTGAAAGCAACGCCTGAAGAGCAAGTCGATTACCGCCTGTTTTACAACGTGAATTTCCCACCTGTGCCGGCGGATGAGGTTCTGGGAACGCGCATCGCGCCGCAGGGCTTTCGCCGGGATACCAATTTCTCGGTTGAACCACACAGCTCGCCCTCGGGCCGGCGGTTCCTGTGGATCAAGGGCGGCTATCAGCACAACCCGACAGCACCCGGTACTGATGCAGCGGTCAATCTTGGGGGCTACATCTCGGTCACGCCGATGCGTGCGGATCTGACGGCCCATGACGTTCTGGAACAACTGAAGTCGATCGAATGAGCGGACCTGATCCTGAAACCATTATGCAGTTCCTCTTTGCCCTGCGGTCGCGCGGGGTAACGGATGCGCGCGTTCTGGCCGCGATGGAGCAGGTCGATCGGGGCCGTTTCGTCAAAGGGTTGTTCGCCGAGCGCGCTTATGAGGATACACCGCTGCCGATTGCCTGCGGTCAGACGATCAGCCAGCCTTCGGTGGTGGGGCTGATGACGCAGGCGCTGGATGTGCGCCCCCGTGATACGGTGCTGGAGGTTGGTACAGGCTCGGGCTATCAGGCGGCGGTTCTGTCCAAGCTGGCGCGCCGGGTCTATACGGTCGAACGTCATAAGCGTCTGGTGCGCGAAACCGGCGAACTGTTTCGAGAATTGGGAATGACCAATGTGACGGCGATGCTGTCTGACGGATCGTTCGGTTTGTCGGAACAAGCCCCGTTTGATCGTATCATTGTGACCGCCGCCGCTGAGGACCCGCCCGGGCCGCTCTTGGCGCAGCTCAAAATCGGCGGTATCATGGTTTTGCCGGTGGGACAGTCGGATGCGGTTCAGACCCTGATCCGGGTCAGACGCACTGAGACCGGCCTGGACTATGATGAATTGTTGCCCGTTCGGTTCGTGCCCCTGCTAGAAGGGCTTGGCAAAGACGGAGCGTAAGGAAATATTTCGCGATAAGCGCTGGAACCCCGGACAACAGGGGCAGGCGGTGAGGACAGTAAAATGAGAGCAGTTTCCAAATCAGCAGTCGCAGCAGGTGTTGCGTCTTTGGCGTTCCTCGCGGGATGCGAAGGCCCCATAGATTATGATCTGCGCGGCAATGTCGGTGGTTTTTCCACGGCCGATGCGGCGCAGGCAGCCACTGCCAACCGGCCGGCACCGGATGCGCGTGGCGTGATCACCTATCCCAATTATCAAGTGGCCGTTGCGCGCCGGGGCGACACGGTTGGCGATGTCGCCGCCCGGGTCGGATTACCGGCAGCGGAAGTCGCGCGTTTTAACGGATTGCAAGCTGCGGACCAGCTGCGTGATGGCGAGGTGGTCGCCTTGCCCCGTACCGTCAGCGCGGCCAGCTCTGTCGATATCGCGACAATTGCAGGCACTGCGATTGACGAAGCGCCCGCGGATGGGTCGGTGCGCACATCGACGCTGGAACCGGCACAACCAGCCGCTGCGCCTGCACCGGCCACTGCGCCAGTAGGACCCGAGCCCATTCGCCACAAGGTCAAGCGCGGCGAAACCGCGTATACGATCGCGCGCCTGTATAACGTACCGGTCGACGCTCTGGCCGAGTGGAACGGGCTGGGGTCTGACTTTACCGTCCGTGAAGGGCAGTTTCTGCTGATTCCCATCAAAAATCAGGCTGCACCCCGTCAGGAAGCTGCCGCTGCAACCGTTCCTGCGACCACGATCACCCAACCGGGGCAGGGATCGCCCACGCCGACCCCGCCCAGTGCGACGCAACCGCTGCCGGATGAAGATATCAAGCCGGCAGAACCCGCGCCGGACGTGACCGCCGAAGCACCCACAACGCAAAGCAATTCCGCACTTGGCCTGCCGGTCACCGGAACGATCATCCGCACCTATAAAAAGGGCTCGAACGAAGGCATCGACATTGCGGCCTCGCCTGGTAGCCCGGTTAACGCTGCCGCAGCGGGCACCGTCGCCGCAATCACGGCAGACGCGGATCAAGTGCCGATCATTGTGGTAAAGCACAACAGCGACCTGCTGACCGTCTACGCGAATGTCGAAAACATCACTGTGAAAAAGGGTGCTCGCGTCAAGCGCGGCCAAAAGATCGCCTCCTTGCGCGGTGGCGACAATGCTTATGTGCATTTTGAGGTTCGTAAAGGGTTCGAATCTGTCGATCCGGAACCCTATCTGCGGTGAAGTTTATGGCCCTGAGCGGGCCAAGCATTCGGCCAGAGTATTTGCGAAAAGACGAATCCCGTCAGGCGTGCGGATCATAATCGCTTAGGCGCTTGCCGGGCTCGTCTGCGAAGACCTCCGGCAGGGGCGAGATTGCTTCGATCAGGTCTATGCGAAAAACACGGAACCCCTGACGTAACTCGCACCACGCCGTCAGTGTCCAGACGCGCCCCCAGTATTCCATGTGCAGGGGGCGTATGACCCGGTCTGTCAGAACGCCGTCGATCCGGCGGTAAGACAGACGGAGTTTCTGACGCGATTTGATAGCGGCACGGATAGGGGCCATATGCGCCAGCCCCCGAGCCGCATCGGCAAAGGGATAGACTGCAAATTTCCAACTGTCAGCCTCGGCCACGACCTGCGTGGGCAACACGGCATCGATCTTGTCGGCCAGCGACGTGGCTGCGGCCTTGAGGTCGGGGTCTGCGGCTTCGGCTACGATGGCCATACCGAGGTTCAACGCCTCAAGCTCGGTAGGGGTCAGGTTCAGAGGGGGTAGGGTGATCTGCTCGCGCACCATGTAGCCTACGCCACGCTCGCCCTCGACCGGGACGCCCGAAGCAACCAGCGTATCCATGTCGCGATAGATGGTGCGGACCGACACCTCAAGCCGATCCGCGATGTCCTGCGCACGGTGCAGTTTGCCGTCGCGCAGGATCTGGATGATATCGAATAGCCGGTCACTGCGGCGCATGGGATGTCCTGTGTGTCATGACGCTCCGATGGTCCAATGGATTGCATCGTGGCGCATAGTCACCGTGTCCGGCGCGATTGCAGCCATCACCGCGGGGGCGAAGTCCTGTTTGGGAAATGCAACGGCGGCGGATTGAGCGCAATCCATGTCTGCCCAGATGACGGTGTCGGTCCAAAGCCCGTCATCCCCTGCGCTGAGGCGTCGAAAGACAAAGCCATCTGCGTTCCGAACAAAGGATTCGGTGCCTTTCATGATGTTCACGAAATCCTCGTTTGTTACATCGGCTGCGAGTTTGAAGGTTACGGTTTCTGCGATTTGTGTCACGTCATGCTCCTGTTTTGATGAGACAGGGCCGTTCTACGCGCTCTCAACTGACATAAACCTGTCAGTTGAGAATTGCGAGTCCTCAAAAATCGCGTGATCCGTTCATTTTTGGGCATTGAACCGGGCCGACACGCTTTTGCGATGGACCGCCCTGGCGTAAACACAGTGCCAGATCACATTCCCGGCGCGCCTGCGCCGACTTCAAAGGAGAAGAGACATGCTTAACAATATCGGACTTCCCGGTCTTCTGCTGATTGCCGTTGTGGTGCTGGTGCTGTTTGGCCGCGGCAAAATCAGCTCGTTGATGGGCGAAGTGGGCAAAGGCATCACCTCGTTCAAGAAGGGCGTCAAAGAAGGTGCGGACGAGCTAGAGCAGGACGCGTCCGAGATGGCGAAAGACGTCACCCCCGAGACCGACAAAGACAAGGCCTAAGCGCAGATGTTTGATCTGGGCTGGACCGAGCTTCTGGTCATCGGCATTGTTGCCCTGATCGTTGTGGGGCCAAAGGACCTGCCGGTGCTGTTCCGTAACGTTGGCCGCTGGGTCGGCAAGGCCCGTGGCATGGCGCGCGAGTTTAGCAGCGCCATGAACGAGGCAGCGGATCAGGCGGGTGTGAACGAGATCAAGAAGGGTCTGAATGCGGCCACCAATCCTGTGAACACCGCCATGGACGGCGTGAAAGAAGCTGCGCAGGAAATGGCCAAGAGCATGGACCCGACTAAGTTCGACCCCGACAGCGAAACCGGTAAACTGGCTGCTGAACGTGCAGAGCAGGCCAAGAAGATCCAGGCCTCGACGGCACGTGCCGCTGCCGAGCGTAAGGCCAAAGAAGCTGCGGATGCGCTAGCCAAGGCTGAAGAGGCCGAAGCCGCGCTGAATACTGAAAGCAAGACATGAGCAATACCGACGAGATCGAAGACAGCTCGGCCCCATTGATCGAGCATCTGGCAGAACTGCGCACGCGGTTGATTCACTGCGTCGTGGCGTTCCTGATCGGGATGATAATTTGCTTCACCGTTGCCACGCCGCTGTTCAACTTCCTCACAAACCCATTGTGCGAGGTGCTGGCAGAACGCGGGCAGGATTGTGATTTGATCTTCATTTCACCGCAGGAAGGGTTCTTCGTCGCCATCAAGGTCTCGCTTCTGGGCGGCTTCATTCTGGCATTCCCCTATATAGGGATGCAGATGTGGCGGTTCGTTGCACCGGGCCTGTACCGGTCGGAAAAGAACGCGTTCCTGCCGTTCATGCTGGCATCGCCATTCATGTTCCTGCTGGGGGCAAGCTTTGCCTTCTACGTGGTCACGCCGCTGGCTTATGACTTCTTCCTTGGCTTCCAGCAGTTCGGATCAGAAGGCGAGGCAGTAGTTGACGGCACTGCTACTGCACCGCTCAGCGTGGTCTTCCAGGGCTCGGCACAGGAATACCTGAACCTGACCATCAAGTTCATCGTGGCCTTTGGGCTGTGCTTCCAGTTGCCGGTTCTTCTGACCCTGATGGGAAAAGCCGGGCTGGTAACTGCCGAAGGTCTGGGGGCCGTGCGTAAGTACGCGGTGGTCGCCATTCTGGTTCTGGCCGCACTGGTGACACCGCCTGACGTGATCACTCAGGTCATCCTGTTCGTGGTTGTCTATGGGCTGTACGAAATTTCGATCTTCCTGGTCGCACGCGTCGAGAAAAAGCGCGAGGAACAACTGCGCGCTGACGGTTACTACGACGATGAAGAAGAAGCGGATGAAGAGATTATTCAGGAAGAAGAAGGCAAGTAATCCTGATGATCGATAACAATCAGGCGCGTCCGTCACGGCGCGCCTTTTTTGTGCGCGGCTCTTGTTGCGCCCGGCGGAACATGGTTTGAAACCAGCAAAACTGACCGGAGGCGCCTATGAACGACCAAGCCCTGAACCGTATCGCTGACGCCTTGGAACGCATGGCACCGGCCCCATTGGCCGCGCCCGACTTCGAAGCTGCCCCGGCTTTTGTCTGGCAAGTCGAGCCGGACCGGCTTGAGCCGGTCAAACAGGTCAACCGTGTCGATCTGGACCTGCTGGTGGGCATTAACCGCTCACGCGAAACGTTGCTGGACAACACGCGCCGCTTTGCGGCCGGGTACAAGGCCAACAACGCGCTGTTGTGGGGCGCACGGGGCATGGGCAAATCCAGCCTCGTGAAAGCTGTCCACGGTACGTTGCAGGCGGATTTTCCAGACCTCAAACTGGTCGAACTTCAGCGTGAAGATATGGGCTCGGTCGCGCGCCTTCTCAACCATCTGCGCGCCGCTCCGCACCGGTTCATTCTGTTCTGCGATGACCTGTCGTTCAGCCACGATGATCAGCATTACAAATCACTCAAGGCGGTGCTGGACGGAGGCATCGAGGGCCGCCCCGAAAACGTTGTCTTCTACGCGACCTCGAACCGCCGTCACCTGATGCCGCGGGACATGATCGAAAACGAACGCTCCAGCGCGATCAATCCGTCAGAGGCGGTCGAGGAAAAAGTCTCGCTCTCTGACCGGTTCGGCCTGTGGCTGGGCTTCCATCCCTGCGATCAGGATGAATACCTTGCGATGATTGACCGGTATTGCGCGGCTCATGGTGTATGCGTCGACGCCGATATCCTGCGCGCCGAGGCCATCGAATGGCAAGCCACCCGGGGCGGACGCTCGGGTCGCGTGGCATGGCAGTTCTTTGTCGATCTGGCTGGGCGCAACGGCGTACATATCGCGTAGACCGCCCGCTACATCAGGCCAAAATACCCCCACTGGAGGCATGGCCTAAAGGGCAATTCCTACAACAATGCCAAAATTCTGGCAGCCTCATCCGCCGGGTTTATCAACGCATTGCGGTCTTCGCCGGGATGGAACCTGGCGCGTACGGCCGTCGGCATCGGTGCGGGTTCCACGATCGAAACGCGTGGTCCTGTACGTTCTGTTTCCACCGCCCAGCTACGGGCAAGCGCCAGTTGCGCAGCCTTGGTTGCACCATAGATGCCATAGAATTTTTCACCGGCCTTGGGATCGTCAAAAAACACCGCATGGCCGCTGTCGCCCAGCAGGGGCGCGATATACGGGATCAGAACCGACGTGGCTGTGGCGTTGATGTTGACCGCCTTCGTCCATTCCTTGGGGTCCACGAAATGCGCGGGCGTCAGGGCCGAGGTGTGGACTGCAGTGTGCATCCACAGATCAACTTTGCCCCATCGGTCATGAATGCCCCGGCACAGCGTCGCCATGGCGTTCGGATCCGCGATGTCCATCGGCGCAAGCGTGGCGGCACCACCCTTGGCTTTGATCCGGTCGTCCAACTCTTCCAGCCCACCAGTGGTGCGGGCGACGGCGACGATGTGATACTCGGGTGCCAGAGCTTCGGCCAGGGCAGCACCCAAACCGCGCGAGGCCCCGGTGATGAGGGCAATTTTAGTCTGATCGGTCATAAGGGCGGTTTGAACCCATGCGCGCAGGGCGTCAAGACAGATTAACTTCCGGGGATGACGATCCGCTTGGTCTGGCCGCTTTGTCGCAGCATGACGCCTTCGTCATCAATGGCTATCACAGTGCCCGAGGACACCCGACTGCCGGGTTTGACCTCTTTGACCCGACCTGACGACAGGCGTACCAATGCACGCATGTCAGCTTTTGGGCCAAAGATGCCCAGGACAGCGACTGCGTTCTTCTTCAACGCGCCTGTCTGTGTGGCCGCGCTTTTGACGTTGGCGTTTGACATGATTTCCGGCCCGGCCGCGTTGGCCTGACCCCTTGTTTTATGAGTGGTTCGGCAGATGCGCTATCAAACGAAGGACCGGAACTAAAGGGGCGGGGATTGCGCGATAGCGCAGCTGAATTGCTGCGCCGCCGAAGCCCCTGCAATTGCGGTTTCTTCATCGAAAAGTTGTGCGCGAAAACCGACCGATCAGGCGCAGCCCATACGTGAAAAGGCCCGCATCGCAATTGCGAAACGGGCCATCACTGCAATCTGATTCGCTGATATGTCCTTAGCCGGACGCCAGTTTGGCCGCATTCCAGGACCCGCCGGGCACCTGCATGTCCTGCTTTTTCTTGCTGACCCGGCTGCTGTTTTCGAGGCTGTCCAGATAGTCTTCGCTGACGCTGCCGGTAATGTAATTTCCGTCAAAGCACGAGCAATCGAAGGATTCGATATCCGGGTTGCCTTCCTTGGCTGACCAAATCAGGTCATCGAGGTCCTGATAGAACAAGGCGTCTGCGCCCAACTCCTGCCGGATATCCTCAATGTTCTTACCGTTTGCGATCAACTCGTGCTTGGTGGGCATGTCGATGCCATAAACGTTGGGAAACTTCACCGGTGGCGAGGCGCTGGCGATGAACACCTTCTTGGCCCCGGCTTCACGGCACATTTGAACGATCTTTTTGATCGTGTTGCCGCGCACGATGGAATCGTCGATCAGCAATACGTTGTGACCTTTGAACTCCAGCGGAACCGCGTTCAGCTTGCGGCGTACGGATTTCTGACGCTCTTCCTGACCGGGCATGATGAATGTGCGGCCTACATAGCGGTTCTTGACCAGTCCCTCACGGTAAGGAATGCCCGTGGCTTTCGCGACCTCAAGCGCCACAGGGCGCGCGCTGTCCGGCACAGGAATGATGCGGTCGATCTCTAGGCCTGCAGCCTCAATCTGGCGCGCCAGAGTCTGGCCCATACGCATCTGGGTTTTGTAGACCGAAACACCATCTAACAGCGAATCCGGACGGGCCAGATAGACGTATTCGAAGATACAGGGGGTCAGTTGACCTTCAACCGCCTGAAAAGTGTGCATGTTGCCGTCGAGGTCAATCAGGATGGCCTCACCCGGTTTCACATCGCGCAGCTTTTCAAATCCGTTGATGCCGAATGCCACGTCTTCGGACGCAAAGGCATAGTCGTCGCCGTCTCCATCCACATCGCGCTTGGCAACCGACAGCGGTCGAATGCCGTAGGGATCGCGAAACGCCAGCATGCCAACACCGGCCACCAGACAGATCACTGAATAGGCACCCTGAACGCGTTCCATTGTCATCTTCACACCGGCAAAGATGTTGCGGATCGGTTCGGCATTGCCATTGACCTTGATTGCGTCGGCCACTTTGTCGGCCAGCACATTCAGCATAATCTCTGAATCCGACGTGGTGCGCAGATGACGACTGTATTTGGCGGTGACTTTCTCGCGCTGCTCGGCGGTGTTGGTGATGTTGCCGTTATGGACCAGATAGATGCCATAGGGCGCGTTGACGAAGAACGGCTGTGCCTCAGCCGCGCTAAGCGATCCGGCCGTAGGGTAGCGCACATGCCCCATACCGACCTGTCCCAGCAGGGTCTCGGCGTCGCAGGCGTTAAAGACGTCTTTGACCAACCCGTTGGCTTTCTTCTCTCGGAAGAATTCACCGGTATAGGTCACGATCCCCGAGGCATCCTGACCCCGGTGCTGCAACATCAGCAGCCCGTCATAGATTTCCGCAAAGACATCATGTGTCCTGCTTGCGATCCCTAAAATGCCACACATATACGGGCTCCAATTTCCATGACGTGTTTATGTTGATTAGGTGTGCGGGTCGGACCGTCTGGACAGCGGTATCTGTACGCATTGTCGCCCGGCCGATTGGCGGCGCGCACACGCCAGCGTCGCAACGGTAAGCGCGTAAGAAAACAGATACAGCAAGATCGGCAGCTCCGATTCCATGTCAGTTCGCCACTCACATAATGCCTAAGCGCGCCTGTGTCATCAAAGGATCACATTCGCGATTTGACGCATGCGGATTCTGCCAAAAACAAATTGAAAAGGTGACAGCGGCCGCGGGCATGTGGTGTCATGGTCGACATAGTGAGTTTTCGGCAATGATACAGGTTCGATCGGATACCCGGCATGTGGCAGCACAAACAAGGAAACAAAAAAGAAGAACCGGTAAAGCGCCGGTGTCACCGATGCAGGGGCATGGGGCGGGCACCCTGTCAGATCTGTAATGGATCGGGGGAGGTTATCAAAAGCCGCGACATTCACGGGAAGCCGATTTTCAATCGCTGCGACGGCTGTTTCGGTTTAAAGACGATTAGATGCACGGTTTGTGCAGGCGAAGGGTTCGTCTGAGCCCGAATGCGATCTGGAAAATTCCCGGCTACATTCCAGTTCATCAGGACAAGTATTGCAGCTTGTTCGGTATTGCTGTCGTCATCATTTGATGTCGACGATCTGTTCCCAAATTCGTTGGGACGCCTGCGGTGGTTCAGTTTGTGGTCGGCGGATTTTCTTACTTTCGCTGTGGCAGCGCGGATGGCTGCTATCCACCAGATGACAACGACTTTCGAACATCCACCATCAACCTCTCAAAGTTCACTTCAGCGTCAGTTCGAACTTCTAACAACGTGCCCATTCGAAGAGGAAAGCGATTGGTCCAAGAATCTAAGCGCTTTGCCAGTTCTTTGGTGTCACGTTGCTTATCTAGGTGTCCTGGATGTCTCGTTCTCGACAAAAATCGCCTGAGGGCCTCTTCTGGGGAGCACAAGCAACACACCTCAACCAATGAATCGTATTCCTCAACTAACCAATCCGACGGCGTTCCGCTATCTGCGGTACTTCGTAGCGGCCGCCAATGTGACACGAGGACGGCGGAACCTGACTTTTTAGCTGCTTTTTGGAATGCGTCATCGCTTTGCCTGCTGAGGCTTTTTCGATGGTTCCATGAAGAGACACTCTCACGCTCGTATAGGTCTTCGAGGAAATCGTCTTTGTCTAGAAACTCAAAGCCCAAGGGTTTAGAGATTTCACGAGCGACTGTCGTTTTTCCACTTGCTGGAAGACCCGTTACGATCACTGCGTGTCTCATGAAAACACCCTTCCATAGGACCCCGGGGAAACAGGCTCGCCTGTATATCGTGACCTTCATTCGACGGCGCGTCCGGAGTAGATCCTACGAATTGACTGCCCAGAAACAGCGGCGGACATTGGTGGAGATTGTTGTATGCGATGCGTTGGGCTCAATACTGCCATTGACCGCTCGTAAATATGATCGCTGCAGACCACCGTTCGATGATCTGCAGCATTTGTTCAAAGGCCATGCCCACAGCAAGGGAAACTTTATTCCGTAGTCGTGGGGGCTGTCAGATCCTCGGCCGGTGCGGAACCTTCCGCACAGCTGGCGACCAGTTCTTCATATTGGCGGGTGACCCAGCCAAGGGCCGCTTCGGGGTTCTGTTCTTCGATCTTATCGCTGAACTGTTCGAACACTTTGGCCGAGCGGCTTTCGTCAACGATCGTATAGGACTGACCCGTCATCACAGTGTCATAGACAAAGAACGCGATGGCAACCAACAGGATGCCGCGGGCGATGCCGAAGAAAAAGCCAAGTGCCTGATCCAGTCCGCCCAAAGCAGATCGCTGGACGATCGACGAAAACAAGGGCGTAAAGATGCTGACAATAATAAGTGCAACTGCAAACACTGCAGCAAAGCCCGTAATGACGGACAATTCGCAGCTGTCGCGCAGGAAATCCCCAACAACCGGAATCTCTTTGACCAGTGGCACCGCTTGGGGTGCGAAAACAAAGGCCAGCACTGCGGCTGCGACCCAGCCTGCGATGGCCAGAACCTCACGTAAGAAGCCGCGCGAATAGGCAAGAATGCCTGAAACGACGACGATCAGGGCAACGACCCCGTCAATTATTGTAAAACCTTCCATGGCCCTCGCCTGTTTTTTTTCTGCCCCTCAGGGGGCGACTTTAACCTGCTCCGAAGGTTTCGCCAACAAACCCAACCAAATCAGAGGGTCGGGTGAGTGTCAGACCTGCCACAGTACCGGTTTTGCCGCCCGCCGGAGCGATTGCCGATGTGAAACCAAGTTTTTGGGCTTCTTTCAACCTGTTTTCGGTCTGTGGGGCCGGTCTAAGTGCCCCAGATAACGAGATTTCTCCGAAAACAACGGTATCTGCGGGCAGGGCTGTGTCTTCTCGGGCACTCAGAAGGGCTGCGGCAACGGCCAAATCTGCGGCGGGTTCACCGATTTTCAATCCGCCTGCGACATTGAGGTACACATCGAGACCTGCAAAAGGGATGCCGCAGCGTGCTTCAAGCACGGCGAGGATCATTGCCAACCTTCCACTGTCCCAACCGACAACGGTCCGGCGTGGTTGTGAATGTGGAGACGGGGCTACAAGCGCTTGTAATTCAACTAAAACGGGGCGTGTGCCTTCGATCCCGGC
The DNA here is from genome assembly GCF_059609805.1 of Ruegeria sp. YTSC004. Taxonomy (NCBI): domain Bacteria; kingdom Pseudomonadati; phylum Pseudomonadota; class Alphaproteobacteria; order Rhodobacterales; family Roseobacteraceae; genus Ruegeria; species Ruegeria sp. YTSC004. Next base: position 79,038 of record NZ_JBXWMJ010000012.1, read on the forward strand.
AAAGACTGCCGATCCGGGGCTGGGCGTGCCGCGTTCGGACAGGAACAAGGCCGATGGGTTGGTCACCTGTGCCAGCCCTTTGCCAGTCATTTCAAACACGCCGATCTCGTCCGCAGGGCCAAAGCGGTTCTTGACCGCCCGTAGGATGCGGAACTGATGGCCGCGCTCGCCTTCGAAATAAAGGACGGTGTCCACCATATGTTCGACGACGCGGGGACCCGCAATTTGGCCTTCTTTGGTGACGTGGCCGACCATGATGATTGAAACACCGTGTCGTTTCGCAAAGGTGGTCAATTCATGCGCCGCGGCCCGGACTTGTGACACCGAGCCCGGTGCGCTGTCCACATTGTCGGCCCACATGGTCTGAATCGAGTCGATGATGGCCAGACCGGGTTTCTCAGCCTCAAGCGTCGTCAGTATGTTCCGCAGATTGGTTTCGGCGGCCAGTTGGACCGGTGCATCCTCTAGCCCCAGCCGGCGCGCGCGCATGCGCACCTGAGCGCTGGCTTCTTCGCCAGATACGTAGATGGTCTTGACGCCCGCACGTGCAAACCGCGCTGCGGCCTGTAACAGCAGCGTCGACTTGCCGATACCTGGATCACCCCCAACCAGCAGGGCCGAGGCCGGGACCAGACCGCCACCCAAAACGCGGTCCAGTTCTTCTACGCCGCACAAGGTGCGCGGCGGCGGTGTTTCCTCGGTCGACAGGTCCGTGAGTGTAATGGACTGGCCACGTTTGCCGCCGAGGGATTTCTTTGCAGGGCCAGCCGAAAGAGGCACGTCTTGCGTGATTGTGTTCCATTCACCGCAGCCGTCGCACCGCCCGGACCACCGGGAATGCGTTGCGCCACAAGCCGAGCAGGAGAAAGTTGTCTTTGCCATTCGGCCTTGGTGCCCGAGCGCGGGCGGTTCTTCAAGCCCTTGTTGGGCTTTCATCTCTGCCGGAGGCGCGCCGCGTCCTCAGGCCCTATGGGCCATCGTCCCCGGCGGGCACTGTCGCGCCTATTCCGCTGCGCGGGGCGGCGACATTGCTATGACGCTCGATTTCTTGGGATCGCGGTCGTCCACGGGCGATTGAAGCTGTGCCGACAATTCGGGCAACAGTTCAAACAGTTCGTCCCGCAAACGTGCCAGCTGCGATTTGGCAATGGATTCTTCCATTTCTATATCGTGGGTCCATTGGCGCAGCTCATGCTGGATGACCTGCGCTTCTTCGATCCGCTTCTGGAACGTCTCAATTTCTTCCTGACGTTGCTGCAGGAACGTGCGAGCACGGCTGACGCGCGCATCGCCATAGGTTTCTGCCAGCTCTTGGCTGATTTGGCTCATTTGTGCGGCCAGCTCCAGGATTTCGGGTTCAAGCGATTGCAGGTCAGGGTGGTGGCGCAGGAAGGCCATCCTTTCCTTGACCGCGTCGAATTCTGAGGACAGCAGAAACGTTTCGCCGCGATCTGCTGAATGGGCCAAGTGATAGGCCTGAGCCACGTCATGCATGTTCAATGAGAACTTACGATGTGACGTTTCAAGCGCCATCATCCGGGCGTTTGCGGGAAGATAAAACGCCAACATGAGAATCAGCACCGTCAGGCCTGTCTGAACATACATACCTGCGTCGACAGCTGGACCTGTGCCGAAACCGGCCTGCATGGATAGCCAGGGCAGTACCCCCAAAGCGGACAGAAAACACGCGCCAACCGAGAACAGGGCCGCAGTGCATATGAGGAAAAAAGTCAATCTTAAAAAGGCATTCTGAAATTGCAATGTGATGTTGTGGAGGGCAGTCATCTTAGACGAACTCCTTTTGAAACCGGAACACACCAGCCCAAAGCGGGGACATCTAACGCACACAGAATGATCCGCTCAGGACCGAAACTACAAAAATTTTCTGCTCGAAATATATAGATGATACTCAGATAAGCGTTTTCAATCAATTACGTCTGAGAATTTCGTGATCCGCGTGTCATTTCGGTAATGTGGCCTAGTGCGAGCGAGGCCAGAATGCACGCCGTGAACAGGTAAAGACCCCATGCAGTTTCGATGGTCGCGTAGGAGATTCCCTTCGCCAGCGTGATATAGAGCGCGATCAGGAAGATGTCCGCCATGGCGAGTTTCCCGAGTAGGTTGAGCGCAGGTTGGACGCGCGGGTCCAACAAGTCCCATTGGATAAGCGCTGTGCCGATGGTTTTGATGTATGGTGCGAAGAGGGCGAAGATGGTGACAATCAGGGCCAGAAAGACGTCCGATTTCCACAAGGATTGCAGGCCGGTGATGACACTGATCTCGCTGAGGCCGAAGATTGGGAGAAGCCCTGCGCGCATCAGCGGGGCGAACCACGCGATGGGGTAGAGGATCAGGAGCGAAAGGGTGGCGAAGCGGAGCATGAATCTATATTTGGGTAATCAAAATAAACAATCCAACCAGAAAGCTTGCAAAGTCGATTTTCCATGCTTTTCCAGCCCATTTTCGCAAAAACAGCCTGCGGCAGTTAAGCCCCAAAAGGATGCACGTAATTCCCAGAGTAACATTCAGTGCAGGGATTTGTGCATTTTCTGCCCAGCGCAAGCCAAAGAAGGCCACCGCGATTAGTACAACTACCGCTATCCAAGTCAGAACGGTAGCCTTTGCATTGCTCTCGTCTTCGGCATACAGTCCGAAACTCCAGCCGAGCTGTTTTCTTTGAATAGTGGTCTGAGATTCGTCGTATTTGCTGTTCGAAAACTGTGACTTCGCAAAGGCAGGAAAAACGCCGGATGTAGAGATCACAATACCCGTCAAATACGCAAGGCCCAAAAGCCTGATGAGATCTGACAGTTCTATCAGGCTGACGTTCATCTTTATCTCACCGCCTCAATCGGCCCTTCCGCACTGCCGCTGATAAACTGCTCCACATAAGGATCACCCGACGCATCCATCTGGCTGACCGGGCCGGTCCATTGGATGACGCCTCCGTGCAGCATGGCCACGTTGTCCGCAATCGCGCGGACAGAGCTCATGTCGTGGGTGATGGTCATCGCGGTGGCGCCCATCTCGGTCACGATCTCGCGGATCAGGTCGTTGATGACGCCGGACATGATCGGGTCCAACCCTGTGGTGGGCTCGTCGAAGAAAATGATCTCGGGCTCGGCGGCGATGGCGCGGGCTAGGCCCACGCGTTTTTGCATCCCGCCCGACAGTTCGGAGGGGAAGCGGTCCGCGACGTCGGATTTCAGGCCCACGCGGCGCAGTTTTTCGATGGCGATCTCACGCGCGTACTCGGCTGGGCGTTTCAACGGACCGCGCAGCAGACGGAAGGAAACGTTTTGCCAGACGGGCAGGGAATCGAACAGCGCCGCGCCCTGAAACAGCATCCCGAAGCGGGCCAGGAATTTATCGCGGTCACCTTTTGCAGCGTCCTTACCGTTTACGTAGATCATCCCGCTATCGGGTTTGATCAGGCCCAGAATGCACTTCAGCGCCACGGACTTGCCGGTGCCCGAACCACCGATGATGACCATCGAGGTGCCCTTGGGGATCTCAAGGCTCATGCTTTGCAGAACCTGATTGTCGCCAAAGGCTTTTGCTACGTTCTCCATCCTGATCATACCGAGAAGAACACTCCTGTGAGAATGAAGTTGGCGGCCAGGATCATGATCGCGGCGGATTCGACCGATGACTTGGTCGCTCGGCCAACGCCTTGCGCACCCCGGCCCGAGTTCATGCCGTAGTAACAGCCCATGATGGCTGCGATCAGGCCAAAGGCTGCGCCTTTGACCAGCGATGACACGATGTCTTTGGTTTCAAGAAAATTGACCGTGTTTTGCAGGTACGTCGCTGCGTTGAAGCCCAGATTTTGGGTCGCAACCACATAGCCGCCTGCGATGCCGATGATATCACCGATACCGACCAGTAAGGGCACGGTGATGAGTGCGGCCAGAACCCGCGGCGCGGTTAGGTATTTCATCGGGTGGGTCGACAGGGTGACCAGCGCGTCAATCTGCTCGGTCACTTTCATCGTAGCGATTTCTGCTGCAATGGATGAGGTTACGCGCGCGGCGATCATCAGGCCAACCAGCACCGGCCCAAGCTCGCGCACCATGCCGATGGCAACGATCTGGGGTACCACGGCCTCGGCGTTAAAACGCGCGCCGCCCGCATAGATTTGCAAGGCCAGCGCACCACCAGTGAAGATTGCGGTCAGGCCAACAACCGGCAGTGACAGCCAGCCCACATTCATCAGGGCAACGGCAAATTCGCGCGGGTAATAGGGTGGCCGAAAGATGTGTGAGATCGCGTCCAGCGCAAAAATTCCCACCTTGCCAAAATTGGCAAGCATGGACAGGACAGCACGGCCCAACCCACCCAGCACGGCCAAAGGGTTCATTCCACGTATCCCCGGGAATAACGCGCGCCCAGCGACGTCAGGATTTCATAGCCGATGGTGCCGGCGGCTTCGGCCAAGTCGTCGACTGTTTGATGTCCGTTCAGGATGCGCAGGCGTTCGGGATCTTCGGGCAGATCGGTGACGTCGACCGTGATCAGATCCATCGAGATGCGTCCAACAACGGGGCAGGGCTGGTTGCCAAAAAACACGTCGATCCCACCACCGATGGCGCGGTGCAATCCATCAGCGTAACCGGCGGCAACGGTTGCAATGCGAGAGGGACGACGCGCAATCCAGCTGTTGCCGTATCCGACCGTTTCACCGACGTCGACAGGGCGGACTTGGATAACAGGCAGGTCGATCGCGACAACGGGTTTCGCGTCGGCAAAGGGCATGCCGCCGTACAGGCCGATGCCGGGGCGGCAGAAGTCAAAGTGGAACTCGGACCCCAACATCGTACCACCCGTAGCAGCCAGAGAACGGGGGGCAGTCACGCCATCTGTCATCTCGCGGAAGGATTTCAACTGCTGTTGGTTCATCGGGTTATCAGGCTCATCCGCGCAGGCCAGATGTGACATAACTACCACCGGGTTATTGGCCTCCATCTCGGGCCGCAGTTCAGCCCAGTCTGCGGGCTCAAGCCCAAGGCGGTTCATGCCACTGTTCAATTGGACCCCAAAAGGGCGATCCGGCATTGCCTGCCGGAGCCTCTTATACTGTTCCGGCGAATTGATCAAAGGGATCAGATTATCTGCATAATGTAGCCCATTGTCCCCTTCCATGAAACCAGAGAACACGAAAATCTGCGGCTTGGGGCCTACCGCGTCGCGCACAGCGGCGCCTTCTTCGGCGGCGGCGACAAAAAATTGGCGAACCCCTTCTTCAGCCAGGGTCGCAGACACTGGCCCAGCTCCAAGCCCATAAGCATCAGCTTTGACAACTGCTCCGGTTTCGACTTTTGTTTTTGCGTCCAATGCCCGCCAATTGCTGGCGAGCGCATGAAGATTGATCGTTAAGTGTGCGGTACCCATGGAGTGTTCATGACATTGGATTGCGGCAGGTCAAGGGGGTAAACAGCAATTCTTGAGGAGATTTTGCGAGTGCTGGGCGGCTTCTAGCTGCTATCGCAGGGACAATGGCGGTTTGCCTGACTTTTAGGAGTATTACAGTTGCATCGACATTGTATCCGCTACGTATTCAACGAACGTTGTATAAGTAAATCGTTTACTCAGAGCCGGACGATGAAGTGAGAGGAATTCCATGCTGAAAATAACCTGGGACTACAATGCGTATGCGACCGAACTGCCTGAACTGTTTCGCGACGTATTCACGGCATCTGAGAGTAAAGAAGAGGGAGCAGTGATCAGTGCGCTGGTCAGCGATTTGTTGGAGACGACGGACAGAGATGACCTGCACGCCGCCATTGCCGATGATGGTCCCCAAGTGCAGGGTTGCATCCTGTTTTCGCGGCTGCGCTTTGACCAAGATCCGCGAAAGGTGTTCCTGATGTCGCCGGTTGCCGTGCGTACGGATCGCCAGAAAGAGGGGATAGGGCAACGACTGATCGCGTTTGGGTTGGACGAGCTGCGCCGTGACAAAGTGGATTTTGTGCTGACTTACGGCGATCCGAACTACTACGGCAAAACCGGGTTTTTTCCGATTTCAGAAAAAGTCGCCCAAGCTCCTCTGCCGTTAAGCCATCCGCACGGGTGGTTGGGGCAATCATTGACGGGGGTTGAGATGGCGCCGTTCAAGGGGCCATCCCACTGTGTCAGTGCATTCAACAAACCCGAGCTATGGTAAGGGTTAATACCCCTCAATCTGCCCGTCCTGTTGCCAGGGTTTTACCAGATTTCCAAAACGGGTGAACTGCGCCTCGAACGAAAGGTCGACCGTGCCGATGGGACCGTGGCGCTGCTTCCCGACAATGACTTCGGCCTTGCCGTGCAGACGTTCCATGGCCTGCTTCCACTCTTCCATCTTTTCCAGTTCGTGATCGCCGGGCTTTTCGCGTTCCTTGTAGTATTCCTCGCGGTACACGAACATCACCACGTCGGCGTCCTGTTCGATCGAGCCTGATTCCCGCAGGTCGGACAGTTGTGGGCGTTTGTCGTCGCGGTTTTCAACCTGACGCGAAAGCTGGGACAGGGCGATCACCGGAATTTGCAATTCCTTGGCGATGGCTTTCATGCCCATCGAAATCTCGGCAATTTCGTTGACGCGGTTTTCGGCCATACCCCGGCACAGCTGCAGGTAGTCGATAACGAGCAGGTCCAAACCATGTGTCCGCTTCAAACGGCGTGCCCGAGCCGCCAACTGCGAGATCGGCAGGGCAGGCGTGTCATCGATGAAGAGCGGGCAGGCTTCCAGTTCCTTGGCCGCGTCGACAAAGCGGCGGAACTCGGACTCGGTCATGTCACCCTGGCGGATTTTATGGGATGAGATTTCGGAGGCTTCGGCCAGAACCCGGCCGGCCAGCTGTTCCGCACTCATTTCCAATGAGAAAAAGCCAACGACACCGCCGTCAATCGCGCCCTCTGAGCCGTCCGGTTTCAGCCCACGTTTGTACGCCTTGGCCACATTGAATGCCACGTTGGTCGCCAAAGAGGTTTTCCCCATCGACGGACGACCGGCAAGAATGATCAGGTCAGAAGGGTGCAATCCACCCAGTTGTTTGTCCAAGTCGGCCAGACCGGTGGAAATCCCTGCCATGCCACCACCGCGCTGGTACGCTTCGTTGGTGACGTTGACGGCTTCTGTGACCGCCTTGAGGAAGGATTGAAATCCCTGTTCGGTCTGGCCCTGCTCGGATAACTGATAAAGCTGTTGCTCGGCCTCGACGATTTGTTCTTTCGGCTCGCTTGAGACATCAACCCGCGCCGCCTTGTCCGAGATATCCCGACCCAGGCGGATCAGCTCGCGCCGGATGGCAAGATCATAAATCATCTGGGCATAGTCATGCACCGCAAAGGCGCTGATCGATGCGCCCGCCAGTTTGACCAGATAGGCCGGGCCACCCAGTTCCTGCAGGCCCTCATCTTCGGCCATGAAGGATTTCAGTGTCACCGGCGAGGCCAGCGCATTCTTGGCTATCCGGGTCGAGGCGACTTCATAAATCCGGGAGTGAACCGGGTCATAGAAATGCTCGGCCCCGATGATCGAGGCGACCCGATCATAAAGATCGTTATTGGTCAGGATCGCACCCAGAAGCTGCTGTTCGGCCTCAATGGAATGCGGCATGGTTTCGGCGTTCTGAATCCGAGCTGCTGCCTGCTCGATGCTACTGATCTCGTTCATTTTGTCCCCGCTGCCCTGCGGCGCTTTCTACACGCTATTTCGGCGTGTCGGCTATCTGGAAATACCTGTGGCTAACTATGGATAAAGCCTTGGGATAACTTTCCTGACAGTTTGGATACCTGTGTATGCGTAGCTTATTATGTAGGAATTGGGGCAAAAGTCACCAGATATCGTGGCCGGTCGACCGATTCTTCCGGGCTTATCCCCAATCTGTCCACAAGAGGTTTACGTGGATTTATTTGCTTCCTGCCAGCCACGCGGGTCTTTCAGGAAGGCTTCGACACCGTCAAGTGTTTCCTGATCAAAGGCTTTCTGCGCTTTGGCCTCGGCCAGAACATCCCACCATGTGCACAGGTGATGCAGTTGGATGCCGTGGTCGCCCAACGTTTTTTCGGTCTCGGGGAAGATGCCATAGTAGAAGATGACCGCCGTGTGCCCACAAGTGGCACCTGTTTCGCGGATCGCATCCACGAAGGACAGCTTGGACCCGCCATCGGTGGTCAGATCCTCGACCAGCAGCACGCGTTCACCTTCGCTCATCGCGCCTTCGATACGGGCGTTGCGGCCATAACCCTTTGGCTTTTTGCGCACGTAGGTCATCGGCAGCGCCAATCGCTCGGCAACCATGGCGGCGAAGGGAATGCCCGCGGTCTCACCGCCGGCGATATTGTCGAATGCCTCAAACCCGGCATCCCGCATCACGGTGACGGTCAGGAAATCCATCAGGGTCGACCGAATGCGCGGGTACGAGATCAGCTTGCGGCAGTCGATATAGGTCGGGCTGGGCAAGCCGCTGGCCAGTGTGAACGGCTCACGCGAATTGAAATGGACGGCTTTGATCTCCAGCAACATCCGCGCGGTCAGGCGAGCGATTTCGGTGCTGTCGGGGAATGAACTGGGGATCATAACGGTACCTCTGGGCTGAATGGCATTGCGGGCTGATAGCCCGTCCCGCGGCCCAGAGTCGAGAGGGTGCAAGCAAAAGAAAAGCGGACCTCAAGAAGAGGCCCGCTTTGGCCCTTGCGGGCAAGAGGCAGCCAAGGTGGGCTTAGCTGCTCATGTCATAGGCACGCTCGCCGTGTACCGAAAGATCGAGCCCGTTTGTCTCAGTTTCTGCATCTACGCGAAGCGGGGTGATCAGCGCAACCACCTTGATCAACACAAATGTGACAACTGCCGTAAAGACACCTACGATGACCAGCCCGCCCAACTGCGCGGTCCAGGCACCCAGGCCGAACACAGCGATCATGATGGTGCCAAAGATGCCGCCGACGCCGTGCACCGCGAACACGTCCAGAGTGTCGTCGATGTTCAGCTTGTTACGGATGATGTTCACGGCCTCCTGACACAACACGCCTGCTACGGCACCGATGATCAGCGCCTGAACCGGATCGACATAGCCTGAGGCCGGAGTGATCGAGGCCAGACCCGCAATCGTACCTGTAACCAGGCCCACCATCGAGGCTTTACCATATTTGATGCGTTCATACAGCGCCCATGTCAGCGATGCGGTTGCGGCCGAGATATGCGTGACTGTTATCGCCATAGCGGCACCGCCATCTGCCGCCAATTGTGAACCGCCGTTGAAGCCAAACCAGCCAACCCAAAGCATCGCGGCACCGATCATGACGTAGCCAGGGTTGTGTGGCGGGGTTGTGCGATTGCGGCGCGGGCCAAGGACCACGGCGATGATCAGCGCGGCCAGACCTGCGGTTTCATGCACTACGATACCACCGGCAAAGTCACGCACGCCGATCTCGCCCAGAATGCCGCCATCGGTCAGAATGCCGCCACCCCAGATCCAGTGGACGACGGGTGCGTAGCACAGCAGCATCCACAGGCCCGAGAAGATCATCACAAAGCCATAGCCCACACGCTCGACATACGCGCCGATGATGAGGGCGGGGGTGATGATTGCAAAGGTCATCTGAAAGGCAAAGAACAGAACCTCGGGCAGGGTGCCCGACAGGCTGTCGACATCAACTCCGTTCAGGAAGGCTTTGCCCAGACCGCCCCACAGGCCCGACCCACCGTCACCAAATGCGATCGAGTATCCGGCGACCAACCAAAGTATGCTCATCAAACAAGCGATTGAGAAGCAGTGCATGAAAACGCTCAGCACGTTGCGGGCGCGCACGAGGCCGCCATAGAACAGGGCGAGGCCCGGCAATGTCATGAATAGGACCAGTGCAGTTGCAACTATGATCCAGGCGGTATCGGCTCCGTTCATCAGCCGGTCTCCTCTGTGGCGTCTTCAGCTTGCGTAGCTGGCGTTGAAGCGGAGAGAAGGCGGGGAAAAAAGAGGCAGAGGTGGTTTTTGACGCCTGTTTTAAGGGCCTTTTGTGAACCGGTGATTAAATGAGCGCCAAAATGAGTGGGGTGCTAGATTATTAAGCAATTGACGAAAGGCCGCGTGACAGCAGGTCCAACGCATAATCACGGGCGGTCAGCCGGACCTTGTCACGCCCCAACGCCCCGAATTCGACCGTTTCGGTTATCGTCTTCTGCCCGTCCACTGCCAATCCAAAGCACACGCGGCCTTCGGGTTTGAATTCGGATCCACCAGGACCCGCGATGCCGGTGATGGACACGGTCAATTGCGCGTCTGAATTCCTCAATGCGCCATCGGCCATCTCTTGCGCCACTTCCTCGGACACCGCGCCATGAGCTTCCAGCGTTTCGGGCTGCACACCCAGCATCTGCTGCTTGGCTTCATTGGTGTAGGTGACAAACCCGCGATCCACCACGGCTGAGCTGCCTGGAATATCCGTCAGTGCGGCAGCGACCATGCCGCCGGTGCAGCTTTCGGCTGTCGCGATCATCACGCCTTGCGACTTGGCGCGGTCAAGCAAGGTGGCGACATTCATAGGCCAAGGACACCGTGCGAGATGCCGGCAAAAGCCAGAACGCCGATCCCGGCAAAGACGCCGGCGATCACGTCATCCAGCATCACCCCCATCGCATCACCTTTGCGATCAGCCCAACCGACAGGGCCGGGTTTCGTGATGTCGAACAGGCGAAACAGAAGGAAACCTGCGATCCAGCCGGGCCAAAGGGCTGTAATATCAATTCCATGCGCCCAAGATGGGTAGGAAATGGCCCAAAGCGAGATGAACTGCCCGGCTACTTCGTCGATGACGATTTCGGACGGGTCGTGATCTTCCTGCCCAGCAGTCATCACTTTGGTTGCCCACAGGCCACCGACAAAAACGGCGACAGTGGCGATGACCAACAAGGGAAAACCGCCCAGCGTATGTAGAACCCAGGCCAGGGGCAGGGCGGCCAGAGATCCCCATGTTCCTGGTGCCGGGCGCAGATATCCGACGCCGCAAACCGTCCCGATCAATCGCGCGGCGTTCATGACTTCACCAAACAGGCAGTTGCAAGCGAGGCGATGCCTTCGCTTCGCCCGGTAAAACCAAGGCGTTCAGACGTGGTCGCCTTGACCGATATCTGATCGACGCGCAGCCCCATGATTCGCGCCATTTCTTCACGCATCGTGGATGCGTGCGGACCGATCTTGGGGTATTCGCAGACCAGCGTGCAATCGACATTTGAGATGCTGTAACCCATCTGGGCCGACAACTCGACCGCGTGGCGCAGGAAGATCTCGCTTGCCGCGCCTTTCCATTGCGGGTCCGATGGCGGGAAGTGTTGACCGATATCGCCCTGCGCCAGCGCGCCATAGATTGCATCAGTAACCGCGTGCATGCCGACATCCGCATCCGAATGGCCCTGCAGCCCTCGGTCATGGGGAATTTTGACGCCGCACAGGATTACGTGATCCCCGTCGCCAAAGCGATGCACGTCATAGCCGTTGCCCAGTCTCACATCCATGTCTGTCCCCAATACGCGTTCCGCCCGGGCAAAATCCTCGGGTCTTGTGATTTTGATGTTATCGGCATCGCCTGGCACGATTACCACGTTCATACCTGCGGCACGGGCGACCTCGACATCGTCCGCCGCGCCGCCAGAATGGGCCGCGTGCGCCGCTACAATCGCGTCATAGCGAAAACCCTGTGGGGTCTGGGCTGCGAAAAGACCCGTCCGGTCCTGCGTACCCGTAACGACGGCTTCGTCACCGGTCCAAAGCGCATCTGTAACGGACAGACCGGGCGCTGCAGCCTCATGCTTGGTCAGGGCGGTCAGGACGCCTGTAATGGTCTGGCTGCTCACGCAGGGGCGAGCGACGTCGTGAATCAGGACATGTTCGATCCCCATCCCATCCAATACATCCAGCCCGTTCCGTACCGACCCGGCACGATCGCTGCCACCTTTTGCCAGCAGCAGATCAGAGCCTAAAAACTCGTCGCAAGCGGTCTTATCATCCTCGGACAGCACCAGAACAATATGATCGACCTGATGGCGAAAGCGGTCGATGGTCCAGTCTGCAACTCTGCGTCCGGCCAATGGTCGCCATTGCTTGGGAATGCCGCCTCCGGCGCGCAATCCGCGTCCTGCGGCGACGATGATGGCGGCGGTGGTCATTGGGCGAATTCTCCGATGATTTGAGCGCAGTGTTTAAGCTGCGGTGAATGTAGAGGCAATCACCCGCGTCAAGTTGCTTAAAAAATAGTCAAGTGGTGATTTTGCAAGCTTGTTTCCTGCCGTTTTGTTGTTCATATGCGCGGAATTCGATATCTAAGTCGCAACTGCCCAAGGATTAAGCACGTTGACCCTGCACCTCGCCGACAAAACCTTAAATCCGCCGGTCATGCTGGCCCCGATGGCCGGGATCACCGATCGACCGTTCCGCGATCTGGTGATGCGCTTTGGCGCGGGCATGGTCGTCAGCGAAATGGTCGCTAGTCAGGAAATGGTGCAGGCCAAACCGGGCGTGCGGGAACGGGCCGAGCTGTCTGCTGACGTTGAAAACACCGCTGTTCAACTTGCCGGGCGCGAGGCGCATTGGATGGCCGAGGCTGCGCGTCAGGTGGCCGATCGTGGCGCGCGGGTGATCGACATCAATATGGGCTGCCCGGCAAAGAAGGTGACGAATGGCTATTCCGGTTCGGCGCTGCTTAAGACGCCGGACCACGCGCTGACGCTGATTGAGGCCGTGGTCGAGGCTGTCGACATTCCGGTCACTCTGAAAACTCGTCTGGGTTGGGACGACAACCTGCTGAACGCACCGGATGTGGCGCGCCGGGCGCAAGGTGCGGGCATCCAACTGGTCACAATCCACGGGCGTACGCGGTGCCAGTTCTACAAGGGACGCGCGGACTGGCAAGCGATCCGTTCGGTGAAAGAGTCGGTGTCGATCCCCGTCATCGCGAACGGGGATATCGTAGATACTAATGCAGCGCGCACGGCTTTGGACCACTCAGGTGCCGATGGCGTCATGGTCGGGCGTGGGGCGCAGGGTAAGCCATGGCTGCTGGCCCAGATGTGCCACGATTTGTATGGCGCACAAGCGCCGGTCATCCCCGCCAATGGCGACCTGATCGACATGGTGCGCGGTCATTATGAGGCGATGCTGGACTTTTACGGCACCGATCTGGGGCTGCGCGTGGCACGTAAACATCTTGGCTGGTACATGGATGAGGCCGCGACCCCGGCAACCCTTCGCCGTGCGGTATTGACCTCGCGGGATACCGCCGAGGTGCTCCGTCTGTTGGGCGATGCCCTGCACAGCGACGCAGAGGCAGCAGCATGACCTCGGACCAAAACATCTGGGCTTCACTACCGGTTCCGGCTTTCATTATTGATGCCGATGACCGGATCACCGATGTGAATTCCGCCGGAGAGGGGTTCCTGAACGCCTCCCGTAATGCAGTTATCGGTCATCCGGTCTGGGACCAGATCGCCGTGGATGCACCATTGGAAGAAGCGTTTTTGCGCGCACGCCTACAGGGCACACCGCTTTTCGTGAATGATGTGGATGTGGGGTCAGGTAATCGGGCGCCGCTGCAATGCGCTTTGCAAATTGCGCCGCTGCTTGGGCATCCGGGGTCGATGATCATGACCATGTCCCCACGCGAACTGGCGGGGCGGATGACACGGGGCAACACGGTAAAATCTGCGGCGCAATCGGCGATTGGCATGGCGGAAATGCTGGCACATGAAATCAAGAACCCATTGGCGGGGATCACCGGGGCTGCGCAGCTTCTGAGCATGAATATCAGTCAGCAAGACCTTGAACTTACAGATCTTATCGTTGCTGAAAGCCGCCGAATAGTGAAGCTGTTAGAGCAAGTCGAGCAATTTGGGAACCTGACCCAGCCAGATTTCAAACCAGTCAATATCCACGACGTTCTGGACCGTGCGCGGCGCTCAGCGCTGTTGGGCTTTGGCGCGCATATGACGATTATCGAGGATTACGACCCCTCGTTGCCGCTGGCCTATGGTGACCCGGATCAACTTTTGCAGGTGGTGCTGAACCTGCTCAAAAATGCATCCGAGGCGTCCCCCAAAGGCGGGACAATCCGCCTGCGGACGTATTTCGAACATTCCTTCCGCCTGCGCCGCAGCGACGGTTCGGGGCATTCTTTGCCCCTGCAGATTGAAATCATCGATGACGGCCCGGGGCTACCGGACAACATCCGCAGCGACATTTTCGATCCGTTTGTGTCGGGCAGGGAAAACGGCACCGGTCTTGGGCTGGCGCTGGTCAGCAAAATCATCTCGGACCACGACGGCTGGATCTTGGCTGAGTCGGTTCCGGGACACACCGTATTCCGACTGTCGCTCAGGCGCGCACCGCGCGACGCGACCTGAGATGGACAACCGGGCAGAGATAGTAAGGAGAGCACCTGATGGATGGCACAGTACTGGTCGCAGATGACGATCGCACAATCCGAACCGTACTGACTCAGGCCCTGACGCGGGCCGGGTGCAAGGTTCATGCGACATCCTCGCTGACCACCCTGATGCGCTGGGTCGGCGAGGGCAAAGGAGACGTTGTAATCTCGGACGTGGTTATGCCGGATGGCAACGGGCTGGAGATGTTGCCAAAAATCGCGCAGGATCGTCCGGGGCTGCCGGTCATCGTGATCTCGGCGCAGAACACGATTATGACCGCCATTCAAGCGGCCGAGGCGGATGCATATGACTATCTGCCCAAACCCTTTGATCTGCCAGACCTGATGAAGCGGACCGCACGGGCCTTGGAGCAAAAGCAACGCGTGCAGGCGGATGCGGTCGTACCTGCCGAAGACCGTCCTGAGGAGCTGCCGCTGGTCGGGCGCACTCCGGGGATGCAGGCGCTGTATCGCCTTGTGGCACGTGTGATGAATACCGATCTTTCTGTCATGATTTCCGGTGAAAGTGGCACCGGCAAGTCCTTGATAGCGCGAGCTATTCATGATTTTTCGGACCGGCGCATGCTGCCCTTCGTCACTGCGACCGCTGGTGATCTGCGTGACCTCGAGGGACCTGCGCGCATTATGGCCAGGGTACGGGGCGGCACCCTGTTGATCGACGAGATCGCTGATATCGAAGATGAGGTCCAGGCACGTATTGTCCGGATGATGGACACGCCCGGCGATCATCTTCCGCGTTTTATGGCGACCAGCCAATCGGACCTGACCGAAGCGATGGAAAGCGGGCGGGTGCGTCAGGATCTGTATTATCGACTGTGCGGTGCGACGATCCACGTGCCAGCGCTGCGCGAGCGGGTGGACGATATCACCCTGCTGGTTGACCACTTCCTTGCCCGCGAAGAACGGGAGCATGGCACAAAGCGCTGGCTCAGCTCCGAGGCCGTAGAACTGATCCGAAGGTATTCCTGGCCCGGTAATGTACGACAGTTGGAAAACGCGATCCGACGTTTAAGCCTGACCAGCCGGGCCGAAGAAATATCGAAAGCCGAGGTTGAGATGGTTTTGGGCAGTCAGCCCGAAGCGGAACCGATTCTTGGTGACGGCGAAAGGGAGAAACTCTCGGCCTCTGTGGCCCGTCATTTGCGTCGCTATTTCGATCTGCACGGCAATTTGTTGCCACCTCCGGGCCTGTATCAGCGCATCCTGCGCGAGGTTGAGGGCCCCTTGATCGAGCAGGCACTGGACGCAACCGGCGGAAATCAGGCGAAATGTGCGGATTTGCTGGGGATCAACAGGAATACGCTGCGCAAAAAAATCACCGATCTCGATATTCAGGTGACACGCCGACGCAAACTGATGTAATATCGCCACACAAAGCGTGGCATCCGGGTACAAGCCCGGCAACGACCACGAGATATGGCGGTACGTCGCGCAAGCGGCACATCAGGATGAGGGCAGACGGTGGCAACCCGAGCACAGAGCGGGCTGATCCTATCGATTGATCGGTGGCGGAAATCCCGAAAGCTGCGCAATTTTAGCACCTTGGGGCTGGTCCTTCTGGGGCCAATTCTGGCGTTGGCCACGTATCTGGTCATCGGTCCGTTTGATTTGGGTTCGGCAGCGCCTACGCTGCGGCTGATTCTGCTGGCCGATCTGGTCTATGTGCTGGTCGTTGCAGCACTTGTTCTGGGGCAGGTGTTCAGTCTGATTGCTGCACGCCGTGCAAAATCTGCCGGATCTCGTCTGCACCTGCGGCTGATCGGTGCGTTCACCTTGCTGGCCCTGGTGCCGACAGTGACCGTCGCGATCTTTGCCGGCCTGACGGTAAATATCGGGCTTGAGGGATGGTTTTCGGATCGGGTCCGTCAGGTTGTCGGATCATCCCTGTCCGCCGCAGAGGCCTATGAGCTTGAGCACCGCAGCGGCCTGACACAGGACGCCATCGTTCTTTCTCGGTTCCTCGACAATGCGCGAACGCTGGACTTTTACATCTCGGATGCCGAATTGCGCGAGGTTCTGGCACAGGGACAATCGCAGATTCAACGGGGCTTGCGCGAGGCCTATGTCATTGATGGCGGTGGCGAAATCAAATCTCGTGGCGACAGGTCCTACCTGTTCAATTATGAACCGCCGACACCGGAGCAGATGGTTGAAGCAACCGACAGTGGCCTTCTGATCATTGCCGATTGGCAAAACAACGAATTCCGCGCGCTGGTGCCGTTGCAGGCTTATCTGGACCGGTATCTCTATGTTAGCCGCGAGGTGGATGGCGAACTGCTGAAATTGCTGGATGACACCAAGGAAACGGTTCAATTCTACCAACAGCTTGAAAGTGAAAGGGGCCGGGTTCTTTTTGAGTTCGGGCTCCTGTACCTGGGCTTTGCGGTTATCCTGATCCTTGCCGCGATGTCTTTGGGGATGTGGTTCGCCGAACGCCTGTCGCGCCCGGTTGGCCGTCTGACAACCGCCGCACAAAGGGTCGGTGCCGGGGATCTGAGCGTTCAGGTCATCGAAGAAGCCAGCGATGACGAAATCGCCATGTTAGGTCGTTATTTCAATCAGATGACGCGGCAACTAAAAGGCCAACGCGAAACGTTGTTGGAAAACACGCGTCAAATTGAACGCCGCCGCCGCCTGTTCGATTCTGTACTGAGCTCGGTGACGTCCGGTGTAGTCGGCGTCGATTCGGATGGATGTGTCACATTCGTAAACCGCTCGGCCGAGCGTCTTCTGGACTGGTCGCGCGGTGAAGAACAATTGGCTATCGGCATCGCAGTTCCCGAATTCCTTCCCTTGTTCGAAAATCTGAAAGCCAGCGGTCAAGAGGCCGTACAGGGTGAGGTTAAGGTCACGCGCAAGGGGCGGTTGGAAAACTTGCTCGTGCGCATGGCGATCCGGCGCGGTGAGGATGGCGGTTTGGAAGGCTACGTGGTGGCCTTTGATGACGTGACCGATCTGGTCAGTGCACAGCGCATGGCGGCCTGGGGCGATGTGGCCCGCCGTATTGCCCATGAGATCAAGAACCCGCTAACGCCGATCCAGCTCAGCGCGGAACGGATCAAGCGCAAATTCTCGCGCAAACTGAACGAAGAGGATTGTGACAGCCTTGAATCCATGACCGATGTGATCGTGCGGCAGACCAACGATCTGCGGCGGATCGTGGACGAGTTTTCGAAATTCGCGCGGATGCCCGAACCGGTTCGGCGTGAGGAAGACGTTGTTAACTTGGTGCGCGAAGCCGTGTTGTTGCAGCAAGCCGGACAGCCGGACGTTCAGATCGACGCGACGTTGCCAGACAACCCCATCCTGGCAGATGTCGATGCGACGATGTTGAACCAGGCGTTGACGAACTTGATAAAGAACGCGGGTGAGGCCATTGAAACACTTAAGAAAAAAGGCCCGCCAGAAAATTTGAAGCCACAGATCAAAGTGGACATCTCCAACGATGATACGGGTACGATCATTACAATAGCGGACAATGGCATTGGGTTGCCCGAAGATCGGGCGCGGTTATTTGAACCCTATGTCACCACGCGCGACGAAGGCACGGGGCTGGGCCTGCCCATCGTCAAGAAAATCATAGAAGAACATGGCGGAGCGCTGACTTTGGAAGACGCGCCCGTTTTCGACGGACAGGACCATTTCGGTGCGATGGCCGTGATCCGTTTGCCAGGGGGCAATATTTCCCAGACCGCAGCGCCACAAAAGCAGGCAATTCATACTAACAAACTGAAAGCAGGCCAAAGATGAGCGACATTCTGATCGTAGATGACGAACGCGATATTCGCGAACTGGTGTCCGACATTCTGGAGGACGAAGGCTATTCCACCCGGCTGGCGGCAAACTCGGACGAGTGTATGTCGTCGATCAATTCTGAGCCGCCGGGTCTGTTGATCCTTGATATCTGGCTGAAAGACAGCCGCATGGACGGGATCGATATCCTGAAGTCGGTGAAACGCGACAACCCTGACGTGCCGGTGGTGATCATTTCCGGTCACGGAAATATCGAAATTGCTGTGGCGGCGATCAAGCAGGGCGCTTACGACTTTATCGAAAAGCCGTTCAACATAGACCAGTTGATGGTCGTGATCCGCCGCGCCATGGAGACCTCGCGCTTGCGCCGCGAGAATGCCTCGCTCAAGCGCCGCGAGGTCACAAACTCGGACATGATCGGCAAATCGGCCTCGTTCCGGGCGATGCAGAGCCAGCTGGACAAGGTTACCAAGTCGAACGGCCGCGTGATGTTGAGCGGGCCAGCCGGGTCAGGCAAAGAGATTGCCGCGCGTTATATCCACGCCCATTCCAACCGCGCCAACGCCCCTTTCGTCATCGTTAACTGCGCAGGGGTCGAACCTGAGCGCGTCGAAGAGGTGCTATTCGGGCGCGAGTCAACGGAACGCGGGATCGAATCCGGCTTGCTGGAAGAGGCCCACGGAGGCGTGATCTACTTTGACGAAGTGGCCGACATGCCCTTAGGGACGCAATCCAAGATTCTGCGGGTTCTGGTCGACCAGCAATTCCAGCGGGTAGGCGGGTCTGACAAGGTGCGAGTGGATCTGAGGGTCATCTCGTCGACAAATCGCGATCTTGATGCCGAAATCGAAGCTGACCGGTTCCGCGAAGAGCTGTATCACCGCCTGAACGTTGTGCCGATCGCCGTGCCTTCGATGGAGGACCGTCGCGAGGATATTCCGGTTCTGGCGCAGCATTTCATCGAAATGTGTAACGAAACCCAAGGCTTACCGATTCGCGAAATCTCGGAAGAGGCGGTGGCATTGTTGCAGACCATGACCTGGCCCGGCAATGTGCGTCAGCTGAAGAACCTGATCGAGCGTGTCCTGATCCTGGGCGATGGAACAGGCCCGATCGAAGCCCGCGAATTGCCAACCGAAGAAGAGAAAACCGACGACTCGGGCCGCGTGGTTTTGTCCGGTGCGCTGGCAACGCTGCCGCTGCGGGAAGCGCGCGAGGCGTTCGAACGTGAGTACCTGCTGACCCAGATCAACCGTTTCGGTGGCAATATCAGCCGAACTGCCAGCTTTGTGGGCATGGAACGCAGCGCGCTGCACCGCAAGCTGAAATCGCTTGGTGTTGTGACCTCGAACAAATCCGGGGCGCGGGTGGCGCAGATCGACGAACCAGAACCGGCGGAGTAATCCGCCGGGGCTTTACCCTGCCTGACCCGGGGTGATGATCTGAAACGAGCCGTCGTCGAATTTCACATAGCAGGATTGGGTTCCCAGCGGCGGCAGTTTCGTTGTGCGCGCAGGTGGAACCTGAGACTTTACGCTCTGTTTGCAGGGTGGCAGGCTGATCGGACGAAAGCCTTTTTTGGCCATGCATTGGGCCTCGACCTGATTGCGCAGACCGGCATTCACGTCGACCGTATACACGCGCCCGGGTTCCCACCAACCAGGCGAGCGATAGCAGTGCCCCCGGTTGTCGCAATAAGTGCGTCCCGGCCAGTATGTGGGCGGGCTTTGCCGCACCTGATTAGCCACGGGAACGTCATTTACCGCCTTAACCTGACATTGCGTGGTCTCGGACTGCGCGCGCGACACGCTTTCACCTTCGCGGTAGTACAGCGAAAGTGGGCCGCTGCATGCGGACAGGACGGTCAGAGGAATTAGTAAGTGAAGCACTGATTTCATAGGGTTATCTTGCCCCAGCTTCGCCCGAATGACAATTCAATTGACCGCTTTGGGGGCATCTGTCATTCAAGGATTTCAGGCAGAAGGGCCAGAAACATGAAGGTCATCATATGCGGTGCCGGTCAGGTCGGCTGGCAGATCGCACGGCACTTGTCGGGCGAACTGAATGATGTAACGGTGGTGGACAACAATCCCGATCTGGTGCGCCGGGCGACGGAAACGCTGGATGTTCAGGGGATTGCCGGATTTGCCAGCTATCCTGACGTGCTGGAACGCGCAGGCGCGCGGGATGCCGATATGATCATCGCGGCGACCCATTCGGACGAGGTGAATATGGTCACCTGCCAGATGGCGCATTCGATCTTTTCCATCCAGCGCAAGATCGCGCGGTTGCGGGCTAAATCGTATTTGCAGGCGATCCATTCGGATCTGTTCCGTCGTGACCACTTGCCCATCGACGTCGTGATCAGCCCTGAACGCGAAGTCGCAGCTGCTGCCATGCGCCGCCTTTCGGCCCCGTCCGCCTTTGATACTGAGATGTTCATGGATGGGCAGGCGCAGCTGTTGGGCATCCGTATTGACGAAGATTGCCCCATCGTGAACACGCCATTGCGGCAGCTCACGGACCTGTTTTCGACGCTCAGCTCAATCGTTGTCGGTGTTCGGCGGGATGGAACGCTGTTTGCGCCTGAATCCGAAGATCAGCTATTTGTCGGCGACGAATGCTATGTCTTTACCAATGTCAAAGACGTGGACCGCACAATGGAGGTTTTCGGCAAGACCCACAAAAAGCAGGACCGCGTCGTGATCGTTGGTGGCGGCAATGTCGGGTTGGAAGTGGCCCGGACGTTGGAAGAGCGTGAAAGCCGCGTGCGCGCCAAGGTGATCGAGCGTGATCGCCAAAGCGCTGAAATAGCCGCCGAAACACTGGAACGGACGATTGTCCTGAATGGCGACGGGCTGGATGCCGCTTTGTTGCGCGAGGCCGGGATCGAGCGCGCCGACGCGATGTTGGCGGTCACCGATGACGACCGTGCCAACATGCTGGCTGCGGTGCGGGCCAAGGCCGAAGGTTGTGCCTTGGCAATTGCCTTGATCAATGATCCCAGCATGGTTGCCCTGATGGGCCCACTGGGGATCGACGCCTATATCAACCCGCGTGCAACCACTGTCAGCTCGATCCTGCGCCATATTCGCCACGGGCGGGTGCGGCAGGTGTATTCTATCGGGGATGCCGAGGCGGAAGTGATCGAGGCCGAGGTGCTGTCGACCTCGCCCATGGCAGGACAGAAGCTGCGGGATATCGATTTTCCCGAAGGCGTTCTGGTGGGTGCTGTACGAAAAGGCGATGAGCTTTTGCGCCCGACAGGCAGCCTGCGGATCGACGAAAAGGACGTGGTGGCAATCTTTGCGATGGCCAAGGACGTGCCCGAGGTCGAGCGCCTGATGCAGGTTTCAATTGATTTCTTCTGATGGCGCGCGCTCTGAGACAACAGATCACTTTGATACAGCGATTGCCGCTGTTTCTGTTGATCTCGGGAATCGCTGCGTTGTCGATGTGGATTCCAGCGATTTACGCGCTGGCCTTGGATGATCACGACACGTCGCGATCCTTTTTCTATTCCGGCCTTCTGGGACTGTTCGTGGTATCCACGATCGCTGTGGCAGCATCAAATCGGGTGCCGCGACGTGGGACGCTTGGGCAACTGGCCGTGTTGCTGGGGTGTTTTACCGTTCTGCCGCTGTTTCTGGCGATTCCGCTGCATGATGCCTTGGGCAACACCACCTTTTTGAATGCGTATTTTGATATGGTCAGTGCTGTGACCACCACCGGTGCAGATCTGTTTCCGGACCCGGATCGCCTGACCGCACCTCTACACCTGTGGCGTGCTTTGGTCGGCTGGATGGGCGGCTTGCTGATGTGGATTGCTGCCGCTGCAATTCTGGCGCCCTTGTCGCTGGGCGGGTTCGAGATTACGGCGCGCGGCCAGCCCGGTCGCCCGGTGTCGGGCGTCGCACAAAGCGAAGAGGTCGACCCCCGCGGCCGTCTGATCCGTGTGACCCGGACCTTGACACCAGTCTATACCGGTCTGACCTCAACCATTTGGATATTGCTACTGATCGCTGGCGAAAACGGTTTGACTGCCGTGTGTCACGCCATGTCAACCATGGCCACGTCGGGGATATCTCCGGTCGGCGGGCTGGAGGGGGCGCAGGCAGGCATAACGGGCGAGGCGATCCTGTTTCTGTTCCTGTTCTTCGCTTTGTCGCGGCTGACGTTTTCGACCGATACGGCGACCACAGGTTATTCCCGGCTGGACCAAGACCCCGAATTCCGGATTGGCTTGATGATTGTGGTTGTCGTCGCGGCACTGTTGTTCGCGCGCGTCTGGGCCGGCGTTCTGGAAATCGGCAATCAGCTGGAACCGCTTCAGGCACTCAGCGTGATTTGGGGCATGATCTTTACGGCGTTGTCTTTCCTGACCACAGCCGGTTTCGAAAGCGCAAACTGGAATGATGCCCAGCAATTGTCCGGCCTTGGCACCCCCGGACTGATCCTGATGGGTCTCGCCCTGATCGGAGGTGGGGTGGCCACAACGGCGGGTGGGGTCAAACTGTTGCGGGTCTTTGCCCTGTACCTCAATGGCGCGCGCGAGATTGATCGGTTGATCTATCCCTCATCCGTTAGTGGCATTGGCGGCGGTAACCGTCGCATTCAAAGCGACGGAGCCTTTATCGCCTGGATATTCCTGATGATGTTCGCCCTGACCGCAGCACTGTTCAATCTGCTGCTGGCCGCGATGGGGTCGGGGTTTGAACAGGCGATGGTCCTCAGCGTCGCGGCACTCAGCACCACCGGGCCGCTGATCGAACTGGCCACCGATGTTCCCATCCGTCTGGTCGATTTGCCCTGGGGCGCAAAGCTGACCATGTGTGCGGCTATGGTGATCGGGCGACTGGAAACATTGGCGATCATTGCGCTGATTACGCCAACCCTCTGGCGAGACTAAGAATCCTCACCTTTGCCGACACCTTATTTTTCATCTGGAATATCGGTTAACGACACTCCATACTCTGCCAGAGGGAGCGCGTTGGTCCGCAGCGCGTAGCAAGAACAATGGCGAGATTATAATAATATGGCTTCGGACAGACAGAATCTGCAGGACGCGTTCCTGAATAATGTACGGAAAGCAAAGGTCCCGGTCACAATTTTCCTGATCAACGGTGTGAAATTGCAGGGTGTCATCACCTGGTTCGACAATTTCTGCGTATTGTTGCGCCGCGACGGACAGTCGCAGCTGGTCTATAAACACGCAATTTCTACGATCATGCCGTCGCAGCCGATCAACCTGTATGAGGGCGAAGACGCCTCTTGATGGAACATGACAGGACGCGCACCCGGGCTTGGGTGCTGCATCCGGAAATCAAATCAGATGAACAGCGCCGTGTTCCTGGACCGGCGCTGGAAGAGGCGGTGGCGCTGGCTGCCGCTTTGCCCGATCTGGATGTGATCGGGTCCGATATTGTGCGCCTGCCGCGTGCCCAGCCGGGGCTTTTGTTCGGGACCGGCAAGATCGAAGAATTGGGCGAACGATTTCATGACGCCGAGGTCGAGCTGGTTCTGATCGACGGGCCGGTTACCCCCGTTCAGCAACGCAATCTGGAAAAAGCGTGGAAGGTCAAAATTCTCGACCGGACCGGGTTGATTTTGGAGATTTTCAGCGACCGCGCCCGTACTCGTGAAGGTGTGCTGCAGGTCGAGATGGCCGCGCTCAGCTATCAGCGTACGCGTCTGGTGCGCGCCTGGACCCACCTTGAACGTCAGCGGGGCGGGTTGGGGTTTGTCGGTGGTCCCGGTGAAACCCAGATCGAGGCTGACCGAAGGGCGATTGACGATCAGCTTGTGCGACTGCGCCGTCAATTACAGAAGGTGATCAAGACCCGGACATTGCACCGTGCTGCGCGAGCCAAGGTGCCGTATCCGATTGTTGCGTTGGTGGGCTATACGAACGCCGGCAAATCAACTTTGTTCAATCGCCTGACCGGTGCCGAGGTGATGGCCAAGGACATGCTGTTCGCAACTCTGGACCCCACGATGAGGCGGGTTGAGCTGCCCGATGGTCCCGAGGTGATTCTGTCGGACACGGTGGGGTTCATTTCGAACTTGCCGACCGAACTGGTCGCGGCCTTCCGCGCCACACTCGAAGAGGTTCTGGGCGCAGATATCGTCGTGCATGTGCGCGACATCAGCCATGAAGACACCGAGGCGCAAGCCCGGGATGTCGAGACCATTTTGACCTCGTTGGGCGTTGATGACGAACGGCCCCGGCTTGAGGTCTGGAACAAGATCGACCTGTTGAACGAAGATGAGCGCGAGGCCACGTTTGCCCGGGCCGACCGCGACCCGTCGATCTTTGCCATTTCTGCTGTGACGGGCGAAGGCATCGAACCTTTGTTGGCCGAGATCGCGGTTAATTTGCAGGGGGTTCGGCACGAGATGGTTCTGACGCTGGCATTTGCCGAAGGCAACAAGCGTGCGTGGCTGTTCCGTCAGGATGTCGTTCAATCCGAAGAGCAGACGGATGACGGATTTCAGATCACCGTATTGTGGACCGACAAGCAGGCGGCGCAGTTCGCCGCGCTTTGATCGATAAGCGAGGTCACGATGGCAAAAGTTAAGGTGGTTCTGCGTGGTCATATTTCGGTGCCTGCCGACCGTGTCACACAGGTGCGGGAGGCGTTGCCGGACCACATCGCCCTGACTCGGGCCGAACCGGGTTGCATCACATTCGACGTCACAGAAGACGCGGATATTCCCGGTCGGTTCAACGTACACGAAATTTTTGAATACCAAGCGGCCTTTGACGCCCATCAGGCGCGAACCAAAGCCTCGACCTGGTTCAAGGTGACAGAAGGCATTCCGCGCGACTATCAGATCACGCGCGTTTAGGCGGGGCGTCCGCTACTGCCCGTCTATCTGGCGCTGATAGTCGTCTGCATCGAACCAGAAAAGCGAAGATTGGACTTCGTTGTCTTCGGTCAGCTCCCATTCTTCCCAACCACGTGTGACCACGTGGTTGCCGGTCTCGGAATGATGACCTTCCAGTGTCCAGACAAAAATCGCGTGTGATCCGGCCCATCGCAGCATGTCGCAGCGCACTTCCAGATCCGGGAAGTCGGCGTAGAATCCGCGCGCCATGTCTGCGACGGCGGCACGGCCGACAATTGGTTCACCCCGGTTGATCGTGATCTGCCCGTCGGGGGCAAAAAAGCTGGCAACCGCATTTGGGTCGCCTGAGCTCCACGCGATTGCGTAATCGCGTGCGAGATTGTTCAACATATCCCGAAAACTGGCCATCTGTACCCCCAAGGTCCCGAATTGTCGGCTTGCAGATCGTAGGCGAAAACACCTGCGCGCGTCCACGGCAGCTTGCAAAAGGGGCAAGGTCCTGCCGAAGCAGTGAAATCAGCGCGGGGTCAGGTTGGTTACGCCGACTGCTGCCGCGCGGGCCAGATCCATGTCCAGTGACATGGGGATATACTCACCTCGCCGCCAAAGCTGGGCCTGATCGTCGTAGTAGCGCGACAGGAAATGCCCCGACTGACCCGTTGCCGTGATAAAGACCGAACTGTTGGGATCGGCAAAATCATAGACGCCGCGATATCCCGCACCGTGCACGTTTTGGAAAGGGTTGGGCCCTTCGCCTGATGTCCGTCCGCGCAGTAGGGTGTTGTCGCCGCCGCTGGTGGATTGGCGGATGTTGACGAAGAACCGCAGAACGGGAACCGTGCCCAGAACCGGGTGGTCATGCGTGGCCTGATGGGCGTCTCCCCAGCGCAGCGATTCCAGCGAACCACCGTATTTCTCGCTGATCCAGATCAGCGCGTCGTCCAGCGCCAACCGGGCCATGTCGGTGCAGGTTTCCACTGGCGCGCTCTGGCGCACGTCGCACCAGACCGAGGCGCCGTCGATATCGCGGTAGACCCGTTCGATGAACAGCGGTTCAACATGTTTGTATTCGGCAGCCAACGGCCCCAACTCGTCCGAGATCAGTCGGATTTGCAACGCGCGCAACCATGCGGCATAGATCAGCGGTTCGGGCAGGTGTTCATTCATCTCACCGTTCCATTCGGCCAGCAAGGCCAGCGCGACCTGACGCTGGCGTTCAGGTGTGCCGTCGGGCGCAGAGGCTCCGGTGAACCAAAGATCGGCGCCGATTAGCGGCAGAAGCGAGCGGGCGGTAAAGCTGACGGTATCAAGCTGCGCTTCGATAAAGCTGTCGCGGGTGTGAACCTCGCGCGATTGCATAAGGCGTTCCCAACGGTGCACGCGCTGCGTATCACCCCATTCATACGAGACATGGTCGGGGAAGGGGCGGTCGATGATCTTGTTGTTTGTATTGCCCAAAATCCCCCCTGCCGGAGCCACGAACTCGGGGTTGTTCGCATAGGGCAAACGTCCTTGCCACGAATTCTCGGCCAGCCAACCGGGCGTTGGGATACGGCCGCGGCTTTGGTTGCGAAGGTCTCGGCTTGGCATTGCGCCGATTAGTTTCATGCCGATCGTGTCCTTGTCGACCAGCGACAGGTTTTGCGAGGGCGCAATGAACAGCTCGGCCACATCGATGGCTTCGCGCACACTGTCCGAATTCATCAAGGCCATCGACGCTGTCATCGACGTGTCACGCGGGCTGAGCGCCGTCCAGGACAACGACGCGACGTGTCCGGGCGGGGTGATCGTTTCCAGATCGTAGTGGCTGCCGGGCAAGACGGGTCCGTTCTCGGTCCAGCGCAGGGTCAGTGTGATTGGGGCTTCATCTTTAATCTCGATGATTGAGGGGCGCGAGCGGAACTGTTTATAACCTTCGGGCGACAGGTATTCTTCTGAGTTTTCAGGGTTCAGCTGTTCGATGTGAACATCCTGATCGTCTAGGTAAGACGACGTCAGACCCCAGCCCAGCCGGTCACTGCGGCCCGTCATGATCGCGGGAACGCCTGGAATGGTTGCACCGATGACACCGCCTTTGGCAAGCTCCAGCCGTGCCAGGTACCAAATGCCCGGTGCGGTCAGGCCCAGATGAGGGTCGTTGGCCAGCAGGGTGCCCCCGATCGCCGAACGCGAAGGCGCGGCGGACCACGCGTTCGACGCCCCGGCCAAGCCGCGTTTAGGGAATGGTGACAGCGGCGAGTCTGGCATCGGCGTGCCTTCGGCATAGCGCGGTAGTTCTGGGAACAAAGACGCATATTCCGGCAGCGCCGCGATGCCCGCACCCGGCACATCTGGCAGGATATCGGCCAGCCGCTGAGGATCGTTCAGCATCAGGGATGTGCGGGCGCGCAGGACCTCATCTTTCAAATGGCCGGACAGTTGCAAGCTCATCAGTTTGATGATCGCAATGCTGTCGCCGGGCTGCCACGGCGAAACAGATGCGTTGAACAGAAACATCTCGGGCGCGCCGCGTCCCAATGCGTTCTCATTGATCTCGTCCAGCCGGGCATTTACGCCCGCAGAATAAGCGCGCAGCGCAGCTTTGGTGTAATCGTCCTGCACCTCGACCGAGCGGTGGGCAAGACTGTACAAGTCAAAACGGCGCAAGAGCTTGTCGATGGGGACAGTGCGCTTGCCAAACACTTCGGATAAACGGCCCTGCGCCGTGCGACGCATCACGGTCATCTGCCACAGGCGATCCTGCGCATGGGCATAGCCTAGGCCAAAGAACACGTCCGGGTCGCTTTCGGCCAGAATATGCGGAACATTGGCGGTGTCGCGCACGATCTCGACCGGGGCGCGCAGCCCGTTGACTTCGACGGTCTGATCATAATCCGGCAGGGACTGGCTGGCCAGAAAGTAGACAAGGCCCACAGCCGCAACGGCCAACAGGATCAGGCCCGTAGCAATCCGTACCAGCCAGCGAAAGACAAGACCCATGAACGCCCCATATCCCCATAAGAAATTATTGGCTGAACCCTACTGGAAGGACCGGGCAACCGAAAGAGGAACGCCGCGCGAACGTTGAGTTAACATGTTGAGATGAATAACCCCGCCATATGGTTTTGAACATGTGGCGGGGTTCGTGGCAAAGGGGGGGGTGGTATTCTGTATCAGGGGATGATGCGCGTGTACTTGGTGCCTTCGACGGTCGCGCCGAATTTCAGACCAGCCTGTCCGAAAACGGCGGCCAACACTGGCTTACGCAATTGGGTTGTGTCGGTCGAGAGCGAGTCGCCGGTGGCATCGACGACATAGCCGATATCCGCACCCGCCGTCCAACCGCTGGAGCGGCGGAAGTCATCCAGCGCGTCCTGCGTCATGAAGAACAGGACGTGCGCATATTGTTGCGCGCCGATCTGCAGACCAGCACTGCCGGATAGGGCCGAGTAATAGTCTACCGTTGCACCGTTAATGCGCAGCGCGCCCTGGCCATAGGCACCGCCAAAGATGAACCCGGCCTCGGTGATCAGGGGCATCACCAGCATGCCGTCGGCTTTGTTGGCGATCTCGACGGTGTTGGGGTACTTGCTGAACATTTCGTTCAACGTCACGTTCACACGGGCGTCGATCTGGGCCGCATTGGAATTGCCTACACCGTTTCCGCATGCTGCGGTCAGTGTGAGCCCGGCCATGCCAAGCGCAAAGCCACGACGGTTTAGTCGGGGAGAGTTGGAACTGCTCATGTTTTTTTCTCTGTATAAACTGCCTGAAGTGTCGGGTGTTCCCGATCTTGTGTGCAAGAATACGCCGATTGCGTCCGTGTGTCACGGGAAAGCTGGTCCAACAGCGTTCACAATCGGCGAAAAGTCGCGACCGTCCGGGGTTTTAGCCCTGAAGGATGCGTGCGACCTGCGGTGCAAAGTAGGTCAGGATTCCATCGCAGCCTGCGCGCTTGAAGGCCAGCAGGCTTTCCAGCATGACCTTCTCACCATCAATCCAGCCGTTCTGCGCCGCAGCCTGTACCATCGCGTATTCACCGGACACCTGATAGGCGTATGTGGGCGCGCCAAACGTGTCTTTCACGCGCCGACAGATATCCAGATATGGCATCCCCGGCTTGATCATGATCATGTCGGCACCTTCGGTCAGATCTCGTTCGATCAGGCGCAGCGCCTCATTCGAATTGGCCGGATCCATCTGATAGGTCTTCTTGTCACCGGTCAGCGCACCTGACGCGCCTACTGCATCGCGGAAGGGACCATAGAATGCGCTGGCATATTTGGCGGCATAGCTGAGGATCATCACGTTGTGGTGCCCCGCAGTCTCAAGCGCGCGACGCATCGCAACGATGCGGCCATCCATCATGTCTGAGGGACCAATGATGTCGGCGCCGGCCTCAGCCTGCGCCAGTGTCATTTTGACCAGCGCCTCGACAGTCTGATCGTTCACAATCTCGCCATCGACGACGTAGCCGTCATGGCCATTGATGTTATAGGGATCCAACGCCACGTCGGTCATCACGGCAATATCAGGGGCTGCAGATTTGATTGCCCGAATGGCCCGGTTTGACAGGTTGTCGGGGTTCCACGCCTCGGCGCAATCTTCGGTTTTTAGATTGGGATCGGTGTAGGGAAAGATGCAGATCGCCGGGATGCCCATAGCCTGTGCCTCGACTGCGGCCTTTGCGATCAGATCGACCGAGCGCCGCACAACGCCGGGCATCGAAGGTACGGGTTCTTCAATGCCTTCACCATCGCGCACAAAAACCGGCCAGATCAGATCGTCTGTCGTCAGCGCGTTTTCCCGCACCAACCCACGAATGGCGCCGGATTGGCGCGCCCGGCGAAATCGCGTAAGGGGGTAGGGGGCGATGGTCGGTTTCATGTCGCGCTCTCCTTGAATAATCGTGCATTGGGTGGCATGAATTCCCGATGGTCTCAAGGGTAACATTGGACGCGCCTGCGCGAAGAACGCCCCAAGGACAATGAACAAAGGGCTGATGCGTGGATTTGCACTCTTCGATTTTCGAACTCATCGACATGCGCAGCTTTTCGAATCTGTGGTACTGGATCGTGCTGGCGGTGCTCTGGTCGTCGGCCAGCCACTGGGCGATGGGGGTTCCCTACGATCTGCTTGTACGTGCCCGTCGTGTTGGCGGACAGTCCGAACAGGACCTGCTGGATATCGTTCGGATCAATGGGAACAGGCTGCTTTACATCGTTGATATGTCAGGCCTGGTTATTCTTGCTTTATGCTGTTTCTTTTTTACCGGGCTTGCGATGTTGGGTTTCTACTATGGCGTTGAATTTGCACAGGCCGTGTTTTTGTTGCTGTTCCCCGTGAGTTTGGTGATGCTGATCAACATTCGCGCCGCGCGCAAGTTGCAAGGCATCGAGCCGGTGCTCGGAAGCGTGTCAAAGATCCTTGTACGCTGCAGGATTTACACCCAGATCATTGGCATGATCTCAATTGTCATCACGTCACTTTGGGGTATGTACCAGAACGTCTCGATCGGCGTTCTCGGGGGATGAAAATCAGAAAGGCAATGCGATGACAGCTCCGAACCATGTGACGGTTGGCGGCGCTCCCGAAGGGTTTGACGCACAGCTTGTTCTGAATGAGATCGCGCGCGTTGGCGGGCCGGTCTGCCACGTCGCGCGTGATGACAAACGGATGGAGGCAATGCGGGCCGCACTGGCCTTCTTTGCCCCCGATATGCCGGTCTTTGTGTTCCCGGGGTGGGACTGCCTGCCATATGACCGGGTGTCACCCAACGCCGACATTGCGGCGGCGCGTGTGGCGACTTTGGCGGCATTGGTGCATCAGATGCCGGAACGGTTTGTCCTGCTGACCACGCTGAACGCCGCGACCCAGCGAGTGCCTGCGCGAGATGTGCTGCGCGAGGCGGCCTTTACCGCTCGCGTGAATCACCGCGTCGACGAAACGGCGCTGCGGAACTTCCTTGTACGCATGGGGTTCACGCAAAGTCCGACGGTGATGGAGCCGGGCGACTATGCGGTTCGTGGCGGTATCATCGACATTTTCCCTCCGGGCGAATCCGGTCCCGTACGTTTGGATCTGTTCGGAGACGTGTTGGACGGCGCGCGCCGGTTCGATCCGGTCTCGCAACGCACGACCGAAAAGCTGGATGTTGTCGAATTGGCCCCGGTGTCCGAGGTCATTCTGGATGACGCCGCCATAACGCGGTTCCGCCAAAACTATCGCATCGAATTTGGTGCCGCGGGCACCGATGATCCGCTGTATGAGGCGATCAGCGCGGGCCGCAAGCATCAGGGCATCGAACACTGGCTGCCATTCTTCCACGAAAAGCTGGAAACCCTGTTCGATTATCTGCCGGATGCGACGATCACTGTGGATGATCAGGTGACACCCACGCGGCTTGCCCGCTGGGATACAATTGCCGATCAGTATGAAACGCGGCGTCTGGCGCTGGAAAACCGTTCGCGCATGGACACGGTTTATAAGCCAACACCACCTGGGTTGCTCTATCTGGACGATGCCGCATGGGAGCAGGCGGTCGCGGACAGGCGGGTGATGCAGTTCAGCCCGCTGCCCCAGGCCAGCGGTCCCGGTGTGATCGATGCAGGTGGGCGGATCGGCCGCAATTTCGCACCAGAGCGGCAGCAAGAAAACATCAGCCTGTTTGGTGCTTTGGCAAGCCATATTACCGACAAGATGGCCAAGGGGCCCGTCTTGATTGCGTCTTATTCCGAAGGGGCACGAGAGCGCCTGACCGGCTTGATCGAGGATGAAGGTCTGGCCGAAGCCATCCCCGTCACCGATGGCACCCGGATTGGCAAACGCGGATTGCATCTGGCGGTCTGGGCGCTTGAGCACGGTTTTGAAACGTCCGGTCTGACCGTGATCGCCGAGCAGGACGTGCTGGGTGACCGCCTTATCCGCCAGCCCAAGAAGCGCCGCAAGGCCGAGAATTTCCTGACCGAAACCCAGTCGCTCAGCCCAGGCGATCTGGTGGTTCACGTCGACCACGGGATCGGGCGGTACATGGGGATGGAGGTGGTCACGGCGGCCGGTGCTGCGCATGAATGCCTGCTGCTGGAATATGCAGAACAGTCCAAGCTGTATCTGCCGGTTGAGAACATCGAGCTGCTGTCGAAATACGGCCATGACGAAGGTCTGCTGGACCGCTTGGGTGGAGGTGCGTGGCAGGCTAAGAAAGCCAAGCTGAAAGAACGCATCCGCGAGGTGGCGGACAAGCTGATCCGTATCGCCGCTGAACGCGCTTTGCGCAAAGCTCCGGTCATGGATCCACCGCCCCACGCGTGGGAGGAGTTCAGCGCCCGCTTTCCATATCAGGAAACCGACGACCAGCTGCGCGCGATTTCCGAGGTGATGGAGGACATCCATTCCGGCGCACCGATGGATCGGTTGATCTGTGGTGACGTGGGCTTTGGCAAAACCGAGGTTGCCATGCGCGCGGCCTTTGTCGCCGCGATGTCCGGTGTTCAGGTGGCCGTGATTGCACCGACCACATTGCTGGCGCGTCAGCACGCGGCCAGTTTCAAGGAACGGTTCCGGGGCTTTCCGCTGGAAGTGCGGCAGCTGTCGCGGTTTGTGTCCGCGAAAGATGCACAGCAGACCCGTGATGGTATGGCGCGCGGGACCGTCGACATCGTGATCGGCACCCATGCGTTGCTGGCCAAGGGTATCCGGTTCAACAATCTGGGCCTGTTGATCATCGACGAAGAACAGCATTTTGGCGTCGGTCACAAGGAACGCCTGAAACAGCTGCGCAGCGACATTCACGTGCTGACCTTGACCGCCACGCCGATCCCACGGACGCTGCAGCTGTCGCTGACCGGCGTGCGCGACCTGTCGATTATCGGCACGCCGCCTATCGATCGTCTTGCCATTCGCACGTATGTCAGCGAATTCGACGCCGTGACCATACGCGAAGCCCTGCTGCGCGAACACTATCGAGGCGGGCAGAGCTTCTACGTTGTTCCCCGCATCTCGGACCTGCCAGAGATCGAAGAATTCCTAAAGGAACAACTGCCCGAGCTGACTTATATGGTGGCGCATGGGCAAATGGCGGCGGGTGAACTCGACGACCGAATGAACGCTTTTTATGACGGCAAGTACGACGTGCTTCTGGCGACCACGATTGTGGAGAGCGGGCTGGATATTCCAACCGCCAACACGATGGTCGTGCACCGGGCAGATATGTTCGGGCTGGCTCAGCTTTATCAGATCCGAGGCCGGGTGGGTCGCTCCAAAACCCGTGCCTATGCGTACCTGACCACCAAACCGCGTCAGAAACTGACGGCGACAGCCGAAAAGCGCCTGCGGGTTTTGGGCTCGCTGGATACTCTGGGGGCCGGGTTCACGCTCGCATCGCAGGACCTGGACATTCGTGGTGCGGGCAACCTGCTGGGTGAGGAACAGTCCGGCCAGATGCGCGATGTTGGCTATGAGCTCTATCAATCGATGCTGGAAGAGGCGATTGCCAAGATCAAAGCCGGTGAAATGGAAGGGCTGTCTGAAGCCGACGATCAATGGGCGCCACAGATCAATCTGGGCGTGCCGGTTCTGATCCCCGAAGATTACGTGCCCGATCTGGATGTGCGCCTTGGGCTTTATCGTCGCTTGTCGTCGCTTTCGACCAAGGTCGAGCTGGAAGGTTTTGCCGCAGAACTGATCGACCGGTTCGGCACGCTGCCGAAAGAGGTAAACACCCTGATGCTGGTCGTGCGCATCAAGGCGATGTGCAAACGCGCAGGGATTGCAAAACTGGATGGCGGGCCGAAGGGCGCGACAATCCAGTTTCACAACGACAAGTTCGCCTCGCCGGAGGGTTTGGTAGAGTTCATTCAGAACCAGCGCGGTTTGGCCAAGGTCAAGGACAACAAGATCGTCGTCAGACGCGATTGGAAGAAGGACAGCGACAAGATCAAAGGCGCATTTGCCATCGCCCGCGATCTGGCGGAAAAGGTCATGGCAGCGAAGAAGAAAAAGGCGAAAGCCTAGTCTCCGCTGACGAAAGTGCACAATTGCCATTCGCCCGCGTCCGATTTCACAAGCGCGGCGCGGTGACCTGTCATGGGCCATAGAAAGTCGCCGTGCATGAATCCCCGCGTGCCGTCAGTCAGCATCACCGGTTGATAGTCGGCACCGTCTCGATGGGTCGGGACGATGACGATCTCGTAGCTGATGAGGCTCAGCGCTGGGGAGCCTGGTTCGGCGGCTTGCCGAAGACTGACGTTCTCACCGGTGACAAAGTAGGCCACGTAAGGGTCCAATGAGGCAGGCAAGGTGATCTGCCATTGATGCGGCATCCAAAACTCGCCCTCGTCGTCGAAATAGCCCGGTTGGGACAGGGTGGTTTCCAGATCGCTCCAATAGGCTTCGCGGCTCTGGTCTTCTAGAGAGCTGTTTTCCGGGCCGAGGTATTCAAGGAATTCCCCGGGCCCACCGCTTCCGCCATGGCTGAGGTAGATGTCCGGGCAAGCAGCTGCGATAACGGTGTCGGTATCACGTGCGGCCACGCTCGCCAACAAACTCTCCCGAAAGGCCACAAGGGTAGGATCGCGTTCTGCTTCATCGACCGGCGGAAATGACTGCCGGTCAGCCAGGGCTGGGCCACAAAAAAGCAGCGACAACATAACTGCACGGATCATTCTGCGGCCTTCATTGCTGCCTGCGCGCAAAAACACGAGGCCCCGACGGCCCGGTCAGCGCGGGCAAGCGCCAGATCAAGACGTTGTTTGATCAATTTGATCTCAACTGTCTCACCGCGTGCTTTCAGACAATCATGCAGGCCCTTTAAACTCCAGACATTGTCGGGGTGGATTGAGGCGCGGCTCAGAGTGCCGCCAAGCCCTAGATCTTCGCGATACACTGCTTCGGCCTCGGGCACGCGGCCCTGTTCGTACAACAACGCACCAAGCGCGTGGCGCGCGGGTTGCATCCAACCCCAAGGCTCGTCGTAGGGCAGCGTGTCGTCCAATTCGACAGAGCGCCTCAGATGGGCGAAAGCAGCATCATAGTTGCCTTTGCGATACTCAATCTCGCCCCGCAGCATTTCGCGGGCGATGTCCAGCAAGTCGATCACGCGGTTGTTGTGCAGCAGCCGGGTTTCCGGAACCCGATCCTTGGCGGCAAGGAACAGTTGCTCTTCGGCCTCTGCTTCGGGCACCTCACCTGTGGCCGCATAGGCGACTGCACGTGCGTAATGGGTGGTTGCGGTGACAGTGCGGTAGAGATCCTGATCATCGGGCAAGGTCAGGGCCTTTGCTTCTTCCCACCGGCCAAACCGGATCAGGATATGCGGCCCCATCGACATGTAGCTTTCGAAGAAATCCGCCATGGGCGGGCTTTCCGTGCGCAGCATCTCTTCGGGGGTGGTGTCCCAGATGCCCTGATTGGCACGCAGGGCGGGTTCCATCTGACCCAGAAACAGCGCGCCGTAGATGGCAAAATGATAGTCGTGCTGGCGATAGCCTGTGTAGATGTTGAACGCGCCTTCGCGCTCATAATACTTCAAGTCAGCCACGGTCGCCTTTTCATTCCAGTGAACGACGTTCTGATAGTGCCCGCACAACACGTCGATATGGGTTGGCATATGCACCAAATGCCCTGCATCGGGAACCAGAGTGCGCAGGATATCCCCGGCCTTCAGCGCCTTTTCCGGTGTGGGCGACATTTCCATCAAGTGGACATAGAGGTGCAACAGACCCGGGTGCGACATCGCCGCCGGATCGTCTGCCATCGCGTCTTCCAGGGCTTTTTGTGCTTCCAGAGTCGCGGCGCCCTCAGCGGGTTTACCGGTTTTCAGGTCCCACATCTGCCAGGGGGTCAGGTTGAGCAGAGACTCGACATAGATGGTGCGCAGATCGAGGTGACCCGACTGCTCTGCAAAGGCGACGCGCATCGCGGCGGCAAAATCGTGATCCCAGCTATGCATGTCGTCGACAGGATCGCGCTGTGGATACCGCGCGGGCAGGGCGCGGATCAGCGCCTGTTCCGTCGGGCTGCACCCTTCGGCCAAAGCCACGGCTTTCTGCGTGGCATCATAGGCCAGTGCCAGCGCCTTTCGTTGCCCGCGGTCATCCAGCAAGTTCCAAGGAAGGTTGTAGTTTGGCCCTGCAGCATAAGCCACGCCCCAGTGGGCCATCGCGCAGTCAGGGTCAAACTCAAGCGCGCGCTGAAAACACACAACCGCTTCGTCGTGGTTATAGCCGTAGGTCCAATTCAGCCCTCGGTCGAACCAAAGCTGTGCGTCTGCTGAGGCCGTCGTTATCGGACTGGAATATGCGCCAAGATCGTAGTAGTCGCTCACTGAAAAACTCCACTCATATTGAGCAGATGTTAGCCTGATTCACCGTTCCTGCACAGATCAGGCTGGAAGCCTGTTTTCGATCCGCCCCATATGCAGCATCAGGCCGAAGCCCGCGGCGCTCATGGCCAGGATGCCAACAGCCAGCGGGGTGATAGACCCGTCGAACATCTGCCCGATGGGGGCCGCAATCGCGGCTGCAAACACGGTCGAGATCGCTCCGATCACCGAGGCTGCCATGCCCGCGATATGGCCCATTGGCTCCATCGCGATGGCGTTCAGGTTGCCCATAGTCATGCCTGCCATAAAGAAGACTGCCGTTTGCCAGCCTACGAAAACGGCGAAAGACATGGTGGGCGAAAGGTCTGCCGCATTCAGGGCGATGACAGCTGTGGTAAAGAGGACCTGCGCGCCCAACGCCCATGTCACGATCCGGCGCATGCCCAATTTGATAACAAGGGCCGCGTTTAAAAGGCTGGCTGAGCCCGCCATCAACGCCACGAACCCGAACCAGAACGGAAAACTGTCGGCACTGTCGTGGATGACATCGTAGACCGGTTGAACCATCGTCAGCATGGTGAACAACATACCCAGACACAATGTCTGAACCAAGATCGACAGTCGGACAGTTGGATGTGTGAACATCTGGCGTGCGGCGTCCAGTATAAGGGGCAGGCGCAGCGGGCGACGGTTCTCGACCGACAGGGGTTCCGGAAGGCGCAGGCCCATCCAGACGATGGTGATTAGTGAGAACAGGATGAATGAGGCAAAGATACCCCGCCATCCGGTCAGTGCGATCACTCCGGCACCAAGCATTGGCGCGATCGCAGGGACCAGGGTGAAGATCATCATCGCAATCGATACAATCCGCGCCATCTCTCGGCCCGAATACAGATCGCGAATAATCGCCATGGCCACCACGCGCGGGGCCGCACATCCGATCCCCTGGAAGATACGGGCGACCAATAGCATTTCGAGTGATGAACTGGCCCAGGCAGCCGCCGCTGCAATGATATACAGTGCCGATCCGACATAGATCACTGGTTTGCGGCCAAAGGCGTCCGACAGCGGCCCGGTAAAAAACGTGCCAATCCCCATGCCCAACACAAACGAGGTTAGGATCAGCTGGGCTTTGTTGACGTCGTCGGGGCTGAGTTGCGCGCCGATATTTGGCAGCGCAGGCAACATGGAATCGATCGAAAACGCGATCGTCGCAAACATCATTGCGACAAGTGCTATGAACTCACCCCGTGACATGCGATTGGCCATAACGCCCTCCTGATCTGTTCGCGCTATCACGGCAAATCAGTTGACGCTAGGTGTCAAATTGCACAGAGGTCTGTGCTAATTTGCGGCGGAAGCCTCAAGTTGAGACATGATTTCAGCAATCGCTTTTTCCCACATTTCAGGGGGTTGCGCCCCGGGGACGGCATGTTGATTGGCAACGATGAACGTCGGGACAGAGCTGACGCCCATCTTCCTGGAATGGCTGTCACGGTTGCTGATATCCTCGCGGTCCGCGTCGGATTTCAGCAGTTTCAGCACGACCGCTGCGTCCATTCCCGCATTGTCGGCAATATCGGCCAGAACCTCATGATCGCCGATATCGCGGGCCTGCACGAAATAGGCATCGAACAACGCATCGACTACGGCGTTCTGTTTGCCTTCAATCCCGGCCCAATGGATCAGGCGGTGCGCGTCCAGTGTGTTGGGCGTGCGCTCCATGCCTTCGAAGTCGATCTTAAGGCCTGCGTTCTCGGCATGATCAACGACCGGAGCATAGGCACGCACCGCGCCTTCCTTGCCCCCGAACTTGCGTTCGAGATACTCGCGGCGATCCATCCCGGCATCCGGCATGTCGGGGTTCAACTGGAACGGATGCCATTCGATCACAAACGGATGGTCCGGGATCGCCGCGAGCGCCTTGTCCAGATGGGTTTTGCCGATATAGCACCACGGGCAAATCGGGTCGGACATGATATCAAGCTTGACGGTCTCGGTCATGGGTTGGTCGCCTTGAAATAGGCCGGCAGCGCCCGGCGCAGAAGTTTCCCGTTCCCGCCGGTGGGCAGGTCAGGCAGATGGATAAAGGCGCGCGGTTGCTTATAGCGCGCCAGATTTGCCTCGACATAATTACGCAGGGCGTTGTCGTCCAGCTTTTCCGGTCCTGTATAGAAGGCTGCTATCACAAATGTGTCCTGTTTGACCTCGACTGCCGCAGCTCCGACCTGCGCGATGCCGGGATACCGGGACAGCGCCGCCTCGACCTCAACCGGTGACACCCTATAGCCGCCCGCATTCATCATATCGTCATCGCGACCCAGATAGGTGATCTGGCCATCCACGGCCATGGCCCCTTGATCGCCGGTCAGGAACCAGTCGTCCTGCATCCGGGCTTCGGCCTCGTCCGGGGCGTTGAGATAGGTCAGCATCAGACCGGGGTCGGACCTGTGTATGGCAATGGTGCCTTCCTGACCCTGAGGTACGGGACCGTCAGGTCCCAGGATAGCCACACGGCGGCCAGGCTGCGGTTGGCCCAATGCATCGGACCGCGCTGGATGCGCCGGGCTGGACGAAATGAAAGTCGAACACTCTGACATGCCATAGGCCTCGTAGAGTTCAGTGCCGGTCGCTTGCGTCCACTGTTCATGCAGATGCCGTGACAGTTTTTCTCCGGCGCATAACCCATGCCGCAATTCCGGCAGGTCGACGTCGTCTGTTGAGCTCACCACCTTACGGAATACGCCCGGTGCTGCCGCAAAGATGGTAGCTTGATGATGGCGTAGCAGGGCAGGTAGAGCGTCCAGATCGGTGCCCGGCGCAGGGATAAGAGCCGTTGCGCCAATGGTCCACGGATCCATCAGACCGGTGCCCAAGGTATAGGTCCAGTTGAACGCGCCTGCGTGACACAGGCGATCGGTTTCACGCAGCCCGTACCAGCCATCCACCATCATCTGACGCGCCCAGATGGCACGATGGGCGTGGGCCACAGCCCTCGGTTTTCCCGATGTGCCCGAAGTATAGACGACATAGGCCATCCGTTCCGGGTCGCCCATTTGATATTCTGCAGCAGGCAGATCACGCATTCCGGCCAAATCGGACAGGTCAATCTGAACCGGATGCGCGGCGCACGCAACCTGTGGGTCACGCAGAATGGCGGCAGGTCTGAGATCGTTGATCATGCGCTCTGTTTCCGGCTCGGTCAGCTGCGATGACGTTGGGACCGGGACGATGCCGACAGCAATCGCTCCGAGATAGGCAATCGGGAAATCGACCGTGTTTCCAAGCCGCATCAACGCGATATCGCCGGGCTTCAAACCGGCATTCAACAACCCTGTGCCAGTTCCCAGAATGGCCTGCTGCAACTCGCTATACGTCCAATGCTCGGTATCCGAGGACCCTAGAACAGACAGGGCGGTCTTGTCCGAAAGCCTGTCCGCACAGCGCAGTACATGCGCTGCCAGATTGAACGGAGACGGGCAGGCCGGCGGCGGCCCCTGATCAAAAATAGAAAGCATGGCAACTGGCTAGCGCGACCACTGCTGCGTTGCAAGCACGGCGGGCTGCGCCTATAGAATGACGCATGAGCACCCAAGACCAGACATCTCTGATCCGCATTGCCCGGGACTCGGGCGAACATACGGAAGTTGAACCACTGGACCTCGGCGCGCGTGTGCGCGAGCTGCGGAAAGCGCGGAAATGGACGCTTGAACAGGCGGCCACGCAGGCTGGTCTGGCACGTTCTACGCTCAGCAAGATCGAAAATGGTCAGATGTCGCCCACCTATGACGCGCTGAAAAAGCTTGCGACCGGTCTTGAGATCTCCGTGCCGCAGCTGTTTACGGCGCCACAGCGGGACCAGGTGATCGGTCGGATGGCCGTGACGCGCATGGGCGAAGGGTCTGCCCATCCCACAACCACCTATGAACATGAACTGCTTGCCGAAACGCTGACCAAAAAGCAGATGTTGCCTTATCGGGCCCGTGTCCGCGCGCGGTCAATGGATGAGTTCGACGGCTGGGTCCGCCACGACGGCGAAGAGTTCTTGTATGTCTTGACGGGTGTTGTGCGCCTTTACACCGAGTTTTATGAACCAGTCGAAATGCGCCGCGGCGACAGCGCCTATTACGACGGGAGCATGGGGCACAATGTAATCTCGGTCAGCGACGAAGATGCAATGATCCTGTGGGTAACATCACTTACTTAACGACCGGCTGAATTCGCGGTTCAAACCTTCCGTGAACAAAAAGTCCTCAAGCTCTTCGTGGGCTTCGTTCATAGTCAGTTGATGGCGTTCGGCCAGATACGCTTCGAAACATTTGCGGTCTTGGCTTAACCGCACCATGTCCTGATCCCGCAGGTTCGGAAATCTCCGTTTGGCGCGCGTATACATTGCGTCCAGGTCTTGCGTCAGATCGGTCCATTTCAACATTAGACAGCTTTCCGTTTTCATGGTTTCAAACCGCTCGTCCCAAGAACCAGCGTACGAAGGTGGTGAGGGCGTTCGGGCATGACAAAATGTCGCACCCGAGGTCGGGAGGCGGTTTGATTTTTGTCGGGGTCGAAAGTGCCCGTTGCAGCCTATCCGCAACGGGCAGACGGACCTGATTTTGAGTGAGTGGAGGCCGGTCCGTAAATTCGATGTGCTGCGCACCGGACGAAGAGTTACGTTTTGAAATTCAAAGCAATAATCAATTCGTGCAGCGTACTGCAGCTTATGCACAAGCTATATCGCTAAACCCAGTTCAGTAAAGCTTTTTGTGTGAGTTTTTTAGGGGAGCACTTGACGTTGGGGCAATTGCAACATGTTGGCGCACCAAAAACTCGACCCGCAATATGCGGTGCCAATAGGCTGTGCGCCGATTTCCGCCCACGTCCCTTTGGTGCTGCGCGTGACCCGTTACTGTTCGTACCACCAAACCTGCGGCATGTATTCTGGCCCATCGCCATAGATCGGCAAGTTTTCCGGCTGCTTGAGTTCCTTGGCGTGGGCGATCCTGCCTACATCAAAGTTCCAGATCGGAATGACATAGCGCCCGGCGGTCAATACACGATCAAGCGCGCGCGTTGCAGCAACGAAATCCTCATGACTTTCCGAGGCCAGCATGGCGTCAATCATTCCGTCCACAGCGGGTGAAGCCACCCCCATCAAATTGCGCGTGCCCGGAGTATTCGCGTTTTCGCTGCCCCAGTAGAGGCGCTGCTCGTTGCCGGGTGACAGGGACAACGCACGACGGAAATAGGTCATGTCGAAATCCAACTCGGATGTACGGCTGGTGAACTGGGCGCTGTCGACCTGCTCGGTGCTCACCGCGATGCCAAGACGTTCCAGTGCGCGCGTGTAGATCTCGATTGCCGTTTCGCTTTCGGTGTCGCCCTGTTGCAGCAACACGGTCACGGTAAAGGCATCGCCGTTTTCGTTACGCAGCACGCCGTCCTGGATGGTCCAGCCAGCCTCGGCCAACAGTTTGGTGGCGGCGCGGATGTTCGAACGATTGCGGGCCGATCCGTCACTTTCCGGCAATGTATAGCCTTCAAGCGTTCCCGGAGGCAGGTCGTCCTTGAATTCCATCAGCAGCTCTTCGACGCGACCACTTGCCGGACGGGGCTGCATCGCAAGGTCCGAGCCCGAGAAATAGGATGAGATACGCGGCTGCGCGTTGCCGGTAATCGTGTCGTTGATGAATTCGAAATTGAACGCCAGCGTCAGCGCCTCGCGGACACGCCAGTCGTCAAACGGTGCTTTGCGGGTGTTCATGACAAACCCGGTCATGCCCGAGGGCTTGCCGTGCGGGATCTCGGTCTTGACCACATCACCACGCTGGACGGCCGGGAAATTGTATTGGTTGGCCCATTTGTCGGCATTGAATTCACGTACCGCGGTCAGTTCTCCGGCTTTGAAGGCCTCGAACAGAACAGTGCCGTCGCCGTAGAACTCGATCCGCATTTCGTCCAAATTCATGGTGCCTTTACGGAAGGGGATGTCAGTGCCCCAATAATCCGGGTTCCGCTTAAGGTTCACGTATCTACCGGCCTCATAGCTGTCGACGACGTAGGGCCCGGTCCCGACCGGAATGTCATGCAACCCGGCATTGGCAAAATCTTTACCTTCCCACTGGGCTTTCTGCAGGATCGGGCGCAGGCCGGCGATCAGGGCAAGCTCGCGGTCGGGTTCGTTAAAGGTGATGCGCACCGAGCGGGGACCGGTCTGTTCGATACTGTCAATCTTACTCCACAGCCCGCGATAACGCAGGTGGCCTTCGGTTCCCAAAGTCTCATACGACCAGATGACATCATCCACTGTGACTGGTGTACCATCCGAGAATTCTGCGTTCTCACGCAGGGTGAATTCGACCCAGGACCGGTCCGGCGCTGTCTCAACTGATTCGGCTAACAGCCCGTAAAGAGTGAAAGGTTCGTCCCAGGATCGGCCCATCAGGCCCTCGTGGGTCCAAAATCGCAATTGCCAGGGCGAGCTGCCTTTTTGCACGAACGGGTTCAAACTGTTATAGCCGCCCGTATTTCCGAACACGACTTTCCCGCCTTTTGGCGCGTCCGGATTTGCGTAGGGCAGGGACACAAAATCCGGTGGTAAGGCGGGGTCACCATACATAGCTATGCCATGGGTCGATTCTGCATAAGCAATTGACGTGCTCAAAAGTGCAGTGATTCCCGCGATCAATGGGCGAACGGGGCGTAGAAAATCGGGGCTCATTTTGGAAACAATCCTGCTCTGGCCTTATTTTGTTGGGATTCATCGTAGCTATGATTTTTCTTGTTTTCAAACTTTTAGCTTGGACGAACACAAGAAATTGCTTATAAAGGATGCACTGCTCGATAGGTTTCTTGCCTGTATGAAACCTGCCTCAATAACTTAACGCCCGCTTCGTGCGGGCGTTTTTTTTGTCCGGATCTGACGTAGGATGCGTCGCCCGAATGTTTCCCCGTTTTCTTTGCAGCTGCAGCATGGCACTGTGTCGCCAAAGTTGACTTTGTGGGAGTTCGGCCATGAGCCTTTCGGGAAAAACAGCCATTATCACCGGATCGAATTCAGGGATCGGATTAGGCGTCGCGCGCGAGCTGGCGAAGGCCGGGGCTAACGTGGTGCTGAATTCATTTACCGACCGCGACGAAGATCATGCGCTGGCCGCTGAGATTTCGAAAGAGACCGGGACCAGCGCACGCTTTATCAAGGCGGACATGTCTAAGGGTGAAGAATGCCGCGCGCTGATCGAAAAGGCGGGGGCATGTGATATTCTGGTGAACAACGCGGGCATTCAGCATGTTGCGCCGGTTGATCAATTTCCGGTCGAAAAGTGGGATGCGATCATCGCGATCAATATGAACTCGACTTTTCATACGATGGCCGCGGCGCTGCCAATGATGCGCAAAGCCGGGTGGGGACGTATTGTGAATATCGCCTCGGCACACGGGTTAACAGCGTCTCCGTTC
Organism: Ruegeria sp. YTSC004; assembly: GCF_059609805.1. Taxonomy (NCBI): domain Bacteria; kingdom Pseudomonadati; phylum Pseudomonadota; class Alphaproteobacteria; order Rhodobacterales; family Roseobacteraceae; genus Ruegeria; species Ruegeria sp. YTSC004. The sequence continues at coordinate 122,809 of NZ_JBXWMJ010000012.1, forward strand.
AAGGCGGCCTATGTCGCGGCAAAACACGGCGTGGTTGGCATGACCAAAACCGTGGCGCTGGAGACTGCGCAGGAGCCGATCACATGCAATGCGATCTGCCCGGGATACGTCCTGACACCATTGGTCGAGGCACAGATCCCAGGAACCATGAAGGAATACGGCATGAGCCGTGAGGACGTGATCAAGAACGTGATGCTTGAACGGCAACCTTCGAAAGAATTCGCCACGGTCGAGCAATTGGGTGGCACCGCGATCTTCCTGTGCTCGGATGCGGCAGCACAGATCACCGGGACCACGATCTCGGTCGATGGCGGTTGGACAGCGTTGTGAGGTTTCACGGGGGCGTTGCCCCCGCACCCCCGGAGTATTTTGAAAAAGATGAAGGGGTGGAATAGTGAAACGGATCAATCTGGCTTTGCAGGGTGGGGGTGCGCACGGTGCCTTTACCTGGGGCGTTCTGGACAGGCTGCTGGACGAAGAGGATATCGAGGTCGCGGCCATCACTGGGACCTCGGCCGGGGCGCTGAATGGCGCTGCTTTCAAATCCGGGATGGTGCACAACGGACGTGATGGCGCACGGGCCAGTCTGGACGGGCTATGGGCACGGATGGGCGCGGTGGGTGATATGCGCCTTGCCAACTGGATGCAGGCGCTGGAGCCTGCGCAGATTGCCCAGTCGATGGAGTATTCGCTGCCATTCTCGGTTGGTGATGCCTGGTCGCGGCTAGTGTCGCCATATGCTTATGGTCCGTTTTACCGCAATCCTCTGGAACCGGTTGTCGATCGGTTCAACTTTGATGAGATTTGCACGGATCAGGGACCCCTGTTGTTTGTCTGCGCGACCTGTGTGCGCAGCGGCAAGATCCGGGTGTTCACCGGGGAAGAGATTTCAACGGATGCCATTTTGGCCTCGGCCTGCCTGCCTAGCCTGTTTCAGGCCGTCGAGATATTTGACCCCAGCTCGGGCCGGACCGAGGCATATTGGGATGGTGGTTACACTGGAAACCCGGCGCTTTATCCTTTGTTTAACAGTGATTTGCCTGAAGACGTCGTGGTCGTGAACATCAACCCGCTTGAGCGCGATGAGGTGCCAAAAACTCCGCAGCAGATCCAGAACCGGATCAACGAGATCAGCTTTAACTCATCCCTGTTTCGCGAGTTGCGGGCGATCAATTTTGTTCAGCGTCTGTTGGCGGACGGCAAGCTGACGGCCGGAGAGATGAGCCGCGTATTTGTCCACATGATTGCGGATGACGAATTGATGAATGATCTGTCTGTGGCGACCAAGACGGTTCCCAACCCTGTGATCCTGCACAAGCTGAAGGACGCCGGGCGCGCCGCGGCGCATCGGTTCATCGGCGATCACAAAGCCGATCTTGGCGCACGCAGCACCGTCGACCTGCCCGAGATGTTTGGCTGATCACTCGGGCGGCTGCGTCGGGTCTTTTTCGTTGGGGTAAACAAGGCCTGCGGAAATCACCAACTTCGCGGCGTCCTCGATTGTCATATCCAACAGGATCACGTCCTCGGCCGGGAAGAACAATAGGAAGCCAGAGGTCGGGTTGGGCGTGGTCGGGACGAAGACACCTAGCAGTTCACCCCCGGTTTCAGCCCGCTCGCTGACTTCGCCTTTTGCCGCGGTAGAGACGAAACCGATTGCCCAGATGCCGCGGCGGGGGTATTGGATCAGGCATGCTTTTTCGAATGACCGTTCAGTCTGGGCAAACACCGTTTCCGAGATCTGTTTGATCCCGGAATAGACGGATCGAACAACGGGCATCCGGCTGACAAGGCTTTCGGCAATTTGGATCAGGGACCGGCCCAGAATACCTTTGGCGATCCATCCGACCAGAACAGTGAAGATCAGGAAGATGACAACGCCGACACCGCGCAGGTTGATGCCCACATATTCCTGCGGCTGGAACCGTTGTGGAATTATGGGCAGTACCGCACTGTCGATCCAGCCAACCACGGACCAGATCAGCCAAATGGTCAGCCACACCGGCGCAATCACGACGATGCCCGTCAGGAAAGACGCGCGCAGTCGCGAAAACAGGCCCGGGCGGCGATGTGGTTCTTCGTCAAATGGCGTGTTCATTGCGGTCCTGAGCGGTTTTCTGCCGAATTAGTTAAGCAGTTGGGTGCCTTGGTACAATAGGCTTATGTCAATCGGTTCAGTCGGACAGCGCCCGAGCAATTCCGGCCGCCAGTCGGGCGTTGTTGCGGACCAAGGCGATGTTGGCCGTCAGCGAACGCCCTTCGGTCTGTTCGTAAATCCGTTGCAGCAGGTACGGCGTGACGCCTTTGCCGCTGATCCGGTGTGTATCTGCGTCGGCCTGTGCCGATGCAATGATGGGAGCCAGTTCTTCGGCCGGGATCTGATCGGCGGTCGGAATTGGGTTGGCAACAAGCTGGCCGCCGGGCAAGCCAAGCGCGCGGCGTGTGGCGTGCGCCGTGGCGATGTCCTCGGCACTGTCCATTCGCAGGGGCGCGGCATAAGGGGATTTGGCCGACCAGAAGGCCGGGAATTCGTCCTGCCCGTAGGCGATGACCGGAACGCCCAGCGTTTCCAAAACCTCGAGCGTTTTTGCCAGATCGAGGATGGCTTTTGCGCCCGCAGCCACAACTGTAACCGGAGACTGGGCCAGCTCATGCAGATCGGCTGAGATATCAAAGGTCGTCTCGGCACCCTGATGAACGCCGCCAATGCCACCGGTGGCAAACACTTCAATCCCGGCATAATGGGCGGCAATCATCGTCGCAGCGACTGTGGTTGCGCCAGTGCCGCCGGTCGCCATGCAGGCGGCCATATCTGCGCGCGACAGCTTGGCGACGCCCTGCGCCTGACCCAACGCTTTCAGCTCATCAGCCTCAAGGCCCACATGCAGTTTGCCTTTGATCACGGCCATGGTTGCCGGAATTGCGCCCGCGTCGCGGATGTCCTGTTCGACCTGTGCCGCAACCTCGATGTTCTGAGGGTAAGGCATCCCGTGGGTGATGATGGTGCTTTCCAGTGCCACGATAGGCTGGCCTGCGTCCTTGGCAGCACGGACTTCGGCGGAATATTGAATGTCGATCACAGTGGGGTTTCTCCGGATACGTATGTTGCGGCGGCGTGCAAAGCGCGGGCCAGGGCCTCTTCGCTCGATGCTCCGTCGGATTCTGAGGCGATGTGGGCCGCCATGAATGTGTCGCCTGCGCCGGTTACGCGGGTAACCAAAACGGACGGTGGTGTTTGGGTCAGGATTTCATCCGCATTACCAACCGTGGCCGAGCTTCCGCCGTCGGTGACCAACACCCGCAGCGCGCCGCGATCCAGCAGGCCTTTGGCGGCGCTTTCGGAATCCTTGAATTCGCGCTGGCACAGGATGCCGGCTTCTTCGAGGTTCACATACAGCGTGGCCCGCGCATGTTTCAGGAACGGCAGCAAACGTTCGGCTTTACCGGGCGAGGCCGGTGCCACACGCAGATCGGCGCGCGCAAAGGCGGGGCTTTGGGCGATTTCCTCAAGCAAGTTCAGGGTCAGGTTCCCGTCCAGCGCGATTGGGCCTTCGAACGGCTCGTTTTCGTACCCTAGCGGCCCGTGCATCAGTGGACGCAGGATTTTGGCACCCGCGGCTTCAAGCGAATGCGCATCAGCGATGGCTGCTATCAAGCCGTTGGCCCCTTCGACCGCCATGTAACGATCGGTCGGCAAATCCTGCGAACGGTAAATGTGATCCGTCACCATGCCTAGTCGGGAACAGGCGTTTGCCAATTCATCTCCCTCGGGATCGCGCCCGATGGCGGTCAGCAAGGTGGGGGTCATGCCAAAGCGCACAAGCGTCATGGCGATGTTCATGGCCACGCCGCCGGGCAGGCGGGTGATCCGCCCCGGCACGTCCGAGCCCTGCCGCATGGCGCTGGCGGACCGGCCAATCACGTCCCAAAGAACCGAGCCGATACAAAGGATGTCGCTGTTCTGAGTCATGTCGTCGTCATGCCGCAGCCCCGGCGAAGGTGCAAGCGTTAACGCTCGCACCGATCAGCGCATCGCGTCAGTCAGATCCTTCAGCGCGGCCAGAGGGTCATCCTGTGACCAAATCTCGTCCCCAATTCCGAAGAAATCGGTGCAGGGGGCCAGATCGCGAACCAAGTCGGGATTCAGGCCACCCTCGGCAACGACTGGAACTTCGATCGTCTCAGACCACCACTGGAACAGATCCATTTCGGCGATTGTGCCATCACCCAGCGTTGACGCGCCCACTGGTCCAAAGGCGACATAGTCCGCACCGGCCTCGCCAGCAGACATGCCGTCATGGCTGGACGCACCGCAAAAGCTGCCAACGATGGCTTCCGCGCCCAATTCCTTTCGTGCAAACCGGACCGAGCGCGCGGCGTCATCCAGATGCACCCCGTCCAGCCCCAACCGCTGCGCCAGCAGAACATGGTTCGAGATCACCAGCGCCACATCGCGCGCATGCGCAACCTCACGGCAGGCATCCGCCGCGCGGGCGATCGTGTCTTCATCTCCACCAGCCAGCGCCAATCGGATACAAGCGATCTCTGCCCCGTCCAACACGCTGGCCAAACGGTTCGTAAAGGTGCTCAGTTCGATGGTCGGTGGCGTAATCAGGTAAATCTGCGGCTGCTCGGGGGTGTCCATTGGCGCGTCCTTCGCTTTCAGTCTTTTGCGCGGTTTAGCGGATTGCGGCGGGGAAGCAAACTTTTATGCTGGTTTCCGGCCCAAATGAAGGCGCGGATGGCTTGCCCTGCCTGTGCGCGCAGATTAGAGCAGGCGGAACTTTCGGAGACAGCCATGCCCAGCGATAAATCTCAGCCCTCATTCGTGCTTGTGCGCCCGCAGATGGGTGAAAACATCGGTGCCGCCGCGCGGGCGATGTGGAATTTCGGGCTGGATCGGATGCGGATCGTAGCACCTCGGGACGGATGGCCGAACCCCAAGGCTGTGGCGATGTCCAGCGGCGCCGGGCGTCTGTTGGATGAGGCGCAGCTGTATGACGATCTGGCCGGTGCGCTATCCGACAGCACTTTTGTTTTTGCGACGACGGCGCGGCAGCGTGGATTGACAAAGCCGGTCTACAGCCCGGAACGCGCAATGCAATTGGCTGCCGAAAAGGTTGCTGCTGGTGAAAAGGTCTGTGTTCTGTTTGGCCCGGAACGCGCAGGGCTCGAAAACGAAGACATCGCTAAGGCAAACGCGATCATCTCGGTTCCGGTAAACCCGGAATACGCCTCGCTAAACCTTGGGCAGTGCGTGTTGCTGACCGCCTATGAGTGGATGCGCCAAACCGGCGATGTGGTTCATGAGGCCACCGATCTGGGCAAGGGCGACTGGGCCACGGGTATCGAGGTCGAGAAACTGGTCGAACACTATGAAGACCGGCTGGAAGAAGCGGGCTTCTTCTACCCACCGGAAAAGGCCGAAGGCATGAAGACCAATCTGCGTAATCTGTGGTCCCGTATGCGGATGACCCGGTCCGATGTGCAGATGTTGCACGGGATCATGCGTCAGATGGTCCGCTGGAAAGACAATGGCTGAGGCTGGACCTATGTTCCGCTTCACCCTAGCTTGCGACAAAATCCAAGGCACAAGAGGACAGCATGAGCGGTAAGCGCAGCATCTTCGAAGACGTCTCAGACACTGAAAAACAACAAGCCGTTCAACCGGGTATGATCGATCGTGGCCGCGGGGGTGCGCGCAAGGCCATTCGCGCCTGGCTGATGATCCTGTTTGCGCTGGTGGTCGTCATGATCGCTGTGGGCGGGCTGACCCGCCTGACTGACAGCGGGTTGTCGATCACCGAGTGGCGGCCGATTACCGGGGCCATCCCGCCGATGAATGAGGCGGACTGGCAAGCCGAGTTCGACAAATACAAGCAAATCGACCAGTGGCGCATTCAGAACCAATGGATGGAGCTGGGTGACTTCAAATCCATCTACTGGTGGGAATGGGGCCATCGTCAGCTAGGGCGCGTGATTGGGCTGGTCTGGGCTCTTGGCTTCTTTGGCTTCCTTATCGCGCGGAAAATACCAACCGGCTGGACCGGTAAGTTGTTGATTCCGGGCCTTTTGGGCGGTGTTCAGGGTGCAGTCGGTTGGTGGATGGTCGCCTCGGGCGTGACACAGGGCGAGGGGATGATTGCTGTGGCCAGCTATCGTCTGGCGATTCATCTGGGGCTGGCTTTTGTAATTCTCGGCTTCCTTGCATGGTACATCTTTGAGCTGGGCCGCGACGAACGTGACCTGATGCAGGCCCGACGCGCCAAAGAGGCGAAATTGTTCTCGCTATCCACCGGGTTGATGCATTTCGCCTTTTTGCAAATACTCATTGGTGCGCTTGTCGCCGGGATCGACGCCGGGCGGTCTTATACCGATTGGCCGCTGATCGGTGGTCAGCTTCTGCCGCCTGACATGACGATGCTCGAACCGATGTGGCGCAATTTCTTTGAAAGCCCGGGTTTGGTCCAGTTCATCCACCGTTGCGCGGGCTATCTGCTGTTCATCTTCGGCATCGTCGTCTGGCGGCGCGGCAGCACTAGTGCACATCCGCAAACTCGCTTTGCCTTCAACGCGGCCTTCGCAGCGCTTTCGCTACAGGTGGTGATTGGGATCGCGACCGTGATCTACGCAGCCCCGTGGCAGATCGCCATCTTCCACCAGTTCATGGCCGTCGTCGTCTGGACCCTTATCCTGCGGGCGCGGTTCCTGACCGCTTACCCAATAGCAACCTCTTTGCGCGGAGCCTGAATTCCATGAGTGCATATGACGATTTGACGGCATTTCAGCGCGAAACCTCAGCTCTTGGCGAAATTGCCGGGCGTTTGGGCTGGGATCAGGAAACGGTGATGCCCCGGGGGGCCGCGTCGCAGCGGGCCGAGGAAATGGCAGCGATTGAAGCGGTTTTGCACGCGCGCCGATCCGATTCCCGTGTGGCTGAATGGCTGGAACAAGCCGACCCTCAGGACCAGGTCGGTCAGGCGCAATTGCGCGAAATCCGCCGGTCCTATGAACGGACGGTCAAGGTGCCTGCCGATTTGGCAACGGCCATTGCGCGCGTGACGTCAGCAGCACAGGGAACCTGGGCGCAGGCCCGCGCAGACGAAGATGTCGCCGCTTTCTTGCCCGTGCTGGATGAGGTCGTGGCGCTAAAGCGTGAAGAAGGCGCTGCACTGGCGCAGGGTGGCAATATCTACGACGCGATGGTCGAGGATTATGAGCCTTACACAACCGGATCGCAAATCGCCGAAATCTTTGACCAGATGCGCCCGCGTCTGGTAGCACTGCGCGCCGCTGTTCTGGAAAAATCTGCGCCTCAGGCTTTGACGGGGAGTTTCGATGAGCTGAAACAGATGCAATTGTCGGAAAAACTGGCAACCACTTTCGGGTATGACCTGAATACAGGCCGCATCGACAAGGCTGTTCACCCGTTCAGCTCGGGCAGTGGCTCGGATGTTCGGATCACCACCCGGACAAGTGAAACCGATCCGTTCAATTGTTTCTATTCGACGATTCACGAGGTCGGCCATGCCGCCTATGAACAAGGGATTGATCCAGCCTACGCCCTGACGCCTTTGGGGCGGGGTGTGTCGATGGGTGTGCATGAAAGCCAAAGCCGGATTTACGAGAACCAACTGGGCCGATCCCGAGCCTTTACCGGTTGGCTGTTTGGCCAAATGAAAGACGCGTTTGGCGATTTTGGCATCACCGACGCGGATACGTTCTATGCAACGGTCAACGGTGTTCACAACGGTTATATCCGCACCGAGGCGGATGAGGTGCAATACAACCTCCACATCATGCTGCGCTTTGATCTGGAACGCGCGCTGATGGCCGGTGACCTCCAAGTGGATGATCTTGAGGCCGCGTGGAACGACCGTTTCAAGGCGGATTTCGGATATGCGGTCGACAAACCTTCGAACGGATGTCTGCAGGATGTGCACTGGTCAGTGGGTCTGTTTGGTTATTTCCCAACCTATTCGCTGGGCAATGTCTATGCAGGATGCCTTTACCAAGCGTTGCGGAACGCTGTGCCGGAACTGGATGCGCAACTGGCAGCAGGTGACACGTCAGGCGCAACCGATTGGCTGCACGAGAATGTGCAGCAACATGGCGGGCTTTACGCTCCACGCGAGACCATTCAGCGTGCAAGCGGTATGGAACCCGGACCTGACCCGTTACTCGGGTATCTGGAACAGAAATTTGGCGGGTTATACGGGCTCTGAGGTCAGAAAACGTTTCGTCAAGTTGCCGTGTAGGTGCATTGGTTTTGACCTGAATGAGGGTAGGGTGGTTCGAACGGTTTTACCAAAGGAACCACCTTGTTCTTTGCAACACATGTCAAACCACACTTAGCGTCAATTCTGACCAGCAACACGCGCCTGGTGGCGCGTAGGCGCGTGTTGGAGGCAAAGCATCAGGTGCTGAACCGGCCGCGCGTTGTCCAATATTTCCATGATGTTTCCGACCCATACTGTCACCTCACCGCACAGGTCTTACAGCAGTTTCGAGACACCTATGATATCGAGCTACGCCCACATCTGATTTCGGGCCCTCCGGCCGAGGCTTTGCCGGACCCGGCAGCACATCGGCAAAATGCTATCAAAGATGCGGCAAGGCTGGCCCGAAAGCTTGGTCTCAGCCCTCCTGAAGGCGCAGTTCCTGACGAGGCTTTCATTGCAATTGCGGAAAAACAGATGGCAGCCGAACTGACGAATGAGAGCTTTGTTAAAAATGTCCGAGGTATCAGCGAAGATCTTTGGTCGGGAAAGGGCTTTTCGTCGTCTGATCACCCCTTACCGGCTGCGCTGATCGAGGATGGTGACCAGCAACTTTCAGCTTTGGGTCACTATCTCGGCGGAACGTTTCACAACGATGGTGAATGGTATTGGGGCGTTGATCGTCTTCATTACCTCGAAAATCGGTTGCTGCACGTGGGTCTGGGAAGCGGATCGTCACCGATAGTGCCTTTGCCTTCAGTGCAACTGGACCAAGAGAAGTCTAAAGATCAGGAGATTGAGTTCTTCTTTTCTTTCCGCAGCCCTTATTCGTATCTGGCATTTGACCGGGCCGTCGACTTGGCACGCCATTACAACGCACGGCTGGTTCTGAGGCCGGTTTTGCCAATGTTGATGCGAGGCTTACCCGTCCCTCCACCCAAGTCCTCCTACATCCTTTATGATTGCGTGCGCGAAGCGCGGCGGTTGGGGATCCCGTTTGGGCGTATCTGTGATCCTTTGGGCAAAGGAGTCGAGCGTGGCTATGCCTTACTGGATTATGCCGAAGCGCAGGAAAAACTGCCTGAGTTCTGTTCCGCCTTCCTGCGCGGCGTCTGGTCAAAGGGTCTAAATGCTGCAACCGATCGTGGGCTTCGGATTATCGTCGAAAACGCGGGGTTGGATTGGCAGAGTGCGAAACCGCACGTTAGCTCGGATCATTGGAGAGATCGGGTAGCGGTCAATCAGGACCGCCTGCAAGAGATCGGGCTATGGGGTGTCCCAAGTTTCCGTGTCGCCGGGGAAAGTGTCTGGGGACAGGATCGCCTTTGGGCGGTCGAAGACCTTTTGATAAATAAAAAGGCGCCACACCCGAAAGTGTAGCGCCTGAATAATGTTATGGACCTGTCGGTTACTCTTCCGCTTCGTCCTCGTCGCCTTGATCGGCGATCCAGGCAACACTGACGACCACTTCGCCTTTGCCGGTGTTGAAGACCTTCACGCCACCGGCCGAGCGGGAGCGGAACGAAATCCCATCAACCGGCACCCGGATCGATTGGCCTTTGGACGTCGCCAGCATGATTTGATCTTCCATATCGACCGGGAACGAGGCGACGAGTTCGCCACCACGCATCGCCTTGTCCATGGCGGCCACACCCATCCCGCCGCGTCCGCGGACTGGGTAGTCGTGGCTAGAGCTCAGCTTGCCCGCGCCGCCTGCTGTGATTGTCAGGATCAGGTTTTCGGCTGCCGACATCTCGGCATACTTTTCCTGGTTGAAATCACTGCTTGCCGCGGCTTCCTCTTCGTCACCAGCGTCATCTTCGGTAAGCCCTGCAACCGCACGGCGCATTTTGAGGTAAGCCACACGATCTTCGGGGGTCGCTTCGAAATGGCGGATCACCGACATCGAAACCACGCGGTCTCCATTGGACAGCCTGATACCGCGCACACCGGTGGATTCGCGCGAGTTGAACACTCGTACATCGGTGGTGCGGAAGCGGATTGCACGACCCGAATTGGTGACCAGCATCACATCTTCATCTTCCGAGCAGATACGGGCGTTCACCAGCTCAACATCTTCGGGCAGTTTCATTGCGATCTTGCCGTTGCGTCGGACATTGGTGAAGTCTGACAAGCGGTTACGACGCACGTCGCCCGCGCTGGTGGCGAAGATGATTTGAAGGTTCTCCCATTCTTCATCGGGTACATCCACCGGCATGATCGCGGCGATGGAAACACCGGTCGGGATCGGTAAGATGTTGACGATTGCCTTGCCCTTACCAGTGCGCCCCGATTGCGGCAGACGCCAGGTCTTGAGTTTGTAGACCATGCCATCCGTCGTGAAGAACAGCAGCTGCGTGTGGGTATTGGCAACGAAGAGGTTAGTGACAACATCCTCTTCCTTGGTCTGCATCCCCGACAGGCCCTTGCCGCCCCGCTTTTGCGCGCGGAAATCGGCCAGCGGAGTACGCTTGATGTATCCGCCCGACGTGACGGTCACGACCATATCCTCACGTTCGATCAGATCCTCGTCTTCCATGTCGCCGGACCAATCAACGATCTCGGTGCGACGGGGCACGGCAAACTGTTCACGAACGCTGCGCAGCTCATCTCCGATGATCGACATGATGCGCTCTCGCGAGGACAGAATATCGAGGTATTCCTGGATCTTACCTGCCAGTTCTTCCAGCTCGTCCGTGACCTCTTTGACACCGATCTGAGTCAGTCGCTGCAGACGTAGGTCAAGGATGGCGCGGGCCTGAACTTCGGTCAGGTTATAGGTGCCATCGTCATTCATCTTGGACAGAGGATCGTCGATCAGGCGCAGATAACTTTCGATCTCAGCCGCGGGCCAGCGACGGGTCATCAGCTTTTCACGCGCTTGCGCGGCGTCAGCGGATGACCGGATTGTGGCGACCACCTCATCCACGTTCGACACAGCCACCGCCAGACCACACAGGATGTGGCTGCGTTCGCGGGCCTTGCGCAGGTCGTACGCAGTGCGGCGGGCGACGACATCTTCACGGAAGTCGATGAAAGAGGTCAGGAACCGGCGCAGGGTCAACTGCTCGGGCCGGCCACCATTCAGCGCCAGCATGTTGCAACCAAACGAGGTCTGCATCGGCGAGAAACGGAAAAGCTGGTTCAAAACAACTTCCGGCGTCGCATCACGTTTGAGTTCGACCACGACACGCACCCCATTGCGGTCGGATTCGTCCTGAACGTGGCTGACGCCTTCGATGCGTTTTTCGCGAACGGCTTCGGCGATCTTTTCGATCATCGAGGCCTTGTTTACCTGATAGGGGATCTCGTCCACGACGATGGCATAGCGGTCCTTGCGGATTTCCTCGACGCGGGTCTTGGAGCGGATAATGACGCTGCCGCGCCCTTCCAGATAGGCTTTGCGCGCGCCGGATCGGCCCAACATCACACCACCGGTTGGGAAATCAGGGCCGGGGATATATTCGATCAGCTGTTCGGATGTCAGATCCGGTTCATCGATCAGCGCCAGCGTTGCGTCGATGACTTCGCCAAGGTTATGCGGCGGGATGTTGGTTGCCATACCGACGGCGATACCACCGGCACCGTTGACCAGCATGTTCGGGAAACGGGCGGGCAGAACCGTCGGTTCGCGGTCCTTGCCGTCATAGTTGTCCTGAAAATCGACCGTCTCTTTTTCGATATCGGCCAGCAGGGACGCGGCAGGCTTGTCCATGCGTACTTCGGTGTAACGCATGGCCGCCGGGTTATCACCGTCCATCGAGCCAAAGTTGCCCTGACCATCCAGCAGCGGCAGCGACATCGAGAAATCCTGCGCCATCCGCACCAGCGCGTCATAGATCGCGCTGTCACCATGTGGGTGGTACTTACCCATGACATCGCCAACCGGACGGGCCGATTTGCGGTATGACTTGTCGTGGGTATTGCCCGTCTCGTGCATGGCATAGAGGATGCGCCGGTGCACCGGTTTCAGGCCATCGCGCAGATCGGGGATCGCGCGGGACACGATGACCGACATCGCATAGTCCAGATAGGACGTGCGCATCTCGGATTCGATGGATACCGTCGGGCCGTCATATACGGGACGCTGGGGCGGTGTTTCATCCATGTTTTCTGGGGTTTCTGGCGTATCGCTCACGTAACCTGCCCGTTTATTGTGCTGGGTCTATATCTTGTGGATGTACCTTATCAGACCCGGCACATAAGGTGCAAGCAAGCAGCGCATTCTGTGCAAAAAACACCCGTAACACTGGGGTAACATATTGTTAACCAAGGGTTAGGTGGTTTCTGTGTTATGCTGAAGAGACCTTGCAACAATTTTGGAGGTCTGCATGGAGCAAAGCGAAACAGAACTGATGCTCAAGGGGTATGGGCTGACGACGGCCGAATTTTTTTATCACATGCCCGACTATATTCACGTGCTAAATACATTTATCTGGCAGGAATACGACCTTGCGCCGGATCATCCCAAACTATTCGATTTTATTGAATTCTGGCAGCGAGAGATCGAAGGACCGCTGCATTCCGTGCGGTTTACACATCGAAAAATGATCGCGCCCGGGGAATGGCGCAACGTGGTAGGCGAATTCCGAGTGAATTGACGCCCGGGCGCATCAGGCCCAAACCCATATACATTTCCGGTGCATCCGGTATCGTGGCGGCGAAGTCATTGGCCACAAGCGGAAACACGGAATGCCCAGAGTTTTTTTGATTGCAGTTGCCATCTGCCTAGCCGGGCCTGTGTTGGCCGAAGGTGTCCTTGATAAAATCAAGAAGGGCGCTGAAAATACGGCTAATGCTGTCGGACGCGGGGCAGAAACCGTCGGGCAGACACTCGAAAAAGGGGCGAACGCGGTTGATGAAACTATCACGTCCACCTCTGATTTGCTGTCAAACGAGGCGACGCCCGAAGAGACCCGCGCGAAGCTGGATGTCATGGCCGTCGATGTGTTGGCGCAGTTGCTTGCCGAAAACCCCGAAGCACAAGCGCTATATGATGTCAGTGCGGGATATGCTGCGTTCGATTCCCGCAAAGTGACGGTGTTCCCGGTGTCCGCAGGGTACGGGCGCGGTGTTGCCGTGAACAAAGAGACTGGTCAGCACACCTATATGAATATGGGAACCGGCGGCGTGGGCGCGGCGATCGGTATCGGCGGGTTCGAGACCAAATTCGTGATCCTGTTTGAAACCCAAGCAGATTTGGACAGTTTTATCACGCAAGGTTACGACGCGACTGCGGAATCCGGCGCAATGTATGGAGATGAGCGCACCGATGAGACGCTCAGGTTCACAGATGGGCGGTCGTTTTTTGTGCTCAGCAAAAAGGGCTGGCGCGTTTCGGCTGGGGCGTCAGGCACAAAATACTGGAAATCGCCCGAGCTAAACTGATCAGCCCGAGCAGCTGGCGCCGCCCAGAACGCAAAATTTTGCGCAGTGTGGGTGGTTGAGGTGCACGTCGGCCTCGGCCTCGGCCAGTGTGGTGCCCATTTCAAACTCAGGCTCGTACGGCAGTAGGGTACAGGCCAGAACGGCAGGTTGTTCTGCGCCTTTGCGTTTAACCACCATGCGGGCATTCGAACACATTACAGCCTCGGGTGCTTTATCCAGAATGCCCCAGCAAGCGGTTGTGATTTCGGGGACTTCGACGGTTTCGTCCATCTCTGGGAACAAAACGGTTTGGCCGGGATTCTGTGCGTCGATGTCAAAGCTGTGCCGCTTGAAAAACGCCTCATACCCGGCGCGGCTGTCGGCGTCGCTGTCACCCCAGACCGTGCGGCCTGCGATAGCGATATTGAACCCGTTGTCGCGCAACCACTCCATTCCAGTGATCGTCTTGTCAAAGCTGCCTTTTCCGCGTTCCTCGTCATGCAGTTCGGGGCGATAGTGGTCCACGGAAACTCGAAGTGTCAGCTTGTTTCCATAATTGCGCTTCAGATCCAGCAAACCCTCGCGCATCTTGCGGCGCATCATCGGCAGCATTGCATTTGTCAGGATCAAAACTTCATAGCCGCGTTCCAACGCGACACGAGTCATGTCGATCATTCCGGGGTTCATAAAGGGCTCGCCCCCGGTGAACCCAATCTCACGCACCGGCCAGTCGCGTTCTTCGATCTGGTCCAAGTAGTCGCGCACCTCGTCGGTGGTGATATAGACCAGCGCGTCGTTGGTTGGACTACTGGCGATGTAGCAATTGACGCATTCGATGTTGCAAAGAGTGCCGGTATTGAACCACAACGTCTCGGGGTTTTTCAACGCTACGGAAGCGCGAGTTTGCCCATCTGCTGTCACCAATTTGTTCTTAAACTTGCCGATATTGGCGGTCTGAGGCGCGTTGTCTTTCATTCCGGTATCCGGTTCTTTGAAGTTACTTCTGATGTAGCTGCTCGACTCGGATTAGTTAAGTCAGGCAAGTGCGACCTGACAGAGTTTTGATGATGGGGGATTTACGCTGACCGATTGCGCTAACATTGGACATGCCCGGCGGGGCAAGATAAGGAAAAACCATGGTTTCTCGCGTCATACCAGTTGATCCGTTCGATCTCGTCATTTTTGGCGGGACCGGCGACTTGGCGCAACGTAAGATTCTACCGGCCCTGTTTCGGCGCTTTTGTTCAGGGCAGTGGGCCGAAGGCGTCCAAATCATTGGCGCGGCGCGCACGGTCCACGACCGCGCGGGGTTTCAGGCATTGGTCGCCGAATCGCTGCGAACCCATGCGGCTGCGCAATGCCAGGACGAGGGCGCATTCCGCGCGTTTCTGGACCGCGTCGACTATGTAACTCTGGACGGATACTCGAATGAAGGATGGGATCAGCTTTCTGACAAGCTGAACCAAGATCGGGTGCGCGCGTTCTACTTCTCGGTCGGTCCGCGCCTGTTTGGGCCTTTGGCCGAGCGGATCAAGGCGCATGATCTTGCGACGCCAAGCACGCGGATTGTCGTTGAAAAACCCTTTGGCCACGATCTGGAAAGCGCACGGGCGTTAAACGCGACCTTGGCTGAGCATTTTCGGGAAAGCCAGATTTACCGGATCGACCACTATCTGGGTAAGGAAACCGTCCAGAACCTGATGGCCGTTCGTTTTGGCAATATGCTGTTCGAACCGCTGTGGAATAGCCAATATGTCGATCACATCCAGATCACGGTGGCCGAATCCGTAGGTATCGACGGGCGGGAAGAGTACTATGAGCGCGCAGGTGCCATGCGCGACATGATGCAGAATCACCTGATGCAGCTTTTGTGTCTGATCGCGATGGAGCCTCCGGCAAAATTTGATCCGGACGCTGTGCGGGATGAAAAACTCAAGGTTATTCGCGCGTTGGATCAGGTCCAGCCACACCATATCGTGCGAGGGCAGTTCGATGGAGGTGAAAGCAGGAAAGGATACCGCGAAACCGTGGGCAATCCGCGCTCGACCACCGAAAGTTATGTGGCACTGCGGGCGCATATCAGCAATTGGCGGTGGGCGGGCACGCCGTTCTACTTGCGCACGGGCAAGCGTCTGGTGGCGCGGTCTTCGGTGATCAACGTGATGTTCAAGGACGCGCCGCATTCGATTTTTGGCGAAGAGGCCGGACGCCACGCGAATGTCCTTTCGATACGCCTGCAGCCGAACGAAGGCATAACGCTGAAGGTGACGATCAAGGAACCGGGCCCGGGTGGTATGCGTCTGGTCGATGTGCCCTTGGACATGAGTTTTGCCGAGGCGCTAGGGTCAGGAAATCAAGACCCCCCGGATGCATATGAACGGCTGGTGATGGACGTGATCCGGGGCAACCAGACCCTGTTCATGCGCGGGGATGAGGTTGAGGCCGCATGGGCTTGGACCGACCCGATCATCGCGGGCTGGCACGCGCGCGGTGACGTACCAAAACCATATGAAAGCGGCAGCACAGGCCCGGGCGACGCCGAGCTGTTGATGAAACGAGATGGTCGCCGCTGGCAAGGAATAAACCCATGAAGATTCAGGAATATGCTGATCGCGACATGCTGGCAATTGATGTCGCAAACGCCTTGGCCGGAGAGTTGGAGGCCGCCTTGCTGCATCACGACACGGTCTCAATGGCCGTGCCGGGCGGTACGACCCCGGGGCCGGTGTTCGATGGTCTTTGCGCGGCTGATTTGGCATGGGATCGGGTGCGGGTACTGCCTACCGACGAACGTTGCGTTCCGGGTGACAGTGACCGTTCGAACGAACGGCTGATCCGGCAGCGCCTGCTGACGAACCGAGCCTCGGTTGCGCAGTATGTACCACTGTATCTTGAGGGTAAGGAACCCGACGGTGTCCTGCCGGAAATCGAGAACCTGATCGCGCCGGTTTTGCCATTGTCGGTTCTGGTATTGGGGATGGGTGAGGATATGCACACCGCATCTCTGTTTCCGGGGATGCAGGGGCTTGAGGCTGCGCTGGACAGCCACGCGCCCATCCTTGCGGTTGCGCGCACCGAAACCCAACCCGAGGCGCGGATCACGCTGACCGGCCCGGTGCTGGACGGCGCGCTGTCCAAACACCTGATTATCTATGGCGCCGCCAAACGCGACGCGTTGGACAAGGCCATGTCGCTGCCACCAGAAGAGGCCCCGATCGCCGCTACGCTGACCGGCATGACGGTTCATTGGGCGGAGTGACACAGATGCAGTTGGACCCGCTCAAAACCCTTGCATCCGACGCTCAGGACGAAGCCATCCTGAGCCTGTTTGAAACCGATCCGAGCCGCGCGCAGAGTTTTTCTGCATCGACCGGCGATCTGCTGTTTGATTATTCCAAAACTCAGATCACAGATGAGGTCCGAAAAGCCTTAATCGCGTTGTGCGATGGGGCGGGTCTGGCCTCGCGCCGCGCCGCGATGTTTGACGGGGAAAAGATCAACGAAACCGAAGGTCGCGCGGTTTTGCACACTGCGCTGCGCAATCTGGACGGTGGTCCTGTCGAAGTTGATGGGTTGGACGTCATGCCTGATGTTCTGGACACGTTGCAACGGATGCGCGTCTTTGCAGAAGAGGTGCGTGGCGGCGCGGTCACCGGGGCAGGGGGCGCCTTTACCGATGTGGTCAATATCGGGATCGGTGGTTCGGATTTGGGCCCAGTGATGGCGACGCATGCACTGTCCCCGTATCATGATGGACCAAGACTGCACTATGTCTCGAATGTGGACGGCGCACATATCGCCGATACGCTGCGCCAGCTTGATCCAACGCGGACACTGGTGATTGTTGCCTCCAAAACTTTCACGACCATCGAGACGATGACCAATGCCCGAACCGCGCGAGCTTGGATGGAAGATGGCGGCGGCGATCCGGGCAAGCAGTTTGCCGCCGTGTCCAGTGCGTTGGACAAAACCCAAGCCTTTGGTATTCCCCAAGAGCGCGTTTTCGGTTTTGCCGATTGGGTCGGCGGGCGCTACTCGGTCTGGGGCCCGGTGGGCCTGCCGGTGATGATCGCCGTCGGATCGAACGCTTTCGATGCGTTCCTGCGCGGCGGTCAAGCGATGGATGTACATTTCCGCGCCGCCGACTGGGTCGAAAATATGCCCGTTATGCTGGCTTTGGTCGGCATTTGGCATCGTCAGGTTCTGGGCCATGCCAGCCGGGCCGTGCTGCCGTACGATCAAAGACTGCTGCGTCTACCCGCATATTTTCAACAGCTTGAGATGGAATCGAACGGCAAATCTGTTGCCATGGACGGCAACTCTCTGACCATTCCCTCCGGCCCCGTCGTCTGGGGGGAGCCGGGCACTAATGGGCAGCATGCATTTTATCAGTTGATCCACCAAGGCACCGACGTGATTCCCTGTGAGTTCATGGTCGCGGCCGAGGGGCACGAACCGGAATTGATCCACCATCACCGACTGTTGCTGGCCAATTGCCTGGCGCAGTCCGAGGCACTGATGCGCGGTCGATCCTTGGGCGAAGCACGGCAACGGATGGCGGAGAAGGGGCTGGAAGGGGACGAGCTGGAACGGCAAGCCCGACACCGCGTTTTTCCGGGCAACCGTCCTTCGACAACGTTGATGTATCCAAGGCTCACGCCGTTTGTTCTGGGCCAGATCATCGCGCTTTACGAACATCGTGTGTTTGTCGAGGGCGTCCTATTGGGCATCAACTCGTTCGACCAGTGGGGCGTTGAGCTGGGCAAGGAACTTGCGACATCTCTCGGCCCGATCGTCGACGGAGAAGAAAGCGCATCCGGCAAAGACGGCTCGACCGCTGCCTTGGTTGCCTATGCAATGCGCCACCGCGATTAGTAACGCGGTTTTTTGCAGTCTGCCGTGAAGGCAGGCTGCATTCTTTTATTGTCAGACAATTAAATGATTGGCAGGGTCTGTTTTTAGGGAACGCCCTGAACACTTTGCTTTGCGCACGCTGGCGAGTGGCATCAGGCAAGCAGACAGCACTGCCCAATAGAGGCGACGCTGATAATGGGAGGATGTCCATGCTGGGACAGATGATGACGCAGCCTTTGCTGATTTCGTCGCTGATTGATCACGCCGAACGCTATCATGGCCAGACCGAGATCTACTCGGTCGAAACCGATGGATCGGTCACCGAAACCACATGGGAGCAAGTGGCGCAAAACGCGCGAAAACTAGGATCAGCGCTGACCAAGCTGGGGTTGGAGCCGCAGGATCGAATTGGCACGTTGGCCTGGAACAACCGGCGACATCTGGAGATCTACTATGCCACCTCCGGCGCGGGTTTTGTGTGCCACACGGTGAACCCCCGGCTTTTCCCGGAACAGCTGACTTACATTATCAACCACGCCAAAGACCGGGTTCTGTTCTTTGATGCGACATTCATCCCTCTGGTCGCGGCCCTGCACGAACACCTGACCGAAGTGCGCCATTTCGTTTTGATGGGCCCACGGAATGAAGACGCCGTTGCCCAAATCCCTGGCGTCGCGTTCTATGATGACCTGATCGAAACAGGCGATGACGGTTTCCAATGGCCCAGTTTTGATGAAAACACGGCGTCCAGCCTTTGCTACACCTCGGGTACGACGGGCAATCCCAAAGGCGTTTTGTATTCCCATCGTTCCACAGTTCTGCACAGTTTCGGATCGAATACGCGTGATGTCATCGGCTTTTCAGCTATGGATGTCGTGATGCCAGTGGTTCCGATGTTCCACGTCAACGCATGGGGGTCGCCCTATGCCTGCGCCATGTCCGGTTCGCGCATGGTGCTGCCGGGGCCGGGCCTGCATGGCGAAGCCTTGGTGAATTTGGTCGATAAATATGGCGTAACGCTTGCAATGGGCGTTCCGACGATCTGGCAGGGCTTGCTGGCACATGCCGAAAAATCAGGAAGCAAACTGGCCAGCTTGAACCGCACCGTGATTGGTGGTGCTGCGTGTCCGCCCTCGATGATTGAGACCTTCCGCGAAACTTATGGCGTTGATACGGTTCACGCGTGGGGTATGAGTGAGATGAGCCCGTTGGGTACAACGAACAATCCGTTGGCCAAGCATTTTGACCTGCCGCTTGAAGAACAACACAAGCTGCGCGAAAGCCAGGGCAGACCGCCTTATGGCGTCGAGTTGAAGATCGTCGATGATGACGGCAAGGATCTGCCTCACGATGGCGTCACGCAGGGCGATCTGCTGGTGCGCGGGCATTGGGTGTTGGACAGCTATTTCCAGATGCAGGATGAAGACCTGCTGCAGGGCGGCTGGTTCGCGACCGGAGATGTCGCAACGCTGGACCCGGACGGATACATGACAATCCGGGACCGGTCCAAGGACATCATCAAATCCGGGGGTGAATGGATCAGCTCGGTCGAGTTGGAAAACATCGCCGTCGCCCACCCACAGCTCGCCACGGCAGCCGTTGTTGGTGTGCCTCATCCCAAATGGGACGAACGCCCCTTGTTGGTGGCCGTCAAAGCCGAAGGTTCCGACCCCAGCGAAGAAGAGTTGCTGGCCTTCTTTGACGGCAAGATTGCCAAATGGCAGGTTCCCGACAAGGTTGTCTTTGTGGACGCGCTTCCATTGAACGCGACCGGCAAGGTCCTAAAGCGCAACCTGCGCGCGGACTTCGAGGATGCCTTGATGGGCTAAGCGCCTGATATTTTTGGAAATGGCTCCGGCGGTAGGGATCGAACCTACGACCAATTGATTAACAGTCAACTGCTCTACCGCTGAGCTACGCCGGAAC
>NZ_JBXWMJ010000013.1:0-137572 GCF_059609805.1 Ruegeria sp. YTSC004
TTGGCGGTTACGATGAGCCAGAAACCCTCTCTTATCAAATCTACTTAAACTGTCCCATTGGTGCTGACGTCAGACAGCCGGTATTCTGCTTGGTATTCGAACAAGCTTTGATCCTTCGATTGGTGGCGGTCGCCTGATCTTTGGCTTTGAGGCCGTTATCATCGGTGGGCTTGGCAACCTTTGGGGTACATTAATTGGCGGCGTTATCCTTGGCGTCGCGCAAACCATCGGAGCCAAGATTGATCCGGGCTGGCAAGTGCTTGCCGGACATATCGCGTTCCTTGTCATTCTTGCCGTTCGTCCGAACGGCCTCTTCCCGAGGGTTTCTGGATGAATCTGCAAGATTATTCCGTATCTCGATCATCAAAGGCAGCGCGAGTTGCTGCGATCCTGACCGCTATTGCTGTGCTTGTTTTGATTGCAGCGCCCTGGTGGGCAGGCCGGGCTGACATGCGCCTGATGGGCGAGCTGTTTCTCTACCTGTCCCTCGCCACTCTTTGGAACCTCATGGCGGGTTATGCCGGTCTCGTCTCTGTTGGTCAGCAAGCCTATGTGGGCTTTGGCGGCTATATGCTCTTTGCACTTACGATGCTGGGTGGGCTGAACCCATTGGTTGCTATTGCAGCCGCAGGCGTGCTGGGGGCTTTGATCTCGATCCCGGTGGCTGTTCTGATCTTCAGGCTTCGGGGCGCATATTTTGTCATTGGCACCTGGGTCATCGCAGAGGTCTTTCGGCTGAGCTTCGCGCAAATCTCAGCGCTTGGTGGGGGATCAGGATCTTCGCTGCCCGTTGCCATCGTCAAATCTCTGGCGTCCGGGCGCGCGATGCGAGAAGCGCTCAGTTATTGGCTGGCGCTCGGAGCTGCTGTGCTGGTGGTGACTGCGGTGTATCTCTTCTTGCGGTCTCGCCAAGGTTTGGCATTGACGGCAATTCGCGACAACGAGCTGGCAGCCGGTAGCCTCGGCATCGATATCTGGCGCACGAAGTTCATTGTTTACGTCGTCACGTCGGCGTTCACGGCGATGATCGGCGCGCTGATCTTCTTGCAAAAGTTGCGCATTTCGCCGGATGCGGCGTTCAGCGTCAACGACTGGACCGCCTTCGTCATCTTCATCGTCGTAATCGGCGGCATCGGTACCGTCGAAGGACCGATCATCGGCACACTCGTCTTCTTTGCGTTGCGCGAAACGCTGGCCGACCTTGGGACAACGTACCTCATCGTTCTCGGAGTGGTTGCGATTGTCGTCATGCTCAAGGCGCCGAAAGGCATCTGGGGCGTGATCCGTAGCCGTTATGATCTGCAACTATTCCCGCTGGGCTATCGCGTAAAGCACATCGGACAATCCAAGGAAAACTGAACTCATGGCCCGTCAGAAAAAGACCATCATTACATGTGCTGTAACAGGAGCGATCCACACACCAACGATGTCGGATGCACTTCCCTACACCTATGATGACATCGCACGGCAGGCGATCGAGGCCGCCGAGGCCGGAGCGTCGATCCTGCACCTGCATGCGCGCGACCCAAAGGACGGTTCTCCATCGGTTGACCCGAATGATTTTGCGCCTTTCCTGCCGCGCATCAAACAGGCTACCGACGCAGTTGTGAATCTATCGACCGGTGGATCGCTGACTCTGTCTATTCAGGACCGGATCAATCCGGCTAAGACCTTCAGTCCCGAAATGTGCTCGATGAATATGGGTTCGATGAACTTCTCGTTTCACCCATTGGCCAATCGGTATGGCGACGACGACTGGAAGTTTGATTGGGAGAAAGACTATGTCGCGAACTCCGATCAGAACATCTTTCGCAATACGTTCCGGGACATTCGCGAGGCGGCGGAAACGCTTGCGCCTCATGACATCAAGTTCGAACACGAATGCTATGATGTCGGGCATTTGTACAACCTGAAATTCTGCATGGATATCGGACTGTTCAAGGCACCTATTTTCATTCAGTTCATCATTGGCATCCTCGGCGGCATTGGACCCGAAGTCGACAATCTGATCTTCATGAAACGCACTGCCGACAGGCTGTTCGGTGACGACTATCGGTGGTCGGTCTTGGGCGCAGGTGGAGCACAGATGTCCCTTGCCACGACGGCAAGCCAGATGGACGGCAACATTCGCGTAGGTCTTGAAGACAGCCTGTTCATCTCTCGTGGAAAACTGGCCGAAAGCAACGCTCAGCAAGTCGCCAAAATTCGACGTATTGTAGAAGATTTGGGCAGTCAGGTCGCAACTCCCGACCAAGCGAGAGAAATTCTGGATTTGAAAGGAGGAGACCGCGTCGCATTCTGAGGCTAGGGTGACAGGCATCAACTCATATCGAGCGATTTGTTTGTTTGAAAATTTCGAAACACTGAGGAGATTGAGCCATGCGAGTGAAGATCTTGACCTTCAGCGCGCTTCTGACAGGATTTACGGCCGTTCAGGCTCCTGCGCAGAACGCAGCTCAGGACATCACCGATCTTTTGCTCAGCAACCGGTCTGCCGACTGTGCGGGAGTGTATTCCGCTTCAGTGGAAGACGTCACCCGCCAGCAACGTTTTAACTCCGAAATCGAAATCTCGTCTGATGATCAGCACTGAACTCTCAAGACCAATGGCATTCCTAACCATGATTTCAATGGGCCTACAGCCAACTTCGCCAACGATGTGCGGGAATTGTCAGGCACATTTCGGATTCCCAGAAATCCGGAAAAGGCCCGCAACCAAACCGCGCTGTCGCAACGGAGTTATGATGCCATTTTGTTGAATGGCGTGCCGGTCGATTTGCTCTCGGCCGGGTGTTATCGCCCAAGCGGCCCACGTGCAGACAAGAATGGCAACGTTCTGGCAGGGTGTCGGGATACTGATCCCTGGTTGCTCGACCCGCCGTCTTACGATCAGTATTTTGGCGTAGATCTCCACAATGCCCATGCCCAGCCAGACACCTGGTGTTTCCCCCGCGATACTAGCAATACGGCCGAATTGCTCGCAATTCTGATCTTATTGGGTTTGCCATCTGTTTAAAGCGGTCACAGTGGTTCATTTAATTTGCGACTGCCGCCTAGGCGCTTATGTCAGGTGTTCTTTGCAAGCATGGTCAAAGGATGAATTCAGGCAGGGCTAGGTGATTGTGCTGGCTATATACTGACAAGCTGACCACTCAATCAGAGAACGCTTCACATAACTCCCACAGGACGCTCGTGTTTCGGTGTTGTTCAGTAAACAGCCAGTGGTCTTGTACCCCGCCAATGAAGGCTTCTGTTAACGATGATGTCTTTTTGCACCCAAGCCTTTAGCCAAGCGTTCCTTTCAGCTTCTCTGATCATGAGAGATAGAATACTGGGGCTTCAAATGACTTGGCCCCGGTAAACTGTGCGTTGCGACGAAGCGACAAAAACACAATGCTCGCTTCGCCGTGCGCTGTAGTTACTTCAGATAAGTGTTGAACCAATCAATGGTGCGGTCCCAGGCTAGGTTTGCCATTTCCTCGTCATAACGAGGCGTGCTGTCGTTATGAAAACCGTGGTTGGCATTTTCGTAGATGTAGGCCTCATAAACCTTGCCGTTGGATTGCAGAGCGGCTTCAAAATCCGGCCAACCTGCGTTGATGCGCTCATCAAGCTCCCCCATCTGAATCAGCAGCGGTGCCTGAATTTTGGCTACATCTTCGGCCGCTGGCTGGCGGCCATAGAACGGCACGCCCGCCGCCAGTTCCGGGTAGGCCACCGCAATTGCGCTGACCACACCACCGCCATAGCAGAAACCCACAGCGCCAACCTTCCCGGTGCAGTCTTCTCGGTTCAATAGGTATTCAAAGCCATTGAAGAAATCATTCATCAGCGCGACCCGATCGACCGTCTTTTGCAACTCGCGCCCATCAGCATCGTTGCCTGGGTATCCGCCAACCGACGTCAGACCATCTGGAGCCAGAGCCATAAAGCCTGCTTTCGCCAAGCGGCGCGCCACATCTTCGATGTAAGGATTAAGGCCGCGGTTTTCGTGGATCACCAGCACCGCGGGCAGAGGCTCGTCCACACCAGCAGGTCGGACAAGGTAACCCCGTACGTCGCCGGTCCCATTTGGCGAGGGATAGGTGATGTAGTCTGCATGGATATCGGGATCGTTGAATGACACCTGCTCGGCCAATGCATAGTTCGGGCTGAGCATGTTCAGCAACGCGACCGCAGATAAACCGCCAACCGCGAACTTACCTGCGCGATCCAGAAACTGACGCTTGGTGATCTTGCCGTGCGCGTAAAAATCGTACAGGTCCAAAAGTTCCTGGTCGAAGTCTTTTGCCGTCATGCGAGTCATGGTCAATCTCCTGATGAGGTGGCGGTTCAAGCCGTAGGGTATTTTCAGATCAAAAGGTCATGGTTTGTTTGAGGCTTAAGGCAGGTCTGCTAGGACCCTGCCGACGCGGTTTCCTTTTCTGTGCGCTGATCGCGCAGTACGTTCTTTTGAACCTTTCCCATTGTGTTTCGTGGCAACTCTTGGACGAGTTCGTAGCGGCGAGGATGTTTGAATCGCGAAAGCTTGTTTCTGATGATCGACTCGATCTGTTCCACCTGAAGCTGTGCACCGGGCTCTGCAACCAAAGCAGCAATAATTGCTTCTCCAAATTCGTTGTCGGGAATGCCAAAAACTGCCGATTCCAGGATGCCGTCGATGTCGTTCAAGACGTCTTCAATTTCTTTGGGGTAGACGTTGTAACCACCAGTTATGATCAGGTCTTTTGACCGACCAACAATCGACAGATAACCATCCTCGCTGCATTGACCCAGATCACCGGTGATGAAGAACCCGTTTTCCCGTAGCTCTTCGGCGGTTTTCTCGGGCATTTGCCAATAGCCTTGGAACACATTGGGCCCTCGTACTTCGATCAATCCAACCTCGCCCCGGGGCAGCGGTTCTCCAGTTTCAGGATTGGTAACGATCACCTCGGTGCCGGGAAGCGCCAAGCCGACAGTTCCTGCGCGACGCTCACCGTCATAGGGGTTCGAGGTGTTCATGTTCGTCTCGGTCATTCCATAGCGCTCAAGGATGCGGTGGCCGGTGCGCGTTTCGAACGCTAGGTGGGTCTCGGCTAGCAATGGGGCCGAACCAGAAATGAATAAACGCATGCTCTCTGTGACTTCTTTGGTGAAACCGTCATCCGCAAGCAATTTGGTGTAGAAAGTGGGGACTCCCATTAGAAGGGTCGAGTGGGGCAATTCCTCCAAGATCATACCAGTGTCGAATTTTTCCATCAGCCGCACTTTGGAACCGGCGAGTAGTGATGTGTTCATCGCCACGAAAAGCCCGTGCGTGTGAAAGATGGGCAACGCGTGAATCAAGCGATCAGAGCCGGTGATACCCCACAAATCCACAAGGGCTTGGGCATTGGAAAGCAGGTTTCGGTGGCTGAGCATCGCGCCCTTGGACCGGCCCGTGGTACCTGATGTGTAAAGAAGCGCCGCGAGGTCGTCCGGCGCGCGATCCACGGTTTCGAATACACAAGGCTGTGCGTCCGCTTCGCGGCTCAGGCTTGGATTTTCGCCACCCAAGGTCAGCAGTTTTGCACCAGACCGGGTCGCCAATTGTTCGAATTCAACTTTGTCGTTGCTGTCGCAAACGATTAACGCAGGTTGTGCGTCAGAGATGAAATAGTCCAACTCTGCCATGGTATAGGCAGTGTTAAGGGGCAGGTAGACAGCACCTGCCTGAACCGAAGCGGCATAGAGCGCAATCGTGTCGGCTAGCTTGGGCGCTTGCACAACGATGCGATCGCCGGGGGAAACTCCGCTGTTCTGCAAGACATGCGCGATCTGGGCGGTGCGCTGCAGAAACGCGTCATAAGAGACTACCTGGCCACTATCGAGTTGCAGGAATGGAGCCATGTTGCCCTCGTGGCGGGCAAACAAACTGTCGTAAAGTGTATTAGTCACGCTGTATTTTCCCTAGGCTTTACCGCAAGCGTCGCAGTTGAAACCGCGCGAATTGAACGCGAGGCTTGGATCGTGGAACGTGTCGCGAATTCTTCGTGATAACGTTCTGTTTTGTTTAAATCGTAAAGGTAGTTGACCATCGCACCTCCGGACTGGGCGCGTCCGTTCGGCGAGGGATCGGCTTCGGCATGCACTTCATGAAGCTCGGCGCCATTGCCCAGATGAAAGCGGGCCACAGGGTCCAGTGGCATCCCATCTTCGCGCTTGGCGAACATCAAGTATCGGGCAGCCATCGCGCGCGTGTCCTGCGGTGCTGCTGTTTCTGCAAGCACGGCCTCGGCGGCATGCCCGTGTTCTGGGTGGTCTGTTTCACCAGCCAGCCACCGGTTTAGCCCCGGTACCGGCGACAATGTCACAAAGGTATCAAGCCCGCGAAGCTCTCGCGAAAGCTCGGTCACAACCTGCTTTATCAATAGATTCCCAAAGCTGATGCCCGCTAAACCCATTTGGCAGTTTGAAATTGAATAGAACGCCGCGACCTTTGCCTTCTCGGCTTCGATCGGTTCTCGTGCTTCGGATAGAAGCGTATCTATTGCATCCGGGATTTCAACGGTCAGAGCGACCTCGACAAATATCAGTGGCTCATCTGGCATCGAAGGATGGAAGAACGCAAAACAACGACGGTCTGGCGGGTAGAGTCTTCGCCGCAAATCGTCCAGATCGTTGATCTGGTGCACCGCTTCATAGGCGACGATCTTATCCAGAACGCGGGCAGGGGTGTCCCAGCTGATTTGTTTGAGAACCAGAAAGCCCCGGTTGAACCAACTGCGCAATAAATGGACGAAATCGATATCCGTTCGCTTGAGTTCCGGTTTGGATTTGAGAAAGCGCAGTAGATCAACGCGCATGGCCACAAGTTCCTGCGTCGCACCAGACGGCTGGTTCAGCCGTCGCAACAACTCTTGTCGCCGTGGTTCTGAAACTTCACTAAGTCTTTCATAAAGATTGACACTTCGATCACTGGCATAGAGGCGGGCTGCTTCAGAAAGCTGATCGGCGTCTAGCTCTAGGTGGTCATTCAAATAGGCAAAAAAGTCTAGCTTCTCGGGGTCATCCAGAGTGTGGTAGCGCTCAAGAATCGTAGACGCCAGTGTGAAACCCGATACTTCACCCTCTGCGGACAGAAGCGCCTCACATAGTTCGGCAATGGACCGTTTGTCATCCTTGCCACGCCTTTTGTCGGGACGGTCCAGCAATTGGTTTAGTAGATCACCCAGAAACCAATTCCGCTGCATTTCAGGGCTCCATCTGGCTGCTAAGGTACTCACCTGTGCGGCGGTAGTGATCGATCAAGTGCCGAGTTGCGCTGTCTGCGTCGTGATTTAATGCGGCGTCCAGGATTTGCTGATGTTCGGCGGCGATGTCTCGCTTTTTGTAGCTCGACCCGCCGGCCGCCAGATAGCGGTAGCGAATGTTCAGGTCGTAAAGCTGCGAGCAATACCGCAGCAGCAACGGCAGTTTCGAATTGTCCAACAAGGCCATATGAAACGCCTTGTGAGCGTCCTCAAAGTCTCGTGCCCCGTTCTGGCTGGCCTTTTTCATATGATGGTGACGCAAGACAAGCCGATCTTCCCAGGCCGCATCCGCATTGGTGATGGAAGCGCGCAACGCGGTTTCCTCAAGGTTGCAGCGCAACAGAAGTATTTCCTCAAAGTTACACTTGCTGACTGGCGCTGCCCGAAATCCGCGCTGATCAATCCGCTCGACCAACATGTCCGAAGTCAAAAGGCTAAGCGCTTCACGAACCGGACTGGCGCCAGTGTCCAAAAGTCCGCGAAGCTGTTCGATCTTGAGTTTTTGACCCGGAGGTAAATCTCCTGTCAGGATCATTTCGCGCAGCCTTCGATACGCTCCATGAGTGGCTGATGTCTCTTTGCCCTCAGTGTCAAGCATGGCGTCCATATCCGACTGTTCCTATTTCGCTGCAAATACTCGTGAGTGCACTTAACTGAAGGCACTCGTTCCAGTCGATAGACCAACTGAAAGGTTCAGCGAGCCTTCGTTGATCAACCAGCGCCGAAGTACAAAGCTACGCGCCCCGCTTTTGTGCATAGGATCGTCTTCCGCCAGCTTCCGCGCGGCTTCAAGACTGTCAGCGCGATAGATGATCAGGCCCATTCCTTGCATATGCTCGCCGGTTTCATCCGACATGGGGCCTGCAAAAGCCAGTTGCCCCGAACGTTCCAACTGCGCCTGATACGCCAAGTGATCTGGCAGTGACGCCTTTACATTTTCGGGCGCTTTGGCTGGCGTGCTCAGCGCGACGTAAAGCTCCAAAGCAAGCGCACCGCGGCTTTTTGCTTCTGATTTGTAGTCTGCCCAAGCAACCATTTGCCGCCTCCAAAAATATCGATATTATTTGACATATTGCAAAATAGTCGGCAAAAATCAAGCGAACTGACATGGATGGTGAAAATGAAATACCTGGTGGGAGAGACTTCGGAAGGCACAGCGGTTTTTGCTGTAGATGGCGAAAACGCAGTGAATCTAACGGCTTTGGACCCTGCCGTCGGTTCGGATTTGATGGGTTTGATAGCCAAGCCTGAACTGGCCGACTCACTTGCCAGCAAAATTGACTCGGCAGACAGTGTGCCCGTGTCTTCCATCACTCCGGCATTGCCCGTTACCGCTCCAGGAACGATCATTTGCATGGGGTTGAACTACACGGACCACATCAAGGAAGGCGGGTATGATATTCCGGAGTATCCGACGCTGTTCATGCGCGGGAAGAACTCGATCATGGCGGCGGGGCAACCCATGGTGCGGCCTGCCTGTTCCGAGAAGCTCGACTACGAAGCCGAACTTATGCTGATCGTTGGAAAGCGCGGACGCCATATCTCGGAGCAGGACGCACTGGATTATGTCTTTGGCTACACTGTATTCAACGATGGCTCGCTGCGGGACTATCAGCGCAAAACCGTTCAGTGGACGCCCGGCAAAAACTTTGATGACACGGGCGCGATCGGTCCTTTCACCGTGACGCCGGATGAGTTGCCCGAAGGGGCATCAGGTCTGAAGATCGAGAGCCGTGTGGGTGATGAAATCCTGCAAAGCTCGAACACGGCCAATATGATCTGGGGTGTTCGTCAGGTCATTGCGACAATTTCGGAATACACCACTCTGGAACCCGGAGACCTGATTGCGTTGGGCACACCACCGGGTGTCGGTCACGCCAAAAAGCCCAATCCCCGTTGGCTGAAGCCGGGTGAAACCGTCGAAGTCGAAATTGAAGGCATCGGAATCTGCGCCAGCCCGATCATCGACGAAAAGGACACCGAGTCAAAGGTGGCCGCAACATGAGCGCCCCAACCGGGGCAGAGCTGGAGGCACTTCGCGCCAAGGCGCAGCAGGATCATCGCGATCTGCGCGATCGCATTCCACGTTTGTCGGATGACGCGATTGCCTTGATCCTGCGCGAATCCAGATCGCACTACGCGTGGACCGACAAGCCTGTTTCCGACGACCTACTTGAAGAGATCTACGACATCACGATCAATGGTGCGACCAGCATGAACACGTTGCCCGCGCGCTTTATTTTCGTGAAAAGCGCAGAGGGAAAAGAGCGGCTTGCCAAGTCGCTAAAGCCTAAAAACGTGCCAAAGATGATGGATGCACCGGTCACGGCGATCATTGCCTACGACTTGGACTTCTGGAAGGAACTGCCGTTTCTTTTCCCGCACGAAGATCGGCGGCCCTTGTTTGAAAACAAACCCGAATACGTAGCGGACACGGCCTACCGAAACGGCACGCTTCAGGGCGCGTACTTCATGATTGCGGCCCGGGCTGTCGGGTTGGATGTCGGCGCCATGTCAGGTTTTTCGAACAAGATCGTCGACGAGGAGTTCTTCGCGGGCACAACTCTCAAGTCCAATTTTCTTTGCAATCTTGGCTACGCGGATGAAACCGGTTTGTTCCAGAAGCTTCCACGTTTTCCATTCGAAAAGGTTTGCTCGTATGCATGAGGAGGTAACACCGTGGCCATGAAAGTAAAACCTGTCGTGACTTACCGAACGACAGCTCAATGCCCGACA
This sequence comes from Ruegeria sp. YTSC004, assembly GCF_059609805.1. NCBI lineage: Bacteria > Pseudomonadati > Pseudomonadota > Alphaproteobacteria > Rhodobacterales > Roseobacteraceae > Ruegeria > Ruegeria sp. YTSC004. The sequence goes on from NZ_JBXWMJ010000013.1 coordinate 10,010, forward strand.
CATGCGCGTACCGAGATCCCAATTCGCGACCTTGATGTGGTTGTCGACGAACCCGTCGAACGCGGCGGAACAAATCTTGGCCCGTCTCCGACCGAAACCGCAATGGCAGCCTTGATCGCCTGTACGAACGTCATCGGGCACAAGAATGCACACCGGTTGGGAATTGATCTTGGCGCGGTGACAATCGACGCGAAATGCAGGCTGGATCGGCGCGGTGTCCTGATGGAGGAGGAGATCGATGTTCCGTTTCCGGAAATCGAGCTCACCGTGAAGTGTGACACGCCGGCCAGTCAGGAGGAGCTGACACGGGTGGGCGAAGAGACAGCCAAGTATTGCGCCATCGCAAAACTATTTGAAGCGGCAGGCACGGACCTGACCGTCAACTGGGTCAAAACAAACCAATAAAGACAAAAGGCCCGACTTTCTGGGAGGAGAGAAATGAAAATCTGGACCAAACGCAGCCTTATCGGAGCTGCTCTGGCAAGCGTCATGGCGCTGCCCGCCGCAGCAGAGGAAACTATTTCTGCCGTTGTCATCGATGGCTACCCAGACCGGGCATTATGGGTGAAGGAGTTCACCAACTTCTTCATTCCGGAGGTGGACAAGCGACTGGCCGACGCCGGCAACTACAAGATGAACTGGCAGGAGAACTATGGCGGTTCAATCGTAAAGCCGAAAGGCGTTCTGGAGGGAATCCAGCTGGGCCTTGGTGACATAGGCATCGTCACAACCATCTTCCATTCTTCGAAGCTGCCCAGCCAGGGTATTTCGGGATCGACACCCTTTGTGGCATCGGATTCCCGTGCGGTCGCCAAGGCCGTAGATGAAATCGCACGCGAATACCCGGCGATGCAGAACGAGTTTGCCGCACAGAACCAGGTGTATCTGGCCACGGGTGTTGTTCTGGATACGTATCAGATTTTCTGCACGGAACCGGTTGCCTCGGTATCAGATCTAGAGGGTCGCAAGATTGCAGGTGCTGGCCTCAACTTGCGGTATCTCGAAGGCATCAAGGATGCGGCAGGTGTGCGCGGTGGGCTGACCGATTTCTACAACATGCTTCAGACGGGTCTGGTTGATTGTGGAATGCTGTGGCCCGAAGCGGCGAAGACTTTTAAGATCGCTGAAGTTGCCCCGTATATGCTCAAGGCCGATCTGGGTGCTGTGAACTCAAAAACCATCACGGTTAATGCAGACTATTGGGCAAGCCTGCCGGACGAAGTCAAAGAGGTGTTGACGGCGGTTGCCATCGATTACCGTGACCATGTCGCCGGTATCGCGATGGACAGGGCTGCTGCTTCGCGGGATGCTTACGTTGAGGCCGGTGGAACGATCGTTGAGGTTTCGGACGAAGACCGCGCCGCATGGGCAAATGCCATGCCGAATGTCGCGCAGGAATGGGCCGCGACGCTGAATGACAACGGCGAACAAGGAACTGAAATGCTGGCCGCCTACCTTGGCAAGCTTCAAGACGCCGGTTTCACCGGAGTGCGTGACTGGACGGCCGAATAACTGTCCGGCGATCCACGAAAGGGGCCTTTCATGCTGAAGACCGCAGTTGCTGGCCTGTCGCGGGTCGCCAATTTTCTAGCAATCGCCGCCAACGCTTTGGGTACGCTCGTCGTCCTGGCGTTGGTGGTTGTTCTGAATGTCGACGTTATTGCACGTGGCCTGTTTTCAGCCCCATTGCGTGGCACTTATGAGATGGTGCAGTTTTCGGTCGTGATGATCGTCTTTCTGCAGTTGGCGGACGTGGTCAGAGTAGATCGGTTAACACGCTCGGACGGGTTCCTGAATCTGCTGCACCATCGCCGCCCGGGTCTGACAGCCAGCCTGAGGCGCATCATCAACGCCATATCGGCAATCTTTATGGCCTTGATTGCGTATGTAACCTTCCCAGAATTTCTTCATATGTGGGAGACACAGGACTACTTCGGAGTACCCGGTCTTTTCACATTGCCATGGTGGCCGGTCAAACTGGTCATCGCGTGCGGTACTGCGCTTGCCTGCGTGATCTTCCTGCTCAAGGTCGTCACGGCGCAGGACCGTCCGCAACTTATTCGCACCCCTGAACATGACGAGGCCGCAGAATGACGCCGATTGAGATTGGCCTGATCTCGGTCGTTGCCATCGTCTTTTTGATCTACGCAGGCGTCTACATTCCGATTGCTTTGGGCGTAGTCTCCTTCGTGTCGATCTGGCTGATGCGAGACAACTTCACGCTTGCGCTCAACCTGCTGAAGGTTGCGGTAGGCGACAGCGCGATGGAATACAGTTTCGCGACTATCCCACTGTTTACCTTTATGGGGCTAATCGTCTCAAAAGCGGGACTAGGCAGGGACATTTACGAAGTCATGACCATGCGGTTTCGCAAGGTCAAAGGCGGTATCGGAATGGCGACCGTCGGAGCAAATGCCGTGTTTGCGGCCGTTACCGGGTCGTCCATTGCGTCTGCATCCGTGTTCACCAAGGTCTCGGTCCCGCAGATGATGGCGCAGGCATATAATCCACGTTTTGCGGTTGGGGTAGTGGCCGGGTCGTCGGTTTTGGGGATGATTATTCCGCCCTCGGCGATGCTAATCATCTATTCCTTTGTCGCCGAACAGTCCGTAGGGGACATGTTTCTGGCGGGAGTAATACCCGGTATCATGCTGGCGATAGCTTATGTGGGTGCGATCTGGTTTATGGGCCGTTTCACCCCTGCATTTGTGGGCGGCCGGGTCGTCGAAGACACCGAATGGATGTCCGGGCGCGAGATCGCATCCAAGACCCTTCCCACATTGTTCATTATCACGGTAGTGCTCGGTGGCATTTACACAGGATGGCTAACCGCTGTCGAGGCGGGTGCCGCCGGGGCACTGGTTGCGCTTGTGATTGCAGTCGTACGCAAGTCTATGACACCAAGAGCGTTCTGGGACGCGTTGCTGGAAACCGGTCATATTACAGCGGCGATCTTGTTCCTGATTACAGCAGCTTCGATTTACAGCCGCATGCTGGGACTGGCCGGGCTGCCCAATCAGTTGCAGGACTTACTTGCGGGGAATTCAGCGTCCTTTTGGTCGATCATGCTGCTCTACGTCCTCTTGATGCTTTTTCTGGGAACTTTGCTCGATACGGCGTCCATCATTCTGATCGTCGTCCCGCTGTTCCTGCCCATGGCCGAAGCGCTGGACATGTCGTTGATCTGGTTCGGGATCGTCACCGTAGTCGGAGCCGAAATCGGACTATTGACCCCGCCTTTGGGCATATCTTGCTTCGTCATCAAATCGACGATCAATGATGACCGGATATCACTCAAAGACGTGTTCATGGGCGCGCTTCCCTTTGCGTTCGTGATGCTGATCGTTCTGTTTATTCTGATCGAGTTCCCGATCCTCAGCCTTGCCCTGATTTAAGGAGGCCCAGATGCGCTCTGTCACCAAAGACAATATCACCGACGTGTTCATGGGATACCTATCCAAGGACACCGATCCGCGGATGCGAGAAATCATCGGGTCTCTGGTCAAACACCTCCACGATTTCGCGCGGGAAACCAACCTGACACATGACGAATGGCGCGCCGGGATTGCGTTTCTGGAGGGATGCGCCGCCGTGGAATCCGAGGACAGGCATGAGTTCGTGTTGGCCTCGGACGTGTTGGGCCTGTCCTCATTGGTGGACATGCTACATTCCAGTCCGGAAGCAACAAGTTCATCAGTACTTGGCCCTTTTCATGTCTCTGGCGCGCCGCCTCTGCCATTCGGCGGGGATATGAAGCGCCACTACGGTGGACCTGTGCTGCTTGCTGAAGGCGTGATCCGGGATACCGATGGTAATCCGATTTCCGGTGCAGAGCTGGATATCTGGCAAACCGCACCGAATGGAATGTATGCAAGCCAGGACGAAGAACAGGACACCTATTCTTTTCACGGCCTGATGACTACCGGTGAAGACGGTAAGTATGCATTCACGACCGTCAAGCCAGTTGAATACACGGTACCGTCAGATGGGCCTGTCGGGGACATCCTTCGCGCCTGCGGCCGCCATCCCTGGCGACCGTCACACCTGCACTATATCGTCAAGGCTCCGGGGTACCGATCTCTGGTGACCGAGATTTTCCCCGACGACGATCCTTATTTGGATCAAGATACGGTCTTTGGTGTTCGGGATGATCTGGTGATGACCTATGTCGAAAGGCCAGTTTCGGAATTTCCGGATGGCATGGAGCTTTCTGGTAAGATCACTGAACCTTTCTTGCACGTGAAATTCGATGTGAAGCTTGCCAGATCCTGAACGATATTGAGGAGGCTTGAGGTGCTGAAACATATCTTCATTTTAGGTGCCGCGCTGTTTTGCAGTACCGCCATCGCAGAAGAGCGCCCGATCTTTGACGCGCATATTCATTACAGCCACGATGCCGTCAAACTGGTTCCTCCCGAACAGGTGGCCAAAATCCTTCGGGACGCGGGCGTTCGTAAAGCCCTGGTCTCCAGCTCGGATGACAATGGCACTCAACTATTGTTGGCCGCAGCACCAGATATCGTTGTTCCTGCACTGCGCCCTTACCGTCGCCGCGGTGAAATCAACACCTGGATGCACGATGAAACTGTAATCGACTATTTGGAAGCAAATCTGGCCAAAAACGAATACGAAGCCATCGGCGAGTTTCACGCTTACGGAGACGACATTAAGACGCCGGTTATCCAGCGCATGATTGCACTGGCGAAAGAGCGGAACCTCATTCTACACCACCACGGCGATCGAGAGGCAGTTGACCTGATCTTCGAAACCTGGCCTGAAGCTCGGGTACTGTGGGCCCATTCTGGCTTTGACGACCCGGCGAGTGTTGTTGACGCGCTGGATACCTATCCCAGGCTTTGGGCCGATTTGGCATTTCGTTCGGACATGGCCTCACGAGGCCGTATCGACCCGAATTGGAAGGCTGCGTTCGAAGCCCATCCCGATCGGTTTATGGTCGGTACGGATACATTTGCGCCGGAACGTTGGTACTATGTCGGCCCCCACGCAGATCTTTCGCGTGAATGGTTGGATTTGCTGCCGGACCAGATTGCGGACAACATCGCCTATGCGAACGCAGAACGTTTGCTGGCATCAGAATGATCCGCTGCGCCGTCTGGTTCATGATTTGGTCCAGCGCGGCCGCTGCTTGTGAGGCGACGGGGCAACGCATGAATTCGGACGCTCAAAACGCGCCCGAGGTGTATCTGTCCGTCGATGAAATTCCGTTGGCTCAACCGTTTTCCGTACTGGTTTCTATTTGTAGTGAAACTGCCGTGGGCCAAATGCGTGTGAATGCAATCATGCCCGCTCATCGACACGATATGAACTATACCCCCAAAGTTACCGCCTTGGGCGGCGGAGCGTTCCGCGTTGATGATATGCTGTTTCACATGCCGGGTTTGTGGGAACTGCAGGTCGATGTCGACATCAATGGCCAATCAATTTTCTACTCGTCAGAAGTTACGCTGAAATGAAGCTGTGGGTTACAGCTGCGCTTATTGCCTTGACAGGTGCAGTGCGTGCAGAGGTCTTGTTATCTGCAGGCGAAATTGAACAAACGCTTTCCTTTGGACCGTGGCCACCATCCTTCCAGTCTGACCCAAGCAACAGGGTTTCGAACAATGCCAGAGCGATCGCGCTTGGAGAGGCCTTATTCAACGATCCGGTGTTGTCCGTCGACGGTGCACTTTCTTGCGCAAGTTGTCATGATCCTGAACAGGCATTTACAACGCCAGAGGCGCGGGCGCTCGGCCGTGTACTGTTAGATCGAAACACTCCATCACTGCGGAACCTGGCCGGACTCCGCTGGTATGGGTGGGGTGGCAAAAGCGATAGCCTTTGGACAGCCAGCCTGCATCCGATCATCGAAGAACAAGAGATGGCCCACAGTGCCGATAGCCTAAAAACCGCTATCTCAGAAAGTACCTACATTGATGAATTTGAAGCCATATTTGGCGACATACAGGTTCAAGATTCAGAGCTTGTGCTGGTGAACATTGCCAAAACTCTATCCGCCTACTTGGAAACTTTAGCTACGGACTGGACACAGTTTGATGAATTCCGTGATGCATTGGAGAACCAAGATTTAGCAGCGGCTGCGAGCTACCCCGAAGCTGCACAGCGAGGTCTTCAGCTGTTCATAGGGCGTGGAAACTGTGTGTTGTGCCACAATGGTCCGAGATTTTCCAACAACGAGTTCCATGACGCTGGCGTACCATACTTTCTGAATGAAACCGAGGTCGACGAAGGGCGGTTCGGTGGACTGAACTTTTTACTCTCAAGCCCCTATACTCTGGACGGCGACTGGAATGACGATCCGGATAAGCAAGGTGCTTGGGCGGTTCGAAATGTACGTCGAAGCCACGCTGATTTTGGAACCTTCCGCACGCCCAGCCTGCGCGGAGCGGCTGAAACCGCACCGTACATGCATGACGGCAGCCTAAGTGATCTGAACGCAGTGATCCGGCATTACAGTAAGATTGATACGGAAAGGCTGCACGCCGACGGTGAAGCCATTCTCTCGCAATTGAATTTGTCTGAGCAAGAGATTGCAGACTTAATTGCGTTTTTGATGACGCTGTCCAAGGCGCCTTACTAAAGCGTTTGTGTTTAACGCTCGTGAATGGGCTGTTTGGCAAGCTGGTTCGGCGACTATCGTTTGCAGTGCCGATGAGGGGGTTCTGCTCGCTCCGGGTCAGAATTGCTTGACGTTTACGTCAGAAATGGATGACGTGATCGGCCGATTTGTTGAGGTTTTGGATTTCGATTGAGTCAAGTATCAGTGACGTTCCACATCTGTTGAACGTCACACGAACCTGACCCAACCGTCACAGTTGGATCAGAGTCGGGATGAATGTTCGACATCGGAAGGCACCCCCAACGTTGGACATCAGTAGAGTTTGACCTTTGCGTCATCAACCAACACGCCGCCCGCATTTCATACTCTAGCAGACAGTTTGGTTTGATCCGACTTCCCTTTCGGAAATCAGGGCTGATTTGCAGACCAGACGGCGAAGCCGCCTGTTACTAGGAATCTGCAACGGGGCGAACGCGGGAGGAAGACGGCCGCGCCCTCACCCTGTCGGTGAAAGGCGTTTGGCTTGTCCAAATCCCGCCGGCTCAAAAATGGAAATCGGTGAGGAAGAAAGCCTGCGGCCATTTGCAGTTGTGCCATTCTATCGAACTGCAATAAGTAAAGGCCACAAAGCTGCCGTTCGCTGCCTTTGCGGCATGGTTCGCTTCAAATGGCAGCTACGCGCACATGTCGGTCGTTGCAAAGTTGGATGCTTATTGAGTTTCCTAAGTTGCTTTTCTCGTTTTGTGACACCACTGTCAGCCCTGTGTACGAGCGCAAGTATTTTTTATCAATTTTGTGGCAAGGCATCGTTAAGGATCGCCGCTAGCGTGTATAGATCGGACAGAATGATGAACGGTTGGTTTCCAGAAAAGTTGTTTAGGTATCGCGGAACAACTTCCAAGCACTTTGATGAAGAGCTTGAGCAACTTCGGGATAACAGGGTTTGGTTGAATTTCCTGGATACTCAAAATGATCCATTTGAGGGATGCGTTAGTCACCGGGTAGGTACTTACGATGAGTTCACGTCTAGGCACCGTGAATAGCGCGATCTGCTGGCAAAACAGTTTCCGGATTTTGAGCTTTTGCCGGAGACTATTTCAGAGCAGGACTTCAATATCTGTAATATCCAAAGCCCCCTGTTTCACGAGACAGTTAGACAGCAAGCTGTAGTCGCATCCTTTAGTAAAGGGTGGCAGAATACACTGATGTGGGGGCACTATGCAGACGCCTTCAAAGGAATTTGCTTGCAGTTCACTGCAAATCCAACGGCTGGTGTTGAAGGGCCGCCCTTCTTTCCTGTGCAGTACTGGAAAGAAGAGCCCCCTGAGTTTTCGTCATTTGACTTTTTCGTCCAAACGCGTGTGGCGATGAGCTTGAGCGGACTTACAGAAAGTGAACAACGCTCCAAGATAGAAAACCTTGCCTACGAAAAAATAAAAATTGCAGCCACATCAAAAAGCTATGACTGGGTCTATGAGGAAGAATTCCGAATGGCATCATTTTTGGGGGTGCCGGGATATTACCAAGTGTCAGGTATGAAGCTGACAGGCGTTATTTTCGGGCCACGGGTAGAGGCACCAACATATTCAAGAGTTATGAATGCGCTTGGCGAAGGCATTGACTACTATAGGATGGACTTGCGAGCCAATGCTTATGGCTATGTACTTTTTCCAATAACTACACCGGCGAAGCAAGCAATCATTTAGGTGTGGGCTATGTGTGGTTTGTAACTTGCTGCACCGGCGAGACATCAAAAGGTGACCAAAGGCGGTAATGGGTTCCAAGCCACCCACTTAAACCTGCTACAGAGAACGACTATTCAGAGCCCAAAGTGACCAGTGGTACGCCGGGCTTGAATGGCGACAATGCGCAGTAAGCTGACCTTGCAAAGTTCAACTTTCGGCCGAATTCTAATAATTCGGGGAGGTGCTGAATTTCTGCGCCCGAAACGATGACCACTGTTGTGTCCGTGGGACCCGCCGAAGCCGCGTGACGTCGTGTCGCGAGAAGCACGCCAAACGAAGTCAGAGGGCTGTTTCCCAAGATCACAGACCGGAGCAACGGTTGGGCAAATTGTCGAAATCCTCCGGTGGCAAGTTCACCAAGTGAGCAACACCGGAATCCTTCACACTATCCGCAGCAGCCATTACCCGACTGAATTGGTGGACAGGGCACGTTGGCATAAGAGCAATAGACGCAACAGTCGCCTTCCAACGGCTTCAAGACTGTTCTGCATGACTTGCATTCATAGAACCACTGGCAGGCATCCGTAGGCATTTTTTCGGTTTCACTGTGCCCACAGTTTGGGCAAGTCAGTGTGCTTTCAAGCACTACAGTTTGTTCCATCATTGTCTCACATCTGCGTAATCAGGAAATCGTTGATTCGAGCCTCATAGAACACGACAACCCAAGCCAATCCGGTCATCGCGGTTGTTCCCCAAAGCCACCACTTCAACTTTGGCAATGACCCGCGCTGATAACAAACCAGCCAAGACACCGCGACAAGAGTGGTCGAAATCGCCAGAACATAAAAGCTTGCTGCTGCTATCTTCCCAAAGATCGCTAACCAGCTGCCGCCCAGTCCTAGAAGCATCATTGTCATGGGCATTACGCAGCAGGTCGCGACGCCAAGCGCGGACAGAGATCCTATGTAACTGAGGCTAAGGTATTTCTGCATTTTTGTTCCTGACGCCTTTTTGTGCGGAATTGTCTAAGCGGCGATTACTGGTATAACCTCTGTAGTGACTACAGGATCAAGACGGAACATCTCACATGTTTGCGATTGGGGAAGCATCCCGTCAAAGCGGTGTCGGCATTGAAACGATTCGCTACTACGAACGCGAAGGGATCGTGCCTAAACCGGAACGCGCTTCAAATAACCGGCGGATGTACTCTACGCACGACATTGGACGGCTTCGGTTTCTAAAGAAATGCCGTGACTTGGGCTTTCCGCTTGCCGATGCGAGGACACTCCTGGAATTATCCGAAGGCGATAGCGAAGACTGCCAATCCGTTAAGGAATTGGCTGAGCACCACGTTTTCAATGTGCGCGAAAAGATAAAGGAACTTGAGCGTTTGGAAGTGGCGTTGACTGAACTCACAGCCAATTGCGACAGCGGGAATGTTTCATGCCCTATGCTTTCTCAATTGCGTACACTGTAGCCGGAAGTTGGGTATTGCGCCCCTTTGGCCCGCGCGTTGTGTTCGGTCAGAATCCGGGGTAGCTTCGCCACGTGAAGCACCTTCGGCCAATAACCACGACACTTCTTACGGTTTTTCTGATCCTTGTAATGGGGCTTGGGAACGTCGCGCATGCGCTAGCTAGTGAGTGCGCTGGCGGGCATTGTATTGATCACGTGGCCACAAGTGTTGGGGCTCAACACGATGACCACAGGCTGGTCGCTCCTAGCGAAGACAGGCAGCATGAACCGGACAGCTCGGCGCATGAAGGATGCAATCCATTCCTGTGTAACGTTCTCGCACTCACGACACAGGCATTCGAAACCAAACCTAACCAAGCAGCGGTCGAATTAGCATTGCGGGCCACAAGCCTTTCGACGCTCAATGAACCGGACAACCCGGACCGGCCACCTAACACTTGAAACAGAATTCCAACGTTGTTCGCGGCAGTGAACACGTTCCAGTGTGCTGCAAATTATTGCGGCACCACTCTGTTACATAAGGTTAGGACCAGTACATGAACCAAAAATATCTCCTGATCAGCGCGTGCGCCGTGGCAGCTGTCGTTGCCTACATCACTCTACGCCCCGCGCCAGTTGAGGAAGCCGCGCAGTCGGCAGCTACCGAAGGCGATGCAATGGTAGCAATTCAGATGCCGCTTATCGAAGGAAATGCCGTCATCGGGCAGCGTATATTCGACAACGCCTGCGCCGCATGCCACGGCAGCAACGCGGTCGGCGTTGACGGCGCTGGTCCGCCGCTGATCCATGTAATTTATGAACCCAGCCATCATGCAGACGAGTCCTTTCAACGCGCGGTCGCAATGGGCGTCAGAAGCCACCACTGGCAGTTTGGCGACATGCCTCCGGTTGAAGGCTTGACCCGTGGCGATGTGGCTATGGTCATCGACTACATCCGCGAAATCCAGCGCGCTAATGGAATAAACTGAGGAACCCCCAATGAAGACGCTCACCACATCGGTATTGATCTCCATGCTTGCCACAAACGCGTTTGCCCATTCGAGCGTGGACACCACCACACCCGAAAACGGCGCGACTGTTGCCGAAGTGCCCTCTGAGATCAGTTTCAAATTCGCGGATGATATTCGCCTGACAAAAGTCAACATGATCCATCAGGAGGCTCATACCGTCACGCTCGACCTAGGAGATCAAACAAAATTTGGCCGCGCGTTTGAACTCCCGGTTCAGAGCATGGGCGAAGGCATCTATCGCATTGAATGGCGTGGCTTGGGGGCAGACGGGCACGCCATGCAGGGCGAGTTCACCTTCATAGTAGATTGACCATGCCCGATATCTGGGGAATAGGCGCGATACTGTCCAAGCTGATGCTGTATGTCGGCATTGGTGGCACGACGGGTCTTTTGATCATTCGGGCTGTCTTTGCCGACCTAGTGTTACCACTTGGCGATAAGATGCGTGTTCAGATTGCTATGTTGGCGGGGCTCGCGCTTGCGGGCTCTGTCCTTGGGTTCATGTTGCGTGGTGCCGCCCTGACGGGTGGAGCCGATGGTATGACCGATCCAGAAATGCTCGGTCTGTTGTGGCAAACCCCGGTTGGAGACGTTCTGATCTATCGGGTTGTCGGGGCGGTTCTGATAATCTTCGGGATATTTATACCCCTAGTCGGCCAATGGGTCGCATTTGCAGGCGGATTGTTCGCGCTTTGGTCATTTGCTCAGGTCGGGCATGTCCCCGCATTGGAGAAAACCGGCGTCCGATTGCTATTGCTCCTGCACCTTCTGGGAGTTGCGTTTTGGATCGGTATCCTTGGGCCGTTGCGCGCCCTGTCCCAACGGCCAGAATATCTGAACAACGCGGCCATGTTGGGGCATCGGTTTGGGCAGGCGGCTTCGATTATTGTTCCTGTATTGATTTTGGCGGGACTGCTGATGGCTTGGATGTTGCTTGGCGATATGTGGGCGTTAATGACAACAAGCTACGGGCAAACCCTGCTAATCAAACTCGCGCTCGTAGGCGCGGTCCTGATGTTGGCCGCTGCAAACAAACTCCGCTTCGTCCCGGCCATGCAATCCGGGGACAAAAAAGCTGCCCGCCACTTGGTACGCTCCATTGAAATCGAAGCAGTAATCATTCTTGTGATCCTTGCAGCAACCGCGACGCTCACCAGTGTTTTGACCCTACCGAACTGAGGTATTGCATGGCCAGGCTCGACTTTTTGATCGTCACATTTTTCAGCTTCGCCACGAGTGCAAGTGCCGGTCATGAAATGGACGACCGGGATTTGACCAATGGACAGACCCTCTACGCCGAACACTGCGCGTCCTGTCATGGCGTCAATCTCGAAGGGCAGCCGGATTGGCAGACGCCTGACGACAACGGCATTCTGCCTGCACCACCCCATGACGAGACCGGGCATACCTGGCACCACGACAACCAGCTTTTGTTCGAATACACACTACTGGGTGGCGAGGAGGCGTTAGCCGCGCGTGGCGTCGACGGCTTTGCAAGTGGCATGCCTGGATTTGGTGATACCCTCACCAATAACGATATTTGGGACATTCTCGCCTACATAAGGTCCACTTGGCCCGAGCGCGTTCAGGAAATTCAAGCGAGCCGCAACCCACCGCATGACTAAGGATGACAACCTTCGCCACATGGTCGGTGCGGTGACACTTCAATTGCGCGGCGACTACAGTGCCATAGTCCGGCAGGATTAGGTCGAAGAACTGAGCGCGCCCAAAACACTAGGCGCGCCCTTGATTGCCGACCTTGGCGCTAGCGCAGCGAATTGGTGCTTTGTCCCGCGAGGCAGCCTTTAGAACTTGTTCCACTGAACGGCCATCACTCAACCAGAGATCGCTTCACATAACACCGCTTCAACGACGTTCGCGGTTTGTTACAGCGCGGCAAGTCACCCGATGGTTGCGAAAACTTGCCATTCGATACGCTGGTTACTGATAGCTGGGATACGCAACAAGCGGGTCAAGGAAAAGGTTTTTCTTAACAAATTTTGTCAAAAATGCCGTGGTGAATTTCGTTTGCAGTTAGCCTGCAGACAAAAACAAAATATTACATCCAGACAAATGCCAAAATGATGATCGTGCTTTCGGTTTGTCCAATCAGCTTTGAGCATCGATAACTTGGCCTCTTCGTCTCGGGAGCTAACTCGCTTTCGAAACCTCTAAACCTCCCCCTTTCACAAGCAGATCCACAATTGTGTCGACCCCGCTTCTGTGACGAAGTGACGAGAACAAGAAGGGCCGTCCTTTACGCATTCTTTGCGCATCACGTTCCATAACCTCCAGCGAAGCGCCAACATGCGGCGCAAGGTCGGTCTTGTTGATTACAAGGATGTCCGATTTCGTAATCGCCGGTCCGCCTTTCCTGGGGATTTCCTCGCCTGCGGCGACATCGATCACGTAGATGGTCAGATCCGCCAGTTCCGGGCTGAATGTGGCTGATAGATTGTCGCCTCCGCTTTCAATCAAAACAATGTCGAGATCCGGATGACGTGTCTGCATCTCGGCGACGGCGGCCAAATTGATCGAGGCGTCTTCGCGAATTGCTGTATGCGGGCAACCGCCAGTTTCGACGCCGATGATCCTGTCCCGCGGCAGGACCTGCATGCGCATCAGCGCTTCGGCATCTTCCTGCGTATATATGTCGTTGGTAATAACACCCACCGAACAGACATCGCGCAGCGCTTCAGATAAGGCGGCGGTTAAAGTAGTTTTTCCGGCTCCTACCGGGCCTCCAATACCTACGCGAAGAGGGCCGTTTATACTGGTCATGTGCGGAAAATCCTCGAATATTGTGTTTCGTGTTTCATGGCCGCAATGTCCCCCAAGAACGCAGTAGAGCTTAACTCGTCCAGACTCGCCTTTTTTGCGTTTTCAGCAATCTGGGCACACAGCGGTGTCAGTTGACGGATCAACCTCTGAGCATCGGTCTGTCCAAGTGGCACAAGGCGCGTGGCACAGGCGACAAGGTTGCTTGCGAATGCTTGCAGAAACATCTTGGTCGTCAGCAGCAAGGGAAGGTTTTGTAGTCTTGCAGCCCGTCCAATCGAGACGGGGTAGGTGAAGTGCCCAAGGTCCAATTCCCAGACACCTTTGGTGACATTTCCGAAGGCCTGTCCCAGCAACTCGGTTTCCATGAGCCTTTCGGATGTCGCGCAAAAGGCCCGCGCCGTGACATCGACGTTGATCAGTTCATCTTTGTCCAGCGCATTGAAGGCCGCCACAACGAACAGAGCATCATTCCAACCAGAGCCATATTCTAGCACATCTGAAATCCAGGCTTCGGTATCCTGAGAATTCGCGACGGTTCCCCGGTCAATCGCGGATTCAAGTCCGTGAGAGTAGGCAAACCCCCCCACAGGATAGGCAGGGGACAACCATTGTGTCAGCGTCAGGATGTCGGCGTCAGTGGGTGTGGCCATGGGTCCTGCCGTGGCCATAGGCGCCGCCTTCAGGGGTGAACGGCTCGTGCACTTCTCGCACGGTAGCCCCGATTTTGAGAAGCATATCTCGGATTACGTGATCGACCTGGATCAACAGGCGAGCCTTTTCGATCTGGCAAGGCGTGTGGCGATTGCCGATATGCCACGCGATGCGCGTCAGATCCGGGGCTTTTACCTCCAGCAATGCTTCGGGCGCAGCCTGTATTTCCACTTCGCGACCATCGTCCAGAACCAACGCGCCGCCGTGGTTCAACGAAGTCGTTTGTGCCAGGTCGATGAGAATCTGTTCACCACTTTCGCAGGTCAGAACCTTGCGCCGCAAAAAACGGTCTTCATAGGTCAGCGACAGGGCATCTGCAGGCTCGCCGTGTAGATGATCAGAATACCGCCGTGCTGTACAAAGGAGGATGGTCATGCCAGCGCCCCCTCTGTGGAACGGGTAGCTATTACCAGATAGAACCCGCGAAAACGTGTTGTACGATCCGGTCGCGTGACAGGCCGCGTTTGCGCAGTTCTTCGTCGCTCAGCGATTGCAGGAACTGGATTTGATCGGTGCGCGATCGTGCTTCTGCCAATCGAGCAAGAGCCGAATAGATCGACGAACCAATTGCCGAGAACAGACCGAATACGGAAAAACCGGAATGCTGTTGATTTTCTGTGTGTGCCATTGGGACCCTCGTAAAATTGCGAGACGTTGGTCCTCCCTTCCGTTCTAATATCTGTCATCTTTCACTCGCTTAGTAGTAGGCGATTGGTCATGCCCGGGATGCGTTTGCTGCAATGCAGCGTAAATTTTAATCAGAACATAAAGTATCGCTGTGCCATCGGTAGAACTTCGGCAGGCTGACAGGTAAGCAATTCGCCATCCGCGCGCACCTCATAGGTTTCCGGGTCAACATCGACATGCGGTGTCGCGTTGTTCAGCAGAAGATTCCGCTTGCCAATTTCTCGTGTGTTTTGGACGGCGACGGTTTGCTTTGCCAATCCCAGTGTATCACCGATCCCATCCACATGGGCCGCCTGCGAGACAAATGTGATCGCCGAGTTTTCCACCGACCGTCCGTAAGCGCCAAACATTGGGCGACTATAAACCGGCTGCGGTGTAGGGATCGACGCGTTGGGATCGCCCATCTGCGCACAGGCTATCGTGCCGCCCAGCAGAACCATCTCGGGCTTAACGCCGAAAAAGGCCGGGTTCCACAGGACGAGGTCAGCGCGTTTGCCTTCCTCGATACTACCAATCTCGTGGCTCAGGCCATGTGCAATGGCCGGGTTGATGGTGTATTTCGCAATATAGCGGCGGACGCGAAAGTTGTCGTTCTCACCGGTTTCCTCGGGCAGGCGCCCGCGCTGTTTCTTCATCTTGTCTGCGGTTTGCCACGTGCGGATCAAGACTTCTCCAACTCGACCCATGGCCTGACTGTCAGACGCGATGATCGAGAAAGCACCCATGTCGTGCAGGATATCCTCGGCTGCGATTGTCTCACGCCGAATGCGGCTTTCTGCAAAGGCTACGTCCTCGGGAATAGATTTGTCGAGGTGGTGACAGACCATCAGCATGTCCAGATGTTCCTCGACTGTGTTCACGGTGAAGGGCCGCGTCGGGTTCGTCGAAGACGGCAGAACGTGGTTCTCGCCGCAGATCTTGATGATGTCCGGGGCATGGCCTCCGCCAGCGCCTTCGGTGTGGAAGGCGTGGATCGTGCGGCCTTTTATGGCGGCCACGGTGTTTTCGACAAATCCAGATTCGTTAAGCGTGTCGGTGTGGATCATCACTTGCACATCCATCGCATCAGCCACCGATAGGCAGCAGTCGATAGCGGCAGGGGTCGTGCCCCAATCTTCATGCAGTTTCAGGGCGCAGGCCCCAGCACGGACCTGTTCCTCAAGCGCTGCGGGCAATGAGGCGTTGCCCTTGCCTGCAAAGGCCAGATTCATGGGAAAGGCATCTGCCGCCTGCAACATCCGCCCGATATGCCAGGGGCCGGGGGTGCAGGTGGTCGCCAGCGTCCCATGCGCCGGACCGGTGCCGCCGCCCAGCATAGTGGTCAGGCCGGAATGCAGCGCATCTTCGATTTGTTGTGGGCAGATAAAGTGAATATGGCTGTCGAACCCGCCCGCCGTCAGGATGCGGCCCTCGCCTCCGATTGCCTCGGTCCCCGGACCGATGATAATGTCTACGCCAGGCTGCGTATCGGGGTTTCCCGCCTTGCCGATCTTGGCGATCCGCCCGTTCTTAAGCCCCACATCCGCTTTGTAGATACCGGAATGATCGACAATCAGCGCGTTGGTAATCACCGTATCCACGGCGCCCTCGGCGCGCGTGAACTGAGATTGCCCCATTCCATCACGAATGACTTTGCCGCCACCGAACTTGACCTCCTCGCCATAGACGTCTTCGCGGTGCCCGGTTTCGCTGAAACGCGCGGCTGTTGCACGCTCAACGATCAGGTCTTTCTCGACCTCAATAATCAGATCGGTATCCGCCAATCGTACTTTGTCGCCGACCGTGGGGCCAAACATAGAGGCGTAGTCACTCCGACTGATTTTGCCCGGCATTTTTCAGAGCCCCCATGATATGCATATTGAAACCGTAGATGTGGCGGCGCCCGTCGTAGGGCACCAGCATAACCTCGCGAGTCTGACCCGGCTCAAATCGCACGGCAGTACCTGCTGGGATGTCTAATCGCATCCCTAAAGCTGCATAGCGAGCGAAATCCAAGGCGGAGTTCGCTTCGGCGAAATGGTAATGGCTGCCGACCTGAACGGGTCGATCACCGGTATTGGCGACAACAACAAGAAGACTGCTGCGTCCGGCATTGAGCGTCAGTGAACCCTCGGCGGGTATGATCTCACCGGGGATCATTTTGGCAGTTTCATAATCACTGTGACAGCGATGACCGCGATCAATGCCAGCCCAGCTGCGAGCAGAGCATAATCACTGCCATGGGAGTGAACATGGGTATCCGAATGGGCCATGGCAGGGCCAGCCAGAATAAGGGCGGGAAACAGCATTCGATACATTGGGAACTCCTCTGAGGTTTAGCGAATAGGGTTATGGACAGTCACAAGCTTGGTGCCATCCGGGAAGGTGGCTTCGATCTGCACCTCGTGGATCATCTCGGGCACGCCTTCCATACATTGGTCGCGGGTGATCACTTCAGCCCCGGCCTGCATCATGTCGGCAACCGAATGGCCATCTCGCGCGCCCTCGACCACGGCGTCGGTGATCAGGGCGATAGCCTCGGGGTGGTTCAGTTTGACGCCGCGGTCCAGCCGCTTTCGGGCGACCTCGGCGGCCATGGCGACCAGAAGTTTGTCTTTTTCACGAGGTGTCAGGTTCATGTCAGAGCATCCAGCATCGGGGTAATGTGTCTTTGTTCAACCAGCGCAAAATCGGCATCAATGTGCGGCGAAGAGCCAAGCTGTTGTCTGCCAGAATACGGATAGCCAAAAGGCCGTCTTGGATTAGTGTTGCCCCTGCGTCCTCGGGCAGCATTTTGCGAATGGAATCCAGATGACCTTCGGCTAACTCCGAAGCAAAGACGATCAGCGCCATCGCTCCTGCGCCGTTTGCAATATGCGGCTTGGACAGATGCTTGTGCCAATCACCAGAGAACCGGATCGCGTCAAGGAACACCGTTTTTCCTTGGCGTTGTATCTCGATCTGATCGTTTAGGCGGATATCGGTAAGCGTCTCGCCCATTGCGATGCGCCCGAAGATGAGAGGCTCTACCATCAGCATTTCGGCATCCGGCGCCATCTCGATTTTCAGGCGTCGGTTCAGAGCACTGCCATTGAACAGAATGGTCTCTTGCGGCAACCAGTTCAGTCGGGCTTCAGTCTCAACAGACAGATGATTGGTAATCTGGCCACATTCTTGCGGCTTGGCCTTGTAGGCGCGCTCGCAGGCTTGTGTTGTCAAGGTCAGCGCCGTTCCTTTCGCCGCCTTGCCGGCAAATCGAAATGAATCGCCGCCGGTTACACCGCCGGCAGTGTTTAAGAGAACCGCGGCAAGATCAGGTGTATTGGTTCTGGGGAACAGGCACTTAAAAGAGCCGGACTGGCGAAACTTGTTCAGCACCGTCCTGTCGCCCAATTGCTTGGTGCTCAAGCTGACGGCGCCTGCAGCACGCGGTGGAACAGCACTGTGCGTGGGCAATATGGCTGTAACTTGGGTAATAAGGCACCTATAGAGCTTGGTTTGGTGGCACCTGTTTCTCTGTTGAAGGGGCGGAACACTAATCTACAGTGTCGAAATCTGCTTATTTCGACATCGCGCGTCTAAATTTTAGACAGCGACCCCGGTCTTGGATGAAAAAATAGGCGCATCTCGCCGATTTCCCAAATTGGGTAAATGGTAAGTTGCCAAGCTTGCTGCGATGCAGAAACCGTATGGGTGCCACCGCGGAAACGACCCGGGGGTGTGTGACGGCTGCGCGAATTGGACCTCGAACACAACCGCCACACGGAACGCAACAACAGTTGCGGGGATCAGGTAGAAGAAGAGTGCGCCATTGCGCAAGCCCTCTCTCCCGGCCCCGCCAGGAGGAAAACATGAATTCACTCAAATCAACGCTCGCCGGATCGGTTGTATTTGCTGCTTTGGCCACCGCGGCGTTTTCGGCCGATGACACGATCAAAGTCGGCGTACTGCACTCGCTGTCGGGCACGATGGCAATCTCAGAAACCACGCTGAAAGACACCATGCTGATGCTGATCGACCAGCAAAACGCCAAGGGTGGCCTGCTGGGCAAACAGCTTGAGGCGGTCGTGGTGGATCCTGCATCGGATTGGCCGTTGTTCGCTGAAAAAGCGCGTGAACTGCTTACCGTGCATGAGGTGGATGTAATCTTTGGCAACTGGACGTCCGTCAGCCGCAAATCGGTTCTGCCTGTCATCGAAGAGTTGAACGGCCTGCTGTTCTACCCGGTGCAGTACGAAGGTGAAGAGTCATCGAAAAACGTGTTCTACACCGGTGCAGCTCCGAACCAACAGGCCATCCCGGCCACCGATTACTTCCTGGAGGAACTGGGGGTCGAGAAATTTGCTCTGCTCGGCACGGACTATGTCTACCCCAGAACCACCAACAATATTCTTGAAAGCTATCTGAAACAAAAGGGTATTGCTGATGACGATATCTTCGTCAATTACACCCCTTTCGGCCATTCCGACTGGTCCAAGATTGTGGCTGATGTGGTCGCGTTAGGCGCGGATGGCAAGAAAGTCGGCGTGATTTCGACCATCAATGGTGACGCCAATATCGGATTTTACAAGGAACTGGCAGCGGCTGGTGTTTCGGCAGATGACATTCCGGTCGTGGCCTTCTCGGTCGGTGAGGAAGAACTGTCCGGTCTGGATACCACCAACCTCGTCGGTCACCTCGCCGCTTGGAACTACTTCCAGTCGGCGGATACCGAGGTCAACGCAGAATTCGTGGACACCTGGAAAGCCACCATGGGCGATGAACGCGTGACCAACGACCCGATGGAGGCGCACTACATCGGCTTCAACATGTGGGTGAACGCCGCGACCGAGGCCGGTTCGACCGAAGTCGATTCCGTGCGCGCTGCGATGTACGGGCAGGAGTTCCCGAACCTGACCGGTGGCACCGCCGTCATGCTGCCAAACCACCACCTGGCGAAACCGGTTCTGATCGGTGAGATTCAGGAAGACGGCCAGTTCGATATCATCAGCGAAACCGAAGTCGTGCCGGGTGACGCGTGGACTGATTTCCTTCCGGAGTCGGCTGTGCTGGTCTCTGATTGGAAAGAGCTGGGTTGCGGTATGTACAACACCGAGACCAAGACCTGCGTTCAGACCCTGTCGAACTACTAACAGACCACGCAAGGCGGGTTTGTTTGCCCGCCTTGCCACAAAAGACATTCGGGTTTCACCACATGGTACGACTTTTCCTTGCGGGCCTCGCAATCCTGTGCGCCTGCCTGACTGCAAACGCTCAAGAGGTCGGTCTGCAACCGATCCTGCAAGAACATCAGGAGATCATCGCCAAAAGCTCGCGTAAGACGATCAAACCGGCGATTGATGCTATTGCGTCGAGCGGTTTGCCTCAGGCGCAAGTAATGCTTGAGACATGGGCCGCCAAAAACATGTGGATGCGCAAGTCTGACGGTCTGTTCTTCGCTGGCCAGAAAGGTGAGGGGCGGTCGTATGAACTGACCGATTTCGATACAGGTGCGATCGTCGGCACCTTCGAGAAGTCCGAGCTTAAGCAGTTGAAGCCCAACAGCGGTATCCGCGCGATGATTGGGACAGCGTTGGTGCAGTTCCAACTGACCGATCCCAACCGCGCGAAGCGGCTGGCGGCCCTGCAATCCATTCAGCGTGATCTCGAAAGCGCACTATTAGAGCCGCTGCGGGCTTCGATAGACGATGAACCGGACACGGAATTGAAAGCGCAAAAACAGCGGCTTGAACGATTGCTGACGATTGGATTTGACGAAGATACCGCAGCCCGCGTGGCCGCAATCGAAGAAATGTCCGGCGATCTGGGCGTAGATGTTCGTGCCGCTTTGAACCCTTTGGTCGTCACCTCCCGGCACGCCGCTCTCGAATTGCCCACGGACCTGAACGTCGCAGTTATTCTTGAAGCGGGCTCAGAAGTCTTAACGTCCGACGAAGCATATGACTTGCTCGTTGCGGGAAACCTCGCCCCACCGCGTGTTTCAGCGGATGATATCAGAGCGGCACTATCGACTAACATTGTCGGTGGTCGTGTAGGTGACATTCCCGTCGCGCAACTGAGTTCAGATGCAATGCGCGAGCGTGCGTATGCCTCTCTGGCAGAGGCCGGGCTTGTGCCAGCCTTATTCACGGACGCAGACATTGACGCTGCAGTAAACGCGCATGTATTCTTCGAGACCTACAGCGAGTCGTCTGCTGAGGTCACCGAAGCAGCCGAGAAAACTCTGGAACAGATCGAACTGAAGGTCGGCCTGAACCAAACACTCGACCTGACGCTGGACGCGATCTCACTGGCGTCGATCTATTTCCTCGCCGCCATTGGTCTGGCCATCACCTTCGGCGTGATGGGCGTGATCAACATGGCCCATGGCGAGTTTATTATGATGGGCGCCTATACCGGCTACGTGGTGCAACAGTTTATCCCTGACCACACGCTTTCGATCGTCGTGGCAATCCCCATGGCCTTTGCCGTGACATTTGCCATGGGTGTCGCAATGGAGAGGTTGGTGATCCGCTGGCTATACGCCCGGCCGCTGGAGACACTTCTGGCGACGTTCGGTATCTCAATTGCCCTGCAGCAACTGGCCAAGAACATCTTTGGTACACAGGCTCGTCCGCTGACCGCTCCAGGCTGGCTCAACGGGGCGTGGATGCTGAACGACGTGGTCGCGATCAGCTATATCCGCATCGCGATCTTCGTGCTGGCTATGATCTTTCTGGGGCTGTTCCTCTACATCATGAAACGGACCCGGCTGGGGCTTGAGATGCGCGCGGTGACGCAGAACCCGCGCATGGCGGGGTCGATGGGGATCAATCCGGGGCGGGTGAACATGCTGACCTTCGGGCTGGGCTCGGGCATCGCCGGGATTGCGGGTGTCGCCATCGGCCTCTTTGCCAAGGTCACATCAGATTTGGGCAACGATTATATCGTACAAAGCTTCATGACCGTCGTTGTCGGCGGTGTCGGCAACATCTGGGGCGCGCTGGCGGGTGCCGGAATGATCGGCTTCCTGCAGAAAGGGATCGAGTGGATGAACCCATCGAACACCCTCGCGGCGCAAACCTACATGATCATCTTCATCATCATTTTCATCCAGTTCCGGCCAAGGGGCATCATCGCCCTCAAGGGCCGCGCGGCGGGGGATTGAGCCATGGAACGCAGCTTTATCTCCAAGAACCCATCCGTGCTGGTCTTTCTTGCCATCCTGTCCCTGTTCACCCTGAGCGTGACCATCCTGTCCGAGGGTTTCGGGATCGGCGTAATCTCGACCAGTTTCGTTAAAACACTGGGCAAGACCCTGTGCCTGTGCCTGATCGCAGTGGCGATGGATCTGGTCTGGGGCTTCACTGGCATCCTGTCGTTGGGCCACTTCGCCTTTTTCGGGCTGGGCGGCTACATGATCGGTATGTGGCTGATGTACGAGCGTACACGCCTGATCGTGGTAGACTCGCTGGCACAGGCCGAAATTCCACCGACTTCGGCCGAGGTGGTGGACGCCATCGCTACACAAGTCTTTGGCGTTGTCGGATCGTCGGAATTTCCGTTGATCTGGGCGTTTTCCCACAGCCTGACACTGCAACTGATCCTGATCGTGCTGGTCCCTGGTCTACTGGCGCTGATCTTTGGATGGTTGGCTTTCCGGAGCCGTGTCACCGGTGTGTATCTGTCGATCCTGACCCAGGCTATGACTCTGGCGCTGGCCCTGTACCTGTTCCAGAACGACAGCGGCTTGCGCGGTAATAACGGGCTGTCCGGCTTGCAGAACCTGCCAGGTGTCACCGCCTCGCAGGACGTGGTGTCGATCTGGTTCCTCTGGGCTTCAGCACTGGCGCTGGGTCTGGGCTATATGCTGGCCGCATGGATCGTGTCAGGCAAGTTCGGCTCGGTCATCCGCGGCATTCGCGATAACGAGGCACGAGTGCGCTTCCTTGGCTACTCGGTCGAGGTCTACAAGCTGGCCGTCTTCACCCTGACTGCTTGCATCGCAGCCATTGCCGGCGCGCTTTACTATCCGCAAGCTGGCATCATTAATCCCGAGGAGATGGCCCCCATCGCCTCGATCTATTTGGCCGTCTGGGTCGCCATCGGTGGACGAGGCCGCTTGTACGGCGCGGTAGTTGGCGCAGCCTTTGTCAGCCTTCTGAGCACGTGGTTCACGGGCGGGCAGGCCCCGGATATTCCGCTTGGGTTTTATACGATCAAATGGGTTGATTGGTGGCAGGTGCTACTGGGCGTAACTTTCGTGTTGGTTACGTTGTTTGCCCCTCAGGGCATCGGAGGATTGTTCGACTTGTGGACCGATCGCCGCCACCCGGACAGGCATGGGGCAAATTTGGGACCGGGTGACGGCGCTCTGCGAGAGAAGGAGGCCATGGAATGAACACTTTGCTTGAGGTTAGCGGTGTTTCGGTCACTTTCGACGGTTTCCGAGCTATCAACAACTTGTCGTTCCAGATCGGCGACGTTGAGCTTCGCGCAGTGATCGGCCCGAACGGGGCCGGTAAGACTACGTTCATGGACATCATCACAGGTAAAACCCGGCCCGATGAAGGGCGTGTCATCTGGGGAGAGAAATCCCTATCTTTGTTGGGACTTTCCGAAGCAAAAATTGCGCAGGCTGGGATCGGGCGGAAGTTTCAGAAACCAACGGTTTTCGAAGACCAGACCGTGCACGAAAATCTGCTGATGGCGCTTCAGAACAAACGTGGCTGGCTTCACGTGCTTTTCTATCGAACCACCACTGAGGATTTGCAGAAAGTTGAAGATCTGGCTGTCGAAATCGGTCTGCATCAAGACCTAAGCCGCAAAGCTGGTGAACTGAGCCACGGTCAAAAACAATGGCTGGAAATTGGCATGCTGCTGGCCCAGGAGCCACTACTCTTGCTGGTGGACGAACCTGCCGCCGGCATGACACCGCAGGAGCGCGAACACACCACCGACTTACTGGTACAAGCCGCCAAAATCCGTGCCGTTGTCGTGGTGGAACACGATATGGAATTTGTCCGACGCCTGAATTGCAAAGTCACGGTTTTACACGAAGGGTCCGCCTTGGCTGAAGGCAGTCTTGATCACGTGACATCTAACCAGGACGTCATCGACGTTTATCTAGGGCGCTAAACAATGCTGAAGCTGACGGATCTGACTTTACATTATGGGCATTCGCAAATCCTCAACGGGATTTACATGGAAGCCAGACAAGGTGAAGTGACTTGTGTCATGGGGACCAATGGTGTCGGGAAAACCAGCCTGATGAAAGCAATATCAGGTACGCATCTGCGCTCGGGTGGCAATCTGGAACTGGACGGGAAACCTTTGGGTGTCCTGCCTGCTCATCAAATGGCGTGGAAAGGCGTGGCTTATGTTCCACAAGGTCGTGAAATATTTCCTTTGCTCACAGTTCGCGAAAACCTTGAAACGGGGTACGCCTGTCTGGCAGCCAGCGAGCATTTTATTCCAAATGAAATTTTTGACATGTTCCCGGTTCTCAAGCAGATGCAAAACCGTCGTGGAGGTGACCTTTCTGGCGGTCAGCAGCAACAGCTGGCGATCGCGCGGGCACTGATCACGCGGCCACGCCTGCTGCTGTTGGACGAGCCGACCGAAGGAATTCAGCCCAACATCATCCAACAGATAGGCGAAGTCATCCGGCACCTCAGAACCACGAGCGGAATGGCAATCATCCTGGTGGAGCAATACTTTGACTTTGCCTATGACCTTGCCGACAGATTTATCGTGTTGCGACGCGGAGAAGTCTTGATCAACGGCACTAGGGAAGACGTGACACGCGATAAGTTGTTGCAGGCCGTAACTGTCTAAAGCAGATGCTTGAAATGGGTTTCAGGATTGAAGAATGAAACGCAAAACTTGGTTAAATTTAGGCTCGGGATTTGGTTTGATCCTCTGAACACGTTCAATTGAAACTGTATTCTCTTCTGAAATCCCGTCGTTCGGTGTCTCCTTCCTTGAAGGGCAAGTATATTTGATCACATGACGGACTTCATTTCGTGCTGAAGTTCGACGTAGACGCTTTCCCAGCTTTCACCGTATTTCGAGTAATGACGGCTAACTAAAAGTACCCATGTTGTGGAAGGCTTTTGAGTCGCAAATGGCAAAACCTGTGCGCAGAAGAATTTCCGCATGATTCAAAATCAATAGCTTAGCTGTCATTGAGTGGCAAAACTATGTGTCGCCCGACAGTTGGACGTCAGACGAAATTGACCTTTGCGTCATAAACTGACCCAACACCCCCTTTTTCGTTCTCCCGTAGACTGTTTCGTTTGATCTGACTTCCCTTCCGGAAATCAGGGCTGATTTGCAGATCAGACGGCGAAGCCGCCTGTTCCTGCTGATCTGCCACGTGGCGAACGCGGGAGGGGGCGAGGCAATGCTAATCGGCAGGGGTGGTGCGGCCCGCAGGCACGGCCGAGGACACGGCCGGTCTAATAGGGTTGCCCGAGGGGGAGGGCCGCGCCCTCACACTGACGGCCAGAGCGTTTGACCTGTCCAAATCCCGCTGGCCCACGAAAGGAAAATGGTGGGGAAGAAAACCCCACCGCAAGTTGCGATTGTATCATTCTGTCGAACTGAAAAAGTAACAGTCTGGCCACCAAGCTGCCGTTCGCTGCAGTTGCGGCATGGATCCTCAAAAATGGCAGCTATGCGCAGATAGAGAACTTTGCAAATGTTCGTGGGATGTCACTACCGAGCCCAAAGCCTCGGCGTAAATTCCATCACTCTGTCTGCCTTGCAAAATGGTTACGCCCAAGGCTTGTTACGAAGACTAGTAGTCTTCGGTTTTACACCGTTCCCTTCAATTAGCGTTGTTTTAATTGACACAATGCCTTGCATGCGATCCGCTAAACTACGTCATCTGTTTTAGCGCAAGGATTTGATGTCATGCCAGAATCGCTCAACCTGCATAAATTTGAAAACCTAAGTCCTTTCCAAATCAAAGACGAACTTATCAAGTTGGCGCAAAAAGAGGCGCGGCAGATGGCTCTGCCATATCTTAATGCCGGTCGAGGGAACCCTAACTGGATCGCCACTAAAGCGCGGGAGGCGTTTTTCCTTTTAGGGCAGTTCGCTATGGCAGAAGCTCAGCGCCATCGGAATGAACCGCAGGTCGGTTTGGCTGGGATGCCGCAAGGGCCAGGCTGTTATGACCGGCTAAAAGCTTATTGCGCCAAATCGGTTGAAGGAAACGGCCCTCCAGGGGCGGAAACTTTGGTGGCCGTAGTGGATTTTGCGATTGAGAGATTTGGTTTTACGCCAGACGATTTCGTGCTTGAGCTGACCGACGGTATTGTTGGCGACCATTACCCGATGCCCGACCGGTGCATGGAGCACAACGAGGCGATTGTCCACGAATACGTCATGTGGGCGATGTGCGCGGGGAACCGACCGGATGCGAAGTTCGATATCTACGCAGTTGAGGGTGGAACCGCTGCGATGTGTTACATTTTCAAGGCACTCAAGAACCAGCGGTTGCTGAATGCCGGCGACACCATTGCGTTGGGCACACCGATTTTCACGCCCTATCTGGAAATGCCGGTACTTGAGGACTACGGGCTGAACACAGTGGATGTATCTTCGAAAGAAGAGGACCACTTTCAACTGAACGACGATGATTTCGAAATTTTGTCCGACCCGAAAGTCAAAGCACTATTTCTGGTCAACCCGGGCAACCCGTCATCAGTTGCAATCAGCCCTGAAGTCACGACTCGGCTTGTCGAGTTCGTAAAGAACCGCCGCCCGGACCTGATCATTCTGACTGACGATGTTTACGGGACCTTCGTTCCAAACTTTCAGTCCATCTTGGGGCACCTGCCTGAGAATACCATCGGGGTCTATTCTTACTCCAAGTATTTTGGTTGTACCGGGTGGCGTTTGGGCGCGATTTTGGTGGCCGAGAACAACATCTTCGACAAGATGATTGCGGAGGCTCCGGACGAAACCAAGGCCGTCGTCAACGCCCGGTACGAAACGTTGACGCCCGATCCATCCTCGTTCAAGTTCATTGACCGGATCGTTGCTGACAGTCGCGATGTCGCGCTGAACCACACCGCAGGTCTATCACTGCCGCAGCAGGTGATGATGACTTTGTTTTCACTGGTCGAGCTTATGGACGAAGAGAAAGCCTATCAGAAATTCTGCTGGGGTATTCTAAAGCATCGCTTTGACGAATTGGTCGAAGGGATGGGCATCGAAGTTCCAGATAACCCGCTATTCGACAAATACTACGGTATCATCGACTTCGAATTCTGGCTCCGTAAATACGTGGGCGAAGAGGTGGTCGAATGGATTAAGGAGAATGTCCACCCGCTAGATATATCCTTCAAACTGGCTCAGGATCACGGGATCGTTTTGCTGAATGGATCGGGCTTTGAAGCGCCCAACTGGTCGGCGCGGGTATCGTTCGCCAATTTGGATGATAGTGCCTACCGCCAGATCGGAAGAGCGGTGCGCGCAGTGGCCACTGGTTACGTGCAGGCCTACCGTGCCTCGAAAGGACTGCCTTTGCACGGTTGAAATCTAGCAATAGCAATGAGGAACGGATTAGCGTGATGGTTGCCACACACGCTGATCCCACCCTTCCAAGTTAGGATCCCGGTTGTCGCGCCCATTTCCGGTTTGACTTACGGAACAAAAGCCACAACCAGCGGCCCCCAGAGCGTCAGGAAGATGTTGGCCACGGCATAGGTCATGGTGAAGGCCGGTGTGGGAGTCGAGTTTCCAGCCTTTTCCAATAGTGTCGCAAAACCGGGATTGCCCGAGCGTGATCCGGTCACAACCGCACAGGCCTCAATCGGGTTTTTTATACGCAGGGCGAAATAGTTGATTGGGAACTGCACGATCATGGGCATCAATGTAACCACTACACCCAACAGCAGCAGCGTGATCCCATATTCCTGAATCGCCTCTAGCGCGGGCTTGCCCGCATTGAGGCCAACGACACCAACGAACACAGCTAATCCAAAGCTCTGAAGGAAATTCGCGGCTCCACGGTTAATACCGCCGATCTTGGGTCGCCGGATGCGCATGTAGCCGATGATCAACCCAGTCACCAAGCAACCAAGGCCGGACCCCAAAGCCACCTTCGTTCCCGCGATGACAAAACTGATCTCTCCTATCAGATAGCCGATGGCCACGCCGATCCCCAATGCAATGAAATTGGTTACCGAGGCCGAAGGCGGAACGTAGCCCGCGACTTTCGCAACTCGGTTCAGATCGTCCTTGTGACCGACAATACTGACCTCGTCCCCTGCGTGGATCTCAGTGTTGTGCAAGACGGGGACATCATGGCCCATGCGGGTGATCTTTGAGATATGAACACCGCGCCTCTGATCCGCAGTCAGAGCCTCGCTCAATTCTGCCAACGTTTTGCCAGTCAGTTTGCGGTTGGTGACCACTACGTTACGACGTTCCTCTACAACCGTCAGTTCAGGAGGATACTCTCCGATTTCACCACTGGCGCTACGCTCGAACTGGGTCAAAGTCGCTACGAGGCCGGAGACGACCACAACGTCTCCTGCATTGACTACTGTTTCAGGATTCGGATCCACAGGAGCGCCATCGTGGAGTAACCGTTCGACGATCAGATCGCCATCATAGCCGCTTTCGATGTCTTTGACGGGTTTTCCGGCAATGGTTGCATCGGCATTTACCTGATAGGCTCGGGCGTCAAACCGGTTCATAGGAAGGAACTCACCTTCCTCTAGTTTGCGACCGCCGCCGCTGAGTTTCTGAGCCAGCTTAATCGCTTCTTTTCGCAGGTCGACACGCATGATGATTGGAATGACACTAACTGCCAAAATCGGGCCGATCGAGCCGAAGATATAAGTGACCGAGTATCCTACGGCGATGTTAGTTTTTAGCTTTTCCGCCTCATCTGCGGCCAGCCCAAGCAGATCGATGGCATTTCCAGCGGTGCCGATGATTGCAGATTGTGTCAGGCCACCAGCGGCCAATCCAGCCGCCAACCCTTTGTCCAAGCCGGCCAACCGAGCAACAACAATAACAAAAAACAACCCCCAAAGGGTCATCATAAACGCGGCAAGTAACTTGGTCAGCGCAGTTCGGTTCAAGGCCGCAAAAAATTGAGGCCCGCCATTATAGCCAACCATAAAAATGAAGAGGGAAAAGAATACATTCTGAACATCGGTGCTAAGGTTGATACCGCCGATTTGGCCAATGAAGACCGCCACCAACAACGTACCAGCGATGCCCCCCAGTTCGAACTTGCCGACCCGAAACTTCCCTACGCCGTATCCCAGACCCAGACAAAGAAACAGTGCCATGATCGGGAAGGCGCGCAGTTGTTCTGTAATCAATTCCATTGTGAAATCTCCCGCGTCCCAACGGTGGTCCTTTCCGTTCAAGATACAGCGCCTTACTGTATTGAAAACAAAAAAATTTAGACGATGGGCGTCGTGCGGGTTTTTCGAAAGTACTCGGAATAAACTTTTTCAAGGGCAGGTGCATTTGGAACCTAAAAAGCAACATTTTGGAATGTAGTCACACCATTCACTCTTTGTTTTTGGGGAGTGAGTTTTGGCCATCCCGATGGATTTTTGTGTACCCTTCGGACAAGCTGCAATTACTCACGCAAGTTGCAGCGAACGGCGTTTGTTTTTCTGACCTGCTCTGCAGGAATGAAGCCATAAGTTTGAATCTCGGGCGACTGTGTACAGGATAGCGTCTTCGTAAACGCACTTAAGTCTTCAGTCTCTTTCTCAGGCAATTCCAGTTCCGAGAGTATGGCGGCCTTGTGGACGTGCGACTTTTAGTGGGTCTATTGGAAGACAACCAACAAATTTACGCTGGAGAAAAGACGGTCATCCGGGCTGGCAGCTTTTTCCGCTGACCCGCCAAGTGTGCTTCAAATCCA
Organism: Ruegeria sp. YTSC004; assembly: GCF_059609805.1. Taxonomy (NCBI): domain Bacteria; kingdom Pseudomonadati; phylum Pseudomonadota; class Alphaproteobacteria; order Rhodobacterales; family Roseobacteraceae; genus Ruegeria; species Ruegeria sp. YTSC004. Next base: position 39,803 of record NZ_JBXWMJ010000013.1, read on the forward strand.
ATGTCCACTTCGGGCTTGATAGGGATCCAGCAAGTGGATTTCATCAGGGCCAGCGGTCAAACGCGCCGCACAAATGACCGCTACGCAAAACGATCAAAATCACAAAGAAAACCCTTGCAACACCGGAGCTGTCCACAAATTGCATTATCCGCAGGATAGATGTGTCCAGTAAACCGCCTAGATTGGCTTTTACAATAGATTGCGAAACAACCGATAGTCGGCGACACAGCGCGAGTATTTGTGAAATTTTTTTCAAGTTTTGGGAATTTTCCTAAACTTCGTTGACCAAGCGCACGCTCCACCTATGAATAAAGCTGTGCAACAAAATGCGCACACTGAAATTTCTTGCGTTCCTGATGCTGTGGAGGAAATCTATTTCAGGAGCGACGAGCAATCGACCTAGGGAGGAATTCCATGAACTATAAGAAACTCAAGACAGTTCTTGCGTCAACTGCACTCGTCGGCAGCATCTCGGCCGCAGCTCCGGCGGCGGCTGAGGGGATCATGTGCGAACCCGGTGAGACGTATATCATGAACGTCATGGTCTCGGGCCACCCCTACTGGGTGCCTGTCTACCAGGGCTTCAAACAGGCGGCCGAGGCATTCGGCTGCGAAACGGTGTTCTCGGGCACACCCGATTACGATATCACCAAACAAATCGCCTCGTTCGAACAGGATCTGGTCAAGACCCCCGCCGGTATCCTGCTGCACCCCATGCAGTCGGACCCGTTCATCGAGCCGATCAACCGGGCCATCGGCAATGGAACCGAGATCGTGACCTTTGCCGCCGACAGCCCGAACTCGGACCGGACCGCGTATATTACGTCGGACAACCTGGCCGAGGCGAAATTTGCCGCCGAAGAGATTGTCAAGCAAGTGGGTGACAGCGCGGAATATGCGGTGCTGGAGAACCCGGGCCAATCGAACCACGACCTACGCGTGACGGCCCTGGTCGCATATATGGAAGAGAATTATCCGAACATGAACCTGGTCGGTCGTCAGGCCACCAATCAGGACAGCAACGCCGCCTATCGCGCTACTGCGTCGATCATTCAGGCCAACCCGAATGTGGCCGCGATCTGGATCCCTGAGGCAGGTTCAGCCGAAGGCGCGGTTGCGGCCAAGCTGGAAGCGAACTCGGACCTGCTGATCATGCACGCGGATGTGACGCCTACAACGCTGGAACATATCAAGGCGGGCAACATTCACATGTCGTTGAACCCCAACCAGGGTGTGCAGGGCTTCATGGGCTTCATGGCGGTGCACCTGGCCAATCGGGCGGATGTCTTTGACCCGTTCAACGACTGGCAAACCAGTGGTTTCAACCCCGTTCAGATCCCGTTCATGGACAACGGCTTTGCCGTCATCACCAAGGACAATGCCGACAGCTTTGACCTGAACGTCTATATGGAAGGCCGCGATCCGGCCTGATCCCCGAAAAGGGTGCTGCCTTGCAATCGAAGGCAACGCCCACCCCAAACGAAACTGGGCGCGATGGTGTCATGCAAGACAATGTGATCCTGAAAATCTCGAACCTCAGCAAGTCCTTTGGCCCAGTCAAAGCCTTGCGCGGCGTCGACTTTGAACTGCGCAAAGGTGAGATACACGCCATCGCAGGCGAGAACGGGGCCGGTAAATCGACTTTGATGAACGTGATCGATGGCATCCTGCAACCCGATGACGGGCAGATCACGCTGGATGGCAAGCCGGTCAAGATCACCTCGCCGACAATGGCACAGCGTCTAGGTATCGGGTTTGTCCATCAGGAAATCGCCCTGTGCCCGGATGTGTCAGTCGCCGAAAACATCTTTATGGCCAAGACAAATGTCAGCAGGTCCTGGCTGATGGATTACAAAAAGCTAGAGCATGAGGCCCGCGACGTCTTTCGCCAGCTCAGCAATATTGATCCGGCCGTTTTGGTCAAGAACCTGTCGATCTCGAACCAGCAACTGGTCGAGATTGCAAAGGCGCTGACCCTTGATTGCCGTATCCTGATCCTCGACGAACCCACCGCCGCACTGACCGAGGCCGAGGCCCAAACCCTGTTCGGGATCATGCGTGATCTGGCGGATCGAGGTATTTCCATCATCTATATCTCGCACCGCATGGTCGAGATATTCGACAATTGCGACCGGGTGTCCGTGTTCCGGGATGGCCAACATATCGTGACGCAGAATGTGGCAGAGATTCAGCCCTCGGACGTGGTCAATGCCATGGTCGGACGGGTGATCGACAATTTGTATCCCGAGAAACAGACCAAAGACGAGAAATCGGACGATATCCTGTTGGATGTGCGCAACCTGACCGAGGCGACGCGGTTCCGCAATGTATCCTTCAGCCTGAAAAAGGGTGAGATTCTGGGCATCGCCGGGCTGATCGGTGCAGGCCGCAGCGAGATCGCCAAGGGTATCTGCCGTCTGGAAGGCGACATCTCGGGAGAGGTCTGGCTGAATGGCGAAAAACTAAACCTGCGCACCTATCAGGACAGTATCGCAAAGGGCATGGTCTACCTGTCCGAGGACCGCAAAGGCAACGGCGTGTTTCTGGACCTGCCGATCTCGGCCAATATTTCGGCCCTGAAGCCCGACCAGGTAGCCAATGGGCTGGGGTTGATTCAATCGGCCTCGGAGGAGGCGCAGGCCGAAGCGCTGGGTCGAAAGCTAAACTTGAAATACGGATCCCTCTCCGATCCGGTGTCGTCGCTCTCAGGTGGCAATCAGCAGAAGGTGGCGCTTGCCAAGATGTTGTCGGTGAACCCGCGGCTGATCTTTCTGGATGAACCGACCCGCGGGGTCGACGTGGGCGCAAAAGCTGAAATCCACCGCATTCTGCGGGATCTGGCGCGGGATGGCGTCGGAATCGTGGTGATCTCCTCGGAGCTGCCGGAACTGATCGGTGTGTGTGACCGGGTGCTGGTGGTGCGCGAAGGGCAAATCAGCGGTCAGGTAACGGATGAGGATATGACAGAAGAAAACATCATGCATCTGGCCTCGGTCATGGATGCGCAGGCCACTGTTGCATGAGCGGAGAAAACAAGATGGACAACACAGTGAATATGGCCCAGGCAAACCCGAGCGACAGCACCTCGCCGCTGAAACGGCTGTTTCGGATGCGCGAAACCGGGCTGATCGTGATCATTCTGGGGCTGTTCCTGATCATGTCCTTTGCCTCGCCCTACTTTCTGACCTGGGCGAATATGCGGGCCATGTCGATGGCCTTTGCGGTCGATGGCATTCTGGTGATTGGGATGACGATCCTGTTGATTTCGGGCGGGATAGACCTGTCGGTCGGTTCGGTCACGGCCTTGGCAATGGTGATCGCGGGCTGGCTGTTTCTCAGCGGAGTAGACCCCTGGGTTGCCTCAGCAATTTCCATCGCTCTGTGCACGGGGATCGGAGCTTTCATGGGGTTCTTTGTGACCCGCGTGGGTCTGCATCATTTCATCGTGTCGCTGGCCATCATGGTCATCGCGCGCGGCGCCTGCCTGTTGTTTACCGGAGGACGACCCTTGGGCCTCTATACCCTACCGCCGGAGTTCAAGTTCATCGGGCAAGGCAGCATCGGACCAGTCCCGATTGTAATCATCATCTTTCTGGTCTTTGTGATAGCCTTTGATTTCATGCTGCGTCGGACGACCATGTTCCGCAAGGTGTTCTACACCGGCAGCAACGAAAAGGCCGCCGCGTATTCCGGCATTCGGACCAAAAAGGTCATCTTCCTGACCACCACCCTGTGTTCGACCCTGTGCGGGATCGCCGGGATCATCTACATGGCGCGGTTCGGCTCGGCCCAGCCCACCTTTGGTCTGGGGCTAGAGCTGACGATCATCGCCGCCGCCGTGATTGGCGGGGCCAGCCTGAATGGCGGCTCGGGCTCGATCCTGGGTGCGATCCTCGGGGTGATCCTGCTGTCGCTGGTGTCCAGCTCGCTCGCCCTGCTGGATGTGTCGGTCTACTGGCAGGATATCATCCGCGGCTCGATCTTGCTGAGCGCGGTGACTATCGATCATTACCTCAACAAACGGCGGCGGTAGACCATGACGGATAAACAAAAGGACTTTGAACTGATCCGACAGATCCACACGGTGCTGATCTTGCATTTCATCGAAGGTCAGAAACAGTCGGACATCGCCAAGGCGCTGAACCTGTCGACGTCCAAGGTGAACCGGCTGATCACGCAGGGCCGCCGCATGGGTATGGTGAAGATCGACATCGAAACCCCGTTCCAGACGTTGATGGATCTGGAGCGCGAGCTGGCACAGACCACCGGTCTGAACGATGCAGTGGTGACGCCCTCGGTGTCGGGCAGTGTCGAGACGACGCTGCAACAGGTGGGACGCGCCGCTGCGGGTCGTCTGGTCGAGACCCTGCGCGACGGTGACGTGATTGCGATTACCGGCGGCAAGGCCGTCAGCGCCGTGGTGGAAAGCCTGGCTCCTGAACAATCCTTTGACGTGACCGTTGTGCCGCTGACCGGCGGGGTTCAGGGCAAGTATTACACGGACGTCAACCATCTGGCGACGCAGATGGCGGAACGTTTGGGCGGTCAGACGATGCTGATGCATGCGCCGCTGTTTGCCGAAAGCCAGCAACAGCGGGACATGCTGATGGACGTCGCTTCGATCCGCGACGTACTGAATCTGGCACGGCGTGCGAATGTGGCGCTGGTCGGGATCGGTTCGATAGAGCCGGAATGTTCAAGCTATTACGACCTGCATCCCGTACCGGATGCGGATCGCAAGATGCTGATTGGGATGGGTGTCGTGGCCGAGTTTCTGGCGCATCTGATCCACAGCAACGGCGCTGTATCGAACTACGCTCTGAACTCGCGTCTGGTCGCATTGCCGCCAGGTGATCTGGCCGAATGCACAAGGGTGATCGGTGTGACCGCAGGCCCGCTTAAGGTGCAGCCGATCACTGCGGCGCTGAACGGTAAATTTTTGGATTCACTGATTGTCGATGAAGAGACCGCCAAGGCGGTTCTGGAAGAAATGGAAGGAACGCAGAATGTCGCATGACATGCTGACACGTGAAATCGGCACGTCCGGGATCGAGGCCTCGGCCATCGGGCTCGGCACCTGGGCCATAGGCGGCTGGATGTGGGGTGGCACAGATGAGGCCAAATCCATCGCCGCAATTCAGGCCTCGGTCGATGCTGGCGTGACCCTGATTGATACCGCCCCGGCCTATGGGCAAGGCGTGGCCGAGGACATCGTGGGCAAGGCGCTGAAAGGCCGTCGTGATCAGGTGGTACTGGCCACCAAATGCGGGCTGGTTTGGCACACGCAGAAAGGCAACCACTTCTTCGACTATGACGGCCGACCGGTGCATCGCTATCTGGGCAAGGATGCGATCATTCATGAGGTCGAACAAAGCCTGACCCGTCTGGGGACCGACTATATCGACCACTACATCACCCATTGGCAGGACACGACGACACCGGTGGCCGAGACGATGGAGGCGCTGGAGATGCTCAAGCAGCAGGGCAAAATTCGCTCCATCGGGGCCAGCAATACTTCGTCGGACGACGTTCGCGCCTATGTCGCCGCCGGTCAGCTGGACGCCATTCAGGAAGAATATTCGATGGTCAAACGAGACATCGAAAGCAGCCTGCTACCCGTCTGCAGCGAGAACGGGGTTTCGGTGCTGAGCTATTCCTCGCTGGCGCTTGGCCTGTTGACGGGCAAGGTCGGCCCCGACCGGGTCTTTACCGGCGATGATCAGCGCAAGGACAACCCGCGCTTTTCGCAGGGCAACCGGGAAAAGGTGGCCGAGTTGATGAAAACCATAACGCCGATTGCCGAGGCGCACGGCGCGACGCCAGCGCAGACGGTCATCGCCTGGACTGTTCAGCAGCCGGGCATCACCTTTTCACTGTGTGGGGCGCGGGATGCGACGCAAGCGGCTGAAAACGCACGGGCGGGCCAATTGCGCCTGTCGGGTGAAGATATTGCGACAATCGATCAACAAGCAAAACACCACCTGAGCGATCTGGACGCCTGATCCCGGATCAAAACCAAAACACAAAGACCATTGAAACAATGTTTCAATGAACAGGAGAGTTATGTCCGATCAACGGGAACAGAACCTGGCCACCCTGCGCAGCGATGCGGCCTTTGACGCGGTCGTCATCGGCGGCGGCGTGAACGGCATCGGCGTCTATCGCGATCTGTCCCTGCAGGGTTTGCGCGTTCTGTTGGTAGAACGGAACGACTTTTGTTCAGGCTGCAGCGCCGCGCCGTCCCGGATGATCCATGGCGGGCTGCGCTATCTGGAAAACGGTGAATTCGATCTCGTGCGCGAGTCCTTACGCGAACGCGATGCTCTACTGGAAAGCGCACCGCATTTGGTGCGCCCGCTGCCCACAATGATCCCGATCACCTCTCGGTTCTCCGGAATGCTGAACGCGGCGGCCAGCTTTGTGGGCTGGAAGGGAAAACCTGCCAGCCGGGGTGCGGTTCCGATCAAACTGGGGCTGTCGCTATACGACTGGGTAACGCGTAGCCGCCGGGTTTTGCCGCGCCACGGGTTCAACTCGGCCGCGCAGACGCGGCAGACCTGGCCCGATCTGACGCCCAAGGCCACACGGTCGGCTGTTTATCACGACGCATGGATCAGCCACCCGGAACGCCTGTGCATCGAAATGCTACGCGACACCGCACGGGCCAATCGCGCCTCAGTCGCGCTGAATTATGCTGAGCTGGACCAGCGGGACGGCACCTATCACCTGCGGGATGTGCGCACGGGTGTGACGCTCCCGGTTCGGCCAAAGGTCATTGTCAACGCCACCGGCGCGTGGCTGGACGACACGATCCGCACGCTGGGCAATGGGCTGGACAAGCCACTGGTGTCCGGCACCAAGGGCTCTCACTTGATCATCGACAACCCTGACCTGCTGAAGGCACTTGGCGGACATATGGTATATTTTGAGAATACCGATGGCCGGGTGTGTATCGTGTTCCCCTATCTGGGCAAGGTTCTGGCCGGGTCGACGGATATCCGGGTTGAACGCGCCCGGCGGGTGCGCTGCGAAGATGAGGAAAGGGACTACATCCTTGAATCGCTGCGCCTTGTGTTCCCTGACCTGACGTTTTCATCCGACGACGTCGTGTTCAGCTATAGCGGTATCCGTCCCCTGCCTCACAGCGATCATGATTTCACCGGGCGGATTTCCCGCGGCCATTACACTAGGCGCCTGGATGGAGAGGTGCCGCAATTCTGCATGATCGGTGGCAAATGGACCACCTTCCGCGCCTTTGCCGAACAAACAGCCGATGAGGTGCTGGCCGAATTGGGCAAAACCCGACGCCAGTCCACACTTGGCAGTGCCATAGGTGGCGGGGCCAGTTTTCCTGCACAACCGGCAGTTCTGGAAGAGGAATTGGTGCGCCACTACCAACTCAGCACTGAACGCGCCGCGCATTTGGTGGCTCACTACGGTACGCAAGCCCGACAAGTGGCCCAAGGCAGTCCGGCGATGGCGGACACGCCCCTGGCCCCCGGTTGCCCATACACGCACACGGAAATCCGACTGCTGCTGCGTGAGGAATATACTCAAACGCTCTCTGACATCGTGCTGCGCCGGACATCGCTGGCCATTACCGGCGGGATATCGATGCAGGTCATCGACACTCTGGCCGATCTGCTGGCGCAGGAGCGAAACCTGTCCAAACAAGACCTAAAACATCAGCGCAAGGTGCTGATCAATGAATTGGCGGAGTTTCACGGCGTATCCGCCAAGACGCTGACCGCCAGAAATATCAAACGGAGTGAAGAATGCGCATTAGCAGCAAAGCCCGCATGAACCGAATGTTCACCAATGGTGGATGTCTCGACGTTGCAGTTGATCACGGGGTCTGTAACGAGCCCAGCTTTATGGTCGGTCTGGAAGACATGCCTGCAGTCATGAACACATTGATCGACGCCAAACCGGATGCGATCCAATGCGCCTATGGGCAAGCAGATCTGTTGCAGAACCGCCCGGAAAAGGACAAGCCAGCGCTGGTCATGCGGATCGACATGGGCAACCCGTACAATGATCAACGCCACCGTGTGATGTGGTCAATGCTGCAAAACGCTGATGAACCCATCATCGGTGCGCTGGAAATGGATGCGGCGGCCGTTGTGGTGAACCTGTTCATGCTGCCGGATGAACCCGAACTGTTTCGTCAATGCGTCGAGAACATCTCACGCGTTCGGGCTGCGTGCGACAAGTACGGGATGCCGCTGATGATCGAACCTCTGGTCATGCTGCCAAATGACATTCGCGGCGGCTATCAGGTAGACGGAAACGCGGAAAAGATTGTGACTCTGGTGCGTCTTGCCTCGGAAATGGGGGCAGATATCATTAAGGCAGATCCAACCGAGAACGCGCAGGATTTTCACCGTGTGATCGAGGCGGCCCAGGTTCCGGTTCTGGTTCGCGGCGGCGGCAAAGAGGATCTGAAGACCGTTCTGGAAAAATCGGCGGCCTTGATGGCGCAAGGCGCGCAGGGCATGGTCTATGGACGCAACATTTATCAGCATGACAACCCAAAGGCGGTTGTGTCGGCCCTGATGGCAATGATCCACAACGGCGCAAACGGCGAGGAAGCCTGGGATATCTACAACCGTGGCTGAGAAGAGCACATTTTTTCTGGGGCTGGACGCCGGGAACACCGTAATCAAGGCCGTCCTGTTTGATCAGGACGGGCATCAGGTTGCGGTGCACGCGCTGGACGGGCAGTCCTCGACGCCCGAGCCGGGATTTGTCGAACGTGACCTGAATGAGCTTTGGGCCAACGCGCGTGACGCAATTGGCGGCTGTATCGCCAAAGCCGGCATTCAAGCGGATCAGATTGCCGGTGTTGGATGTGCGGGCCATGGCAACGGGCTCTATCTGCTGGATCGGGCAGGGAGCCCGCTGATCGGCATTCAATCGCTGGACACCCGTGCCGCGGATCTGGCGGCAGAGCTTTCCGCGGCCAACGGGGATAGATTGCACGAGATTTGCCTGCAATACCCCTGGCCCTCGCAAACTCCGGTTTTGCTGGCCTGGATCAAGCGGCACCGGCCCGAGATTTACGACCGCACACAGACCATAATGCTGTGCAAGGACTTCATCACCTTCAAACTGACCGGTCAGCGAGTCAGCGATCTGTCTGACATGTCCGGCTGCGGTCTGACCCGAATGCCGGACTGTGTCTATGACGACGAGCTGCTGACGCTCTATGGTCTGTCGGATGCGCGCGAATTCCTTCCGCGTCTCATCGACCCCGGAGAGGTTGCCGGTGCTGTGACCGACGAAGCCGCCGCCGCAACCGGCCTGGCACCCGGAACCCCGGTGATCGGCGGGTTTTTCGACGTGATCTCAAGCGCCATGGGGTCAGGTGTGGTTGCCGCGGGCGAGGCTTCGATCATCGCCGGAACCTGGAGCATCAATCAGGTGTTCTCAGCAGCGCCGGTCAACGACCGGAACGTCTTTATGGCCTCGTGCTTTGGCCAGGATCGTTTCGTCAATATCGAATCCAGTGCGACATCGGCGGCCAATCTGGAATGGTACGTGCGCGAGCTGGTTGAACGCGGCGGGCATCACGATGACCCGTTCGGTTATTGCAATGCGCAGGTCGGGCGGGTAACACCCCGGGCAGATGATCCGTTCTTTCACCCCTTCCTCTATGGCTCAGGTCAGGGCGCATCGTTCCGTGCCGGGTTTTACGGGCTGGCTGGCTGGCATGGCGAAGGCCATATGCTGCGCGCCCTGTTCGAAGGTGTGATGTTCGAACACCGCCGCCATATCGGAGTACTGGAACAAGCGGGTGTTTCGCTTGATCGGGCCATTCTTTCGGGTGGTGGTTCGCGCAGTCCGCATTGGCCGCAAATGTTTGCCGATTGTTTGGGTTTTCCGATCACCGTGGCCGAAGCCCGCGAGACCGGCGCTCTGGGCGCGGCTATCGGCGCGGCCCGTGCTGTGGGCGAGGTAGGAACCTATGAGGAAGGGATCGCCCGGATGACACGCGTTAAACAGGTTTTTGAACCCGACCCGGGCATGCACACCCACTATGGCGACCGATACGACACTTATCTGGATCTGATCGAAACGATGCAGGGCTTCTGGTCGCGCGCGCACATGCGGCAAGACCGACCCTGAAACTACGCTATGATCGGCACACAAATAACAGGCAATCGAGATTGACCATGACACAGGCAACACGCCTTGATGGCGACTATGACTATATCATCGTCGGGGCCGGGACCGCGGGATGCGTGCTGGCAAACCGGCTGACCGAAGACCCCGACACGCGTGTATTGCTGCTAGAGGCCGGAAAATCCGACAATTACCACTGGGTGCATATACCGGTGGGTTACCTCTATTGCATCGGCAATCCCCGCACCGACTGGATGATGAAAACCGCGCCCGAGCCCGGCCTGAACGGGCGGTCTCTAGTCTATCCGCGTGGTAAGGTGCTCGGGGGCTGCTCGTCGGTCAACGGCATGATCTATATGCGCGGGCAAGCGGCGGATTACGATCACTGGCGACAGATGGGCAATACAGGCTGGGGCTGGGATGACGTTCTGCCCTATTTCCTGAAATCCGAGGACCACCACGGCGGCGACACCGATGTGCATCGCAGCGGGGGTGAGTGGAAGGTTCAGAAACAAAAGCTCAGCTGGGACATCCTGAAGGCGGTTCAGGACGGAGCAAAAGAATTCGGTATTCAGCCGCGCGACGATTTCAACGATGGCGACAACGAAGGGTCGGGTTTTTTTGAAGTGAATCAGAAGAACGGCGTGCGTTGGAACACCGCCAAAGCCTTTCTGCGCCCGGCCTCTAAGCGCCCGAACCTGCGGGTGATAACCCAGGCCACCAGCGACCGCCTGATCCTGGACGGTAAATCCGTGCGCGGCGTCCGGTTTCGCCACAAGGGGCGAGTGTTGGAGGCACTTGCGGGGCATGAGGTGCTGTTGACTGCGGGTGCGATAAACTCACCAAAGATATTGGAGCTTTCAGGGATCGGTCGCGGCGATGTGCTCAGTTCGCTGGGCATCGACCTTCTGCACGAAAGCAACGGCGTCGGAGAGAACCTGCAGGACCATCTGCAGATCCGAACCGTGTACAAAGTGAAGAACGCTAAAACGTTGAACACGATGGCGAATTCCATCTTGGGCAAGGCTCGGATTGCTTTGCAATACGGGCTGACCCAATCAGGCCCAATGTCGATGGCACCCAGCCAATTCGGGATGTTCACCAAATCCGATCCCGCGCTGGAAACGCCGGATCTGGAATATCACGTCCAGCCTTTGTCAACCGACAAGCTAGGCGATCCGCTGCATCCCTTTCCCGCCATCACCGTGTCAGTCTGTAACCTGCGTCCCGAAAGTATCGGCAGCAGCCATATCCAAAGCCGCGACCTGGATCAGCAACCCGATATCCGGCTGAACTACCTTTCCGCTGCACGGGATCGATCGGTTGCCGTCAAGTCGGTCCAACAGACCCGCCGGATTATGACGGCCAAAGCACTTGAACCTTACCAGCCGCAAGAGATTCTGCCCGGCCCGGCCATTCAGGATGAACCGGATCTGATAAATGCCGTCGGAGATATCGCAACAACGATCTTTCACCCGGTTGGTACGTGTAAAATGGGACAGGACGACAAAGCGGTCGTGGATCCGCAATTGCGTGTAGTGGGTGTGACGGGACTGCGCGTCGTAGATGCATCGATCATGCCAAAGATCGTGTCGGGAAATACCGCCTCTCCGGTCATTATGGTCGCCGAGAAAGCAGCTGACCTAATCAGGAAATCCAGGGCATAACGGGGTTAGGTTTGGAAAGTGGATCCGCTGCGACCCTGTTTCAGGGAGCGTCTGCACAGAGTATTCCCTGGGTTTTCTGTGATGTGAGCGATGATAGATGCCCCACAAGTATCAATGATACCTGTCGGGACAAGTTTGAAAAAGCACGGTATCGGGTGGTGAATGCATTAGAGTTCAACGAAAGCCTTCGGCAACGCGGTGACTTGACGACTTGGGTTTCAGGTGATCTGGCCAAGACATGGTCGCCGCCACGGTGCAGGTCTCGCTGAGGATAGGCGATTTATTCGGACGTAGCGATCGAGATTTGCCTCACTTTGTGGGTCGTGTTTCGGCTTGCCTTGAGACAATCGCTGGGCTTTATGCGATCGCTTTCCAAGCTGATGGCTGGATCTTGTGGTGCCGGATTACTCGACGCGATCACGATGCGGTAAGGGGCTGATAGTGGCCCCAAACCGGCGCGCTTCAGAAAAGCCGATCACCCTGAGTGTGGATAGTACCGATCTGAAAATTCATACCGACCGGAGCCGGCATGAAGAAAAGCACGGTGCTAAGAACACCTGCCAAACATGCCGCAAACTCCACATCTCCCTTGACCCAGAAACCGGCGATATCGCCGCGGAGGAGTTGACCACTGAACATGCGGGCGATGAAACTGCTGTCCCGGATTTGCTCGCCAGCATTGAAACCGGTGTGGGCTGTTGCTTCGCGGAAGAACGCGGTTCACGGGGCGAATGCACAGCGCAATCAACACATCACTGCCATCGCCGAACATGGTAGAATGAAGTGGCAAACCAAGGCAGGATACAATCAAAGGTCAAAGGTTGAAGCCCAGATCGGCAGTTGGACACAAGTACTCAGCAATCGCCTGCAAGCGTGCGATTTCGACAATCAAAGATCTGAAGCGAAAATTGCATCAACAGCGCTCAACCGCATAGCAGCTCTCGGTCGTGCGGCGTATGAGCGGGTCTTCTGAAGTGATGGACAATGGGGTCAATCCGCCTCAATCGTGATCCATGCAACACGGTCGCGGGGCTCTTTGGCAAACAATGCCTGTGAATTAATTTTCTGTATCTACGTCCGAAACCAGACGCATGCCGAGGTGTGCCGGGGGTGCGCCGACGGCGCAACCGCCTCGTGCCGGATCGCGCACGAGGAAAGGCACCGCTGCGACATGCTCACCACCGACAAAAAAGGCGGGGCATCGATCAGGGTCGATGTCTTCGCTTGCCCCAGCATAACAGTCCTGAGTCCATTCCCAGACGCTGCCGTCCAGATCAGCGATCCCGTGCAGTGATATCGAAAAGCTGCCTTGCGGTTTCAGAGCACGTGGAGCGAGCCCTTCGGTCAGATAACTTGAGGCCCATGTTAGTGATGGGTCGGTAAAGATCGGGTCGGGATCTTCAGGCAGAACTGACAATGCCATGTGGTTCCATTCCGCTCTTGTCGGAAGGCGGAAATCGTGACTAGTGGCGGCATTGATCCAACGCAAGTACTCGCTCACGTCTACATAATTGAGCCCGGTAGCGGGTGTTGTAGCCGGGTCGAGACCCGACCGGGTGTGTAATTTCAGCGTACAACCACCGTTTTCGTGGCACAGATTCCATTCAGTGACCGTCACTTCGTGGCGTTGAACGTAGAGCGTTTCACCGCCGGGGAAAATGACCGGATTATCGGCCATTTCGGGCATCAGTTGTGTTCGAAAGAGTGGCCCATTCAAAAACAACACACCTGCACAGATGACCACTGCCACACTCAGACCTGCCCAACCTAGATTGGTTGGATTGGTGATCCGTTGCATGGCAGTGGTTTTCATGATCTGAAGTCCAGCGGCGTTAGGTTGCAAATGGCCGGGGTGCTACAACCTGTTCCATCAGGTTGTTGTTCCAGTCCCCTTCGACAATGAAATGCGCGGTGGCCCCCAATAGCGCGGCTTCGATCAGGTTGTGGTTCACATAGGCATACACGCCTGGCTGTTCGAACGTGTACATTGCGGCAACTGCACATCCTCCGCGGACGAACCATGTTTCGACACCGGTCTGAGGCGCATCGGTGAACGAGGTCTCCCAGACATAGTTACCGTGGCCGCCGATCAGGTGCGGACGGGTGTCGCGGTTAGCCTGATTGTGAATCATCAGAACCGTCTCGCCGACGTTGAACTTCAGCGCGTTCTCGCCGGTCAGGGCACCTACCGCGCCGTTGAACACCGAATGGGTCGGGGTCAGCGTGCGCATCGCATCCAGGCTGTCGGCATAGTCGTCGCCGGCGGCCTCATAGGTCTTGTACTCGCCGTTTTCGTCCAGCGGCAAATAGTAATCCTGCTCGCCGATATAGGCGATCTTGTCATATGTCAGCGGATTGCCATCCGCGTCCTTCAGGCCGTCGCGCGGCAACACCATCACCGCACCGTTCATGCCATGGGTGACGTGATACGGAATCATCGCCCCGCCCGGCGCGCAGTGATAGGTAAAGCAGCCCGGTTTGGTCGCCTTCCAGCGCAGCACGGTTTCCTCGCCCGGATAGACATGGGTCAGGCCACCGCCGCCCAACGCACCGGTCGAAGCGTGGAAGTCGATATTGTGCTCCATCACGCTGTCTTCGGGGTTGCGCAGGGTCAGTTCGATCATGTCGCCTTCGTGGCAGATGATCAGCGGTCCTGGGACTGAACCATTGTAGGTCAGAGCCCAGACAGACGCACCGGTATCCTCGTCAACGACCATAAGACGTTCGGTTGTCTCCATGGTGATTTCGATGATCTTTGGTCCGCCTGTGGCCACCTGCTCGTGCTCTGGTGCGAAGGGGGGTGCAACGAGTTCCTGTTTAACACGGGTATAACCAGACAAATCCGCCGGTTTGGCTGTGCTGTCAGCCTTTTGTTCACCCGCAACTTTGTAGAGTTTAGCCGAGGCTGCATCTGCCTTGAGCGGCATTGGTGTACGACGAGCTGCCATGGCACCTGCGCCGGTCATAGCTGCGGCGCCTGCCAGAACCGATCCCCGCAACACATTGCGGCGGCTGGTTTTCATAAGGCCGGGGTTGATGAATTTGGTCATAGTATCCTCCTTGAGGTCGGATGTGTGCAGCGAGTAAGCATTTCGCCGCCGTATCGGGGATCAGAAGTTTTCAAGTTGGGCTGTGAAACGCGCCTTGGCTTTTTTGGGGACGCGGCCTTCAAGGAAACCCTCGGGAATTTCGACGTCACCCACCGCTACGGTCATCACCATGCCCATTGCATAGTGGGGTTTGCAGATCACGCCATAGACGCCTTCGGTATCCAGCGTGACTTCGATTTCCTCATTGATTTTGCCCTTAAACGGCTCGGCGCCATCAGGGAGCATGCCTTTGGCTGTTTCCGCGTTGTGGCCCTTGTCCGATGCGATGAACTTGATCGTGTCACCCGGGGCAGCCTGTACAAACGCGGGCTCGAACACCATGCGTTCACCATCACTGCCTTTGTTGAGCATTTGCACCTCGAAGGTTTCCGCGAAGGCGGCACCGGCCAGCAGGGTGGCCAGTGCAACGCTGGTTGTAAGCGTGCGGATCATCGAATTGTCCTTTCCTGAATGATCTCTTGGGCCTGACTCTATTGATTTCCGCGATCTGAAATTTGCGCTGGCGCAAGGTTTGGTGCGTTTTCGGGAAACACTGACCGTTACGATCTGGTTTTGCGGCTGTGATTGTGCCAAATCAGGTAAGCCATGATGGAAGCAGCCAAGAAAATATTGCCGCGGCTTGATGAAAGCCTGCTGACGCATTTGCCACCATTTTCAAAACTGGATCGTCGGCAAATCCGCACGATTCTGGATCAGGCCAGTTCGCGCCGCTATGAAACGGGCGCGCATATCTTTGAAGAAGAAGACCCGGCCGATCGTTTCTTCATGTTGCTGGATGGCTATGTCCGAGTGGTGCGGGTTACGCAGACCGGTGAACAGGTCACCGCGTTGCATATCCCTGCAGGCCAACTTCTGGGAATTGCAAAGGCGATCGGGCGCGAGACTTATCCGGCCACGGCAGTCACGGCGACGGAGTCCATCGCGCTGAGCTGGCCCACCAGACTGTGGGATACTTTCGTTACCGAATATGACGGCTTCGCCACTGAAACCTACAAGACGGTTGGCCACCGTGTAGGAGAAATGAACACCCGTATTGTGGAGCTTGCGACGCAACAGGTGGAACAGCGCGTGGCTAACGCGCTGTTACGTCTGATCAATCAGACTGGTCGCAAGGTGGAGGATGGGATTGAGATTGATTTCCCCATCACCCGACAGGATCTTTCAGAGCTTACTGCGACCACCTTGCATACGGTCAGCCGATTGCTGAGCGCATGGGAAAAGCAAGGTATCGTTGAAAGCAAACGCAAGCGCATCAAAGTATGTGATCCACACGCGCTGGTCGAGCTCAGCCAAGGTTAGTCCGGTCAGGCACAGCTAGAAATTGCGCTCTTCAGCTCTTCCAAAAAGGCCGTTTCATCCAGATCGTATTCCAGACAGGCATCTGAGATGGTGTGAAACGGGTTCACCAGGCATCCGACACATAACATTCCATGCTTTAGGAAAACACGCATTGTCTGCGGCCATTGCGCCATAAGATCCGCAAGCGTCAGGTCTGGATCGTCAATGTTCGGGCAAGGCATTGGGGTTCCTCTCACCCTCGACTTTAGGCTTGGAACCGTTCCAAACGTTGCGCTGGCGCAAACAGTGCCTTCTTCGCTCGGGCTAGCAATAAGCATCCCGATCTGAAGGAGGCCGACGCATGGCTGAAATCTTAACTAAATCGCGGGCGCGAAACATCTTCTACGGGGGCTCGATCTTTTTCGTCGTGATCTTCGTGGCGATGACCGTCCACAGCCACCGTTACGTGGTTAATACGTCAACCGCAGGCATGGAACTCAGCGAAGAAGTCGTTCTGGGCAAACATGTCTGGGAACGTCATTCTTGCATCAACTGCCACAGCCTGCATGGCGAGGGTGCCTATTTCGCCCCCGAGCTGGGCAACGTGATGACCCGCTGGGATGTCATGGACTCGCCCGAGGACGCCTATGAAATCCTCGATGGCTGGATGAAGGCGCAGCCTTCGGGCGTCGAGGGACGACGCCAGATGCCCTATTTCGATCTGACCGAAGAAGAGATGCGCGGCCTCGCCGAGTTCCTGCGCTGGGCGGATCAGACCGACACGCAGGGCTGGCCGCCCAATGACGCTGGCTAAGCGGCACGAAGGAGAAATCACATGAAATACCAATCTCAAAAAGTGGCGTATTACTATTTTCTGGCCGCAATAGCCCTGTTCGGCATTCAGGTGCTGGGCGGGCTTCTGGCGGGTTGGATCTATGTCTCGCCCAACTTCCTGTCCGAACTTCTGCCATTCAACATCATCCGCATGATCCACACCAACGCGCTGATCGTCTGGCTGCTGCTGGGCTTCTTCGGGGCGGCGTATTTCCTCATCCCCGAGGAATCCGAGCGCGAGATCTACTCGGTCAAACTGGCCTATCTGCAACTCATCATCTTGCTGGTGGGGACGCTGGGTGCGGTCGGCTCCTATCTGGTGGGCATCCATGGCGGGCGTGAGTTTCTTGAACAGCCCCTGTGGGTCAAGTTCGGCATCCTTGTTGCGGCGCTGATCTTTTTGTTCAACGTCTCGATGACCGTTCTGGCGGGCAAGAAAACGGCAATCACCAATGTGTTGCTGATGGGCCTGTGGCTGCTGTCGCTGCTCTGGGTGTTTGCGTTCATCAATCCGGACAACCTGAGTCTCGACAAAATGTACTGGTGGTTCGTCGTGCACCTGTGGGTCGAAGCGACCTGGGAACTGGTTATGGCCGCTATCCTCGCCTTCCTGCTGCTCAAGCTGACAGGTGTGGACCGTGAAGTGGTGGAGAAATGGCTCTATGTCATCGTCGCCACCGCTCTGTTTTCCGGCATCCTCGGCACCGGGCACCATTTCTACTGGATCGGTCTGCCGGGCTACTGGCAGTGGATCGGTTCGATCTTCTCGACCTTTGAGGTGATCCCCTTCTTCCTGATGATGAGCTTTGCCTTCGTCATGGTCTGGAAGGGCCGCAAGAACCACCTGAACAAGGCCGCGCTGCTGTGGTCGCTCGGATCCTCGACCGTGGCCTTCTTTGGCGCCGGTGTCTGGGGCTTCCTGCACACGCTGCATGGGGTAAACTTCTACAGCCACGGCACGCAGATCACCGCAGCCCACGGCCACCTTGCCTTTTACGGGGCCTATGTGGCGCTGAACCTGGCGGTCTTCACCTACGCGATGCCGATGCTGCGGGGCAGGGCGCCCTATAATCAGGTGCTGAACATGGCCTCGTTCTGGCTGATGACCGGCGGCATGGCGTTCATGACCTTCGTGCTGACCTTCGCAGGCACCATCCAGACCCATATGCAGCGGGTGGTCGGTGACTATTACATGGACGTGCAGGACGCCCTGTCGATCTTCTATCTGATGCGGTTCGGCGCCGGTGCTGCCGTGGTGATCGGTGCGTTGCTGTTCATCTACTCGATGCTGGTCGTGCGCAAGCAAGAGATCATCACGCCCGGCGCCGCAGACTCGGTTCCCGGAGAGTAAGCCATGAACATGCAAACACCTCCGACCCTGCCGTTCTATCAGCCCGTCGCGCGTGAATGCGAGCTGTTCGAGACGGCCTATGACAATGGTTTGCCCCTTCTTCTGAAGGGGCCGACCGGCTGCGGCAAGACGCGCTTTGTCGAACATATGGCGGCCAAGATGGGCAAACCGCTTTATACCGTTGCCTGTCATGACGACCTGTCAGCGGCCGACCTGATCGGGCGCTACCTGCTCAAAGGCGGGGAAACCGTCTGGGTCGATGGCCCGCTCACCCGTGCGGTGCGCGAGGGCGGCATCTGCTACCTCGATGAGGTGGTCGAGGCCCGCAAGGACGTGACCGTGGTGCTGCACCCGCTCACCGATACGCGCCGGACACTGATGATCGACCGCACCGGGGAAGAACTGGTGGCACCACCGGGCTTCATGCTCGTGGCCTCCTACAACCCCGGTTACCAGAACGTGCTGAAGCGGCTGAAACCCTCGACCCGGCAGCGGTTCCTGTCCATCTCGTTCGACTTCCCCAACGAAGAGATCGAGATTGCCGTAGTGGCCCGCGAAAGCCGCCTTGAACCCGGCCGCGTCGCGCCTCTGGTACGTTTGGGCGGTCATATCCGGGCGCTATCGGGCATGGACCTCGAAGAGGGTGTCTCGACCCGTCTGCTGATCTATGCCGCCACGCTGATGGCCGGGGGCATGGGGGTCAATCAGGCGATCGAGGCCGCCATCGTCGAACCCCTGACTGATGAGGCCGACATGCAGCAGGCGCTGCGCGATCTGGTTGCCACAATTTACGGATAAGCGTCATGCGACTTCTCGATCTCATGGAACCCGAAGAAACCGTTGGCAATCTCTGGCACGAGATGGCCAGCGGGATCGCGGCGCATGTCAGCTACCCCGAGGCGGGTGTTTCCCTTGCCTCGGTCCGGCCCAGCCTTGCGGTCCTGTTCCGCGCGCTGGGCGGTGCGCCGGGCGTGGAACTGGCCGAGGCCCCCGCGACGCTGGTGCGCCACCGCCGTCCGGTGCGCCGCAATCTGGGGACCGAGCGAGACCGCGAATGGGTGGCAGGCTACGACGGCGAATGCTTGTCGCTGCCTCCGGCCATCGCTGCCTTCCCCGAGCCACACCTGAACCGCGCCGCCTATTTCTGGCTGACCGCGCTGGCGGCTGTCAGCGAAGTGACCGATTTCGATCTTGAAGGGGATGGCGCTGTCTTGGACGGGGCACTAATTCGCGCCAATGCCGCAGCCGCCGACCGGGCCTATGCAAGCTGCCCTGGCCTGCGCGGTGACTACGCCCGGATGGCAGAACACTGCGCCGCCACACGGCTCGACGTGTTGCGCCCCAAGCCTGAGGCGCAGATCGAAACCGCGATCCGCGACCAGCTTTGCGGCGCAACACCGGTAATCGGTGCCGAAACCACCTCGCGCGGCTATAAACCCTTTGCGCCGGTACCGATCTGGCTGCGTTTTTCCCGCCCAGGATCGGGTGCGGCGGCAACCGAAGAACAGGCCGACCCTGCGGCCCCTCCGCCCAATGCCGCACAGACGAGCCGGAAACTGGGCCGCCGCAAGGATCAGGATCAGCAGAACCGCAAGGACAGCATCATCATCCACCGGTTTGAGTCGATCCTGTCTTGGGTCGAGTCGATGAACATCAATCGCAGCGTCGATGACGACGATGACGAGAACGCCCAGAAGGCGGCCGAGGATCAGGACGAGATCATTCTGTCGAAACAGCACCGCAAGGCGGCGACGCGCCTGCGCCTGCATCTCGACCTTTCCCCCGCCGATGCCGATCACGAAGCCTTGGCCGGTGAGCATACCTATCCCGAATGGAACCACCGCGCGCGCTCTTACATGGAAGGGCATTGCCGCGTGCTGGATGCCCCGGCTCAGCCCGACGCCGCGCATCCCTTCCACCCGAACGAGCGCCGCGTCCGCGAAGTGCGCCGCCAGTTCGAAGCCCTGCGCCCGCGCCGCATCAAACAGCCGAGGCAGGTCGACGGATCGGAGCTTGACCTCGATGCCCTGCTGACCACACGGGCGGATCTGGCCGCAACCGGGCGCGGTTCCGACCGCATCTGGCAGGCCGCACGTCAGACCGAGCGTGATCTGTCGGTCGCCTTCCTGATCGACAATTCCCGATCGACCGAGGCCGCCATCGGCGACACCTCAGTGATCGAAGTAGCGCGCGAGGCGATGGGCGCATTGGCTGCGGGCATCGACGCGGCAGGTGATCGGCTTGGCATCTGGGGCTTTTCTTCACTGCGCCGCGACCGGGTGTTCCTGACCCGCTGCAAAACCTTCGACGCCCCTATGAGCCCCGACATCACCGCCAACATTGGCGCGCTGAAGCCGGGCCACTACACACGCCTGGGCGCCGCCATCCGGCATGTCAGCGCACAACTGGCCGAAGAACCCTCGTCCCACAAGCTGCTCATCGTGCTGACCGACGGCAAGCCCAACGACCTTGACCATTATGAGGGCCAGCACGGGATCGAAGACAGTCACATGGCCGTCCGCGAAGCCCGACGCGCAGGGCAGAGCCTGCATGGCGTCGTCATCGACGAAGACGGGCAGGACTGGTTCGCGCGCATCTTCGGGCGCGGCGGTTTCACCCTGCTGCCCAACCCCGAACGGCTGACCCGGGCATTGCCAGATATTTATCGCACTCTGACAAAGGAAACTTGACATGCGTGTCCTTCCCTTTTTCCTGACCCTTCTCGCATCCCCGGTTTGGGCCGAAAGTTTTGACCGCCCGATCCCGCAGGCCCAATCCGCCACCGCCGAGTTCTGGTTCGCAGTTGGCAGCGTCACGTTGATCGCCGCGCTGGGGGTTGTGCATTGGCTTGTGTCGCGCCGATGACCCAGGAGAGTTGGACAGTTACCCGTATTACCCTGGTTCTGTACCCGTTAGGGGCAGGCGCCATGGCAGTTAACGTTTTCTTCTTGTCTCTGATATTCAGCTGGATAGGCGGACCGGTTCTGTCGACCGGATGGTCCATCGCGTTGGGCTGTGTAATTGGTGGACCTGCGACATGGTATTTTGCCAGTCACATACGGCACCTGATGGATATCGCCGATGGCAGAACAGAGGGCTAGGGATTAGCTGTGGCAAACTCATCAATGCAACAGATGCGCGCCTGGCGTGGACTGGCGCTGTTCAGTTACGGATTTCGCCCGTTCTTCCTGTTCGCTTCGGTCTGGGCTGTGCTGTCCATGCTGCTTTGGATCCTGATATTGTCTGGTGTGCTGACATTGCCTACGCGGTTTGATCCGGTATCGTGGCACGCCCACGCTTTTTTGTTTGGCTACCTTGGTGCTGTGCTCGCAGGATTTCTGCTGACCGCAGTGCCAAACTGGACCGGTCGATTGCCTCTGGTGGGCTGGCCTCTGATCGCGCTTTTTGCGATCTGGTGTGCAGGACGCGTCGCGGTACTGACCTCCGCATTCCTTCCGCTTGGATGGGCCGCCGCCATTGATCTTATATTTCCGATAATTCTTGGCGGGCTGATATTGCGTGAGATCGTGGCAGGCAGGAACTGGCGCAATCTGTTGGTTCTGGGGTTGCTGGCCCTGTTCACGATTGCAAACGCGCTGTTCCACATCGAGAACGCACGTGGCGGCTTTGCAGCCCAAGGCATTGGGTTACGTATGGGGCTCGCCACTGCATTGATGATGGTTGCAGTAATTGGCGGTCGGATCATCCCTTCGTTCACGCGCAACTGGTTGGTTCAGCGGCAGCACAATAAACTCCCGGCGCCTCCGATGCAGTCATTTGACAAAGTCGTGCTTGTGGCGACGATGGCAATTCTAATGCTGTGGGCGGTTCAGCCGGCCCTGAAAGTCTCCGCTGTGCTGCTTCTTTTGCTGAGTGTCCTCCATCTGGTACGTCTATTGCGTTGGCAAGGTCATCAGACCGCACCAGAACCGCTGCTTTGGATGCTGCATGTCTGTTACGCTTTCATTCCATTGGGTGCATTTGCGCTGGGAGCGGCCATATTATCGGGCAGCTCCGGGCTTGCTGCAGCACAACATCTTTGGATGGTTGGCGCTATCGGCGGGATGACACTTGCCGTCATGACCAGAGCCACTTTGGGCCACACCGGCCGTCCACTGCGCGCAGACCGTATGACGGTTACAATCTATTTTGCGCTTTTGGTGGCAGTTGCCGCGCGGCTATTCGCTGATAAAGTACCGAGCCTAACCGATCTTTCGGGCATCTTCTGGCTTCTGTCTTTTGGTGGGTTTGTTTTGTGCTACGCTCCTCTTTTGGTCCGCTCCACAAAAACAGGCTAACGCTTGGAAACTGCCGTGCGACCGAAACTATAGCGCTCCAAACCATCCGGAACTATCGAGTCAAAGTCCGCACGCCGGCCCTGGCTCTGGAAAATGGAAGAAAGGCGAGGACGTGAAACGATTAGTTGCAACCAAATATTTCCGCAAACATGTTTGGGAAGCGGTCTTTGATCGTTGAAAATGGAAAAATTTTCCCCGTTTTGTAAGACCGCATCAATAGCGGTCGTTTAATCCACCATAGCGAAGGACCTCTTTGTCTGCTCACCTGCTATTTGCCACCTCGTTCTGAACGTCTGGAATGTGCGGTTCGCGACTTGCTGCACGAGCGAGACTTTAGGTGTTGTCCAAGGTCAAGTAAGGGCTCAAAGGACATATTCAAGCTCACCACAGAGAACATCGGCAGTGAGCCCAATGCAGACTTTGGTTTCAGTGGTGTGAACGTAGGGTATATTTTGACCATACTAACGGAGACGTAACAAGGAGCTTCACCCAAGAAGACGCAGCCGACGTCATTAATGAGAATAAACGGGACATCAACCGACTCAGAATGACAACAACCAATATCATGACAGTGCATCACCTTAAGTTCTATCTCGACTGGCTTGATCTGAATAAGGTGGAAGTCGACAGAACTACAGTTTCACTTCCATCGTTAATGGAAATTGAGGCAATGACCGCCGCCTTTGTGATTTCGTATGGACGGCTGTTTTCATCCACTACCGGAGTGACAAAGTACGTTAGAAAAAACGTCCCAGAGGAACATAAGCATGCACATGATGAAATAATCTCACTTCGAAATGAACGCTATGCACACCACGGAGATCATGAGTCGTGCGGTGTAGGGTCAGGACCCTAGCTAAAGCGGATGCGCTGCATGAGCTTTGACCAAGGCGGCAGGACGTAAGCTTCAAGCGACAGGCAGCCAAGTGCCTCCGGTTTTCCATATTTATCTAATTACTGCTATGTATGAATTCATCAAAGAATGAGGACATGATGAATTCACTAACCAGAATAACACGTGGGATAGGCGTCGCTCTCAAAGACGGTAGAGTGAAAGGCATTCTTGCCTTCACAGTTGGAATGATTTTATGGGCCTCGGTCTTTTACCACTTTGTCGAAGGTTGGAGTTGGCTCGACTCAATCTACTTTTCTGTCGTGACCATTTCGACCGTGGGGTTTGGTGACTTCTCACCTGAAACCGCGGCAGGGAAGATCTTCACAATGATTTACATCGTCGTGGGCCTCGGTGTCTTCGTGACCGCGGCGACCACAGTGGCGGATACAATCTTGTCCCAGGACGACAAAAAAGCGGACAAGTAGATTATCCCAATTTGACCAAATCGAGTTCATGCCCAGGCATTGGTTTGACTGGGCCCCTCAAGCTGTGGCTCGGATTCATTTGTGTCTTCAAACTGATAGACGATCACTAAAATTCAAAAAAATGTACATATTATGTTTTTTGAGTGTAACATTCGAAAAACACATGGAGGGATGGAATGGAAAAGACACAGGACGCAAAGATTGTCGATCTAGCGATACGATTGCTGTTTCTCGGACTATTCCTCTACAGCGCCCTGGTCATGGTGGCCCCGCTTGCGAGCGTGGTTATCTGGGCAACGATCCTCTGTGTGGCGCTATATCCGGCATTTGATTGGCTTCAGTCCAAGCTGGGAGGGCGGAAAAAACTTGCCACGACGATCTTGGTTTTGCTGGGCCTTGTTCTGACCCTCGGGCCAGTCGCTACCGCGGTGTCTGGTGCCGCAGAACTTGGGTCTGAATTCGCGGAACAAGCAGACAAAGGTGACTTGAAAGTCCCACCTGCGCCAGAGGGTCTCAAGGAGTTGCCCTTGGTGGGAGACAAAATAGCCGATGTCTGGGGAATGTTTGAGCGCAATCTTGACGGCGCGCTTGCAAAATACGGCACGCAAATCCTTGAGATCACCAAATCGCTCTTCGGAAAGGTGCTGGGCATCGGAATCGGGCTGCTTGGTTTAGCTCTTTCCGTACTGATTATGGGGGCTTTGTTCAGCCCCGGGCCAAGTTTGGTCCAGGGTCTTCAGCGCTTTGCAAACCGTGTCTTCGCACCGCGCGGCGGTGAATTCGTAACACTGGCAGGCGCAACTATTAGGAACGTGACAAAAGGCGTGATTGGTGTAGCAGCCATTCAGGCGGTCTGCGTTTGGATACTGTTGGCTTTGTTTGGGATTTCTTCGGCCGCCACGCTGGCATTTATCTGCCTGATACTTTCGATTATCCAAATCGGGCCCGGATTGGTTCTTATACCGGTTATTATTTACGCATGGAGTTCCATGTCTGGCGGAACTGCTTTGATCTTCACCGTTTTGGCCGTTCCAGTCATGATAATGGACAGTTTCCTAAGACCCGTATTCATTTCAAAAGGCCTTGAGACTCCCATGTTGGTCATCCTCATCGGTGTTCTCGGAGGTATGATGGCGTACGGTTTGATCGGCGTCTTTATGGGGCCGGTTCTCTTCGCTGTTTTCTATGAGCTATTCAAAGTTTGGATTGATACCTCGCCCGAAGCCGAGGGCGCTGCTGAAGGTGCGGCGAAATGAGGAAGACAATATGGACAACCCTGGCTGTCATTCTGATTTTCCTTGCCTGGTACCTGGTCGCTGATCGGAAAACACCATTTACCGGGAACGCCAGAGTAAAAGCCGTGGCGACCCAGATCGTCCCGCAGGTGACTGGCACTGTGACTGAAGTTTTGGTCGAAAACGGTGAGGTTGTCTCGGCCGGAGATGTCCTTGTCCGGATCGACGCGCGACCCTACGAGATTCAGCGCGACAAGGCGGAAGCTGATCTCGAGGCAGCCACTCAAGAGGTGGGTGCATCTTCGGCAGAGGTAAGAGCGGCACAGGCCAAACTCGCAAGGGCGCAAAGCGATCTGGATACAATGCGCATTCAGACGGAACGCGTATTTGCGCTCGAAAAGAAAGGGTTGATCGCCGTCACTAAGGCCGATGATGCGCGAGGGCAACTGGCAGAGTCCGAGGCAAACTATGAGAACGCAAAAGCGGATCTGGAAAAAGCAAAACAGAGGCTTGGTGACGATGGGATTGAAAACCCGAAAATCCAGCGCGCGTTGGCGGCCTTGGCGGATGCGGAACTGAACCTGGAATGGACTGAACTGCGTGCTCCGGCGACAGGCGTGATCTCTAATCTGTTGATAGCCCCTGGAACGTATGCGCGATCCGGTCAGGATCTGTTGACATTTCTGGACGCGACTGACGTCTGGATCGAGGCGTATTTTACCGAGAACAACCTAGGAAGAGCTTCGGTAGGGTCTCCGGTTGATGTGGTTTTGGATATGCATCCCGGTCAGATTGTTCCTGGCGTCATTGAGAGCTTTAGCGCGGCCGTTTCCCTAAGTGGCGGTGATGTGCCCGGGCAACTGGCGAGTCCGCCCAGTACCAAAGGTTTCTTGCGGGAGCCGGAAAGGTTCCCAGTCAGGATCGTATTGCCGGGCTATGAAGCTGGAAGTGCCGAAGATGATCTTCGCTTTCAGTTGAACGGGCAGGCCGATGTGATCATGTATCTAAGTGACAACTCATTGCTGAACCTGGTAGGCCGCACCTACATCCGCGTGGTTTCAATACTGTCCTATGCGTATTGAGGACCAACGCTCTGTCGCCCGGCTTGCGGTGGGTGTTACCGGCGTCTTTTCCTTGGGCTTGTTTCTTGGCTGGCCACTCGCCGTCGTTGGGGCGGTGTTCGCCGCACTGTTTTTGCAGGCGCCCGCCGCATTGCCTCTGGCAGCATTTGCTAAGCTGTTTGTTTTTTCGATTGGATTGATGTTCATTTCGTTCCTGGTGTCGTCAATCTTCTCACCATATCCTCTTGTTTTTCTCATTCTGGTGGCCATTGGAATAATCCTGTCTTTCATGTGGTCAGTTTCTGGCGCCGGAGTTTTACCAGGTGTCATCGCTCTCATGGGAGCATTGATGATCCCAAACTTGGTTCTGCAATCCCAGGATCTGGCCTTGGTGCTTGTGTATTGGATACCTTTGAATCTGCTGTTTGCGGGCTTTGTATCGACGCTAATGTTCGTGCTGATCCCCGCCGAACCTCAATCAGCGGCCCAGAAGAAGGCCGCATCGTCGCCGAACTTCGACCCATATCGCCGAATAGTCAGGATGTCGCTTGTAACAGTGCCGTTTGCCTTGGCGTTTTTTGTTTCCGGCGCATCTGCATTACTAGTTTTGTTTTTTGTCGCCCTGCTGAGCCAGCAACTTGCGGCAATGCCCGCTGCAGGCAAAACAGTTGCAAAAGCTATGCTGACGGCAAACCTTCTTGGGGCGGCAGTATCCATCATTTGTTATGAGATAAACGTAATAGCTCCGGTTATTCTCACCCCCATTTTGCTGTGTTTTTTCTTTTGCCTAACACTCGGAGCACTTGGAAAGTCAAAAGTCCCGCTCGCCGCCGCCGCCGGTTCCGCTATTACGACAGCTCTGATTGTATATGGCGGTTCGGTTGCACCATTTTCAGACGAGGCTGACGTCAAGAGCATCACTCGCGTATTGCAAGTTGCCAGCGCCGCTTTTTTTGTAATCATCGCATATGTTGTTGTGGATGAATTTTGGCCGGAGAAAGAGCGCCAAGCGGCTCAATGAAGTTAGTTGCGATGTGGCATGGTTCTGAAAGAAATAGAATTTCTAGTGTCAGGACCCATTGATTTCTGCGGGGTTGCGAGATTCACGGTTCGAAAAACGAGCGGCGAACATGTCTGATCTGTTTTGGTTGACCGACGCCCAGATGGCGCGTCTTGAGCCCTTCTTCCCAATGTCTCACGGCAAACCCCGCGTCGATGACCGGCGGGTGTTGAGCGGGATAGTCTTCATTAATCGCAATGGCTTGCGCTGGCGCGATGCGCCGAAGGAATACGGCCCGCACAAGACGCTCTACAACCGCTGGAAACGTTGGAGCGGCAAGGGCATCTTCGCCCGGATGATGGCCGGATTGGCCGCTGAGCACGGCGAAGATAAGGCCGTGATGATAGATGCGACCTACCTGAAGGCGCACCGCACAGCGACCAGTTTGGGCGTCAAAAAGGGGGGCGTGGACGCCTGATCGGTCGGACCAAGGGCGGCATGAACACGAAGCTGCGCGCTATCTGCGACAGCAAGGGACGCCCACTCAACTTGTTTGTGACGGCTGGGCAGGTCAGCGATTATATCGACGCTCGGGCATTGTTGAGCAGCCTGCCAGATGTCGAATGGCTGCTTGGGGATCGCGGATATGACGCTGATTGGTTCCGGGAAGCGTTGAAAGACAAAGGTATACGCGCGTGCATCCCAGGCCGGAAGCAGCGGAAGAAAGCGGTGAAGTACGACAAGCGCCGCTACAAACGTCGCAATCGGATCGAGATCATGTTCGGAAGGCTGAAAGATTGGCGGCGATTGGCAACCCGATACGACAGGTGCCCAAACGTCTTCCTCTCAGCCATCGCACTGGCGGCTACCGTCATCTATTGGCTATGCGTCCTGACCCTAAGTACTATTAGTGCCAACCAAAAAATCGATTGGCACTTGTTCGTTAGAACTTTCCTTGGCCTCTTCAGGCACCAACATTCACAACCATTTTGCCAAAATTCTCCCCGCGAAGTAGCTGGTTCAGGGCTTCTGGTGCAGCCTCCAACCCATCCACCATGTGCTCGCGGTACTTAACCGCACCATCCTGAATCCAACTTGTCATATCGCGTGTGAACTCTTGGTAAAGCGATATTGGAAAGCTGTCGAAAATGATGAAACCCTGTGCTTTCACCTTCTGCCTCAGCAAGGTGCCCATTATTGCTGGTCCCATATCGGGACCTTTGGGTAGCTCCGTCAAATTGTACCACGAAACTACGCCGCAGATTGGCATACGGGCAAAGGGGTTGAGCAAGGGTAAAACAGCATAAAGCACCTTGCCACCAACATTCTCGAAGTAGACATCGATCCCATCGGGGCATGCTGCGCGCAGCTGGTCGGCAAAATCGGCGGTCTTATGATCAATACAGGCGTTGAAACCGAGGTTTTCGACCACATGGGCACACTTGTCGGCCCCACCAGCAATCCCGACAACTCGGCAACCCTTGAGTTTGGCAATCTGACCCACGGTAGCTCCAACAGGGCCGGAGGCTGCGGCAACAACAACGGTTTCGCCGGGTTTTGGTTCGCCTATCTGCAATAACCCTGCATAGGCAGTATAGCCAGGCATCCCAAGTATCCCAAGAGCCCAAGACGGGTTTTGGGGAGATTTACCCATGTTGATGACCTCGTGACCATCGGAGATTGCATAATCTTGCCACCCACTGTTTGAGAGGACAAAGTCGCCAACTTCGAAACCATCGAGATTTGCAGCAATGACTTCCCCTACAACCTGTCCCGTCATCACTTCTCCTATTGCTACGGGTTCGGCATAGGATTTAGCGTCGTTCATCCGCCCACGCATGTAGGGGTCGAGCGACAGGTAATGTGTGCGGACCAGCATTTCACCTGCGCCCGGCGTAGGGATATCTGCGGTTTCCAAACGGAGCGTACTGGCGTCGGGCTCGCCACTGGGACGCTCATTCAATACGATCCGGCGATTAGTATCAGTGGTCTGGGTCATTTAGTGTCTTTCCTTATACGTGTCGGTTTGAGGGAAGCGGGGGTATTCTTTGCGAAGAGTACGTATCAGTTTCAGGTTCCCGGCGCTGGATCGCCAGAACGTTCAGTTTCCCTTGAGCACGAGCTCATCAACTTCCTTACGCCAATGGACGGAAGGGCATCAACACATGCGTGGTTGCTCAAGTTCAATTGTAAAATTTTCTCACCATGGCTTGCAAGGAAACGCACAATTTCCGAACAGTGGGTAAGCCCATGCGCCATTCACACCAGTTGCGATGACATTGACAACGATTCCAAGAAGTGGCGCATCCTCAAGATGCGGGTTTGGGAGTGCCAGCACAGCTTCTCTGATGATTAAGAATGCCGCCAGCACAATCAGTACGCCCTCGGCGACGGCGGAAAGATACTCGGCCTTTTTGTGACCAAAGAGGTGTTTTTCGTCAGGGGTATATTGGAAATCCGAACTGCAAAATACGCCAGCAGCGCTGCAACGACATTTACAGTTGATTCCATTGCGTCTGACAACAACGCCACCGAGCCCGTCAGCTACCAGGTCAGCAGTTACAAGGCCGGTACCACAATGGAAATTGGAATGGACCAAAGAGCGATTTTTTGTGTCATTTGGCCACGAATCTTTGTCAATCATGAACAGAAACTCGGGTGACTGGTGAACTCCGGTGTTCAGCACGTAAAACAGGTGTTTGGTGAAAAGGGAATATGCCCTGCGGCTTCCTAACAGCGACCGACGACAGCATCTGGTCCACCTGCATGGCGCCAACGACGTTACTCTGATGGAAGCCCCGTCGACGAAACAGGAACAGCTTTGAGATACGCTGCAATCGCCAAACGGTCCTCATCTGTAAGGCGAGACGTGTTCTCGATGACCCCCACCATTTCACCACCAGCACTGTCATAATCCGGCGTGAAGCCAGATTTGAGGTACTCGGCAATGTCAGCCTCGGACCAATCAAGCTGGTCTGAAGTAAGGCCGGGGATACGACCTTTCCCGTTTGGATTTGGAGCGCCCGTCAGCCAAAGGTCTCGTTTTAAACCACCTAGACCATTTCGCGGGGTATGGCATTCAGCGCAATGACCCAGCGCCTCGACTAAATACCTGCCATGTCTTTGTTGGTCGGTCAAATCACTTTCGACTACCCAACCTGGTGTCATGAACAACAGTTTCCATCCCCCCAATCCACGACGAACATTGAAAGGAAAACCTACCTCATGCGGAACGCTTGCAGTTGTGGCTGCTGGCAGAGTGCCGAGGAATGCGTGAAGCGAAACGACGTCGTGTGCTGACATGTTGGCGTAAGATGTATAGGGAAACGCTGGAAAATAGTGCTGCCCTTCGGGTCCGGTCCCCTGGATCAAGGCGTTGGCCAGATCCAGGGCAGACCAGGACCCAATGCCGACTTCTGGGTCACTGGAAATGTTGGGGGCAGTGAACGTGCCGAAATCCGTCTCAAACCGGCGACCACCGGAGAGCATGAGCTTGTCCTCGCCAACTGCATCAGGCGCTGCATGACAGGATGCGCATCCTGCCGCGTAGAACACGATTTCACCTCTGGCGTGATCTGGGTTCAAACCGTCGAGTTGAGACGGCTCCACTCTTTGTGGTCGGGTCAGAACCAAACCGGCCAACCCAACCAAAAGTGCAACGAAAGCGGTAAATAGGAAAATCCGCTTCACAGCTATCTGCCGATTAGTCTTTCGGTGCTCTGTAAGCTTTGTGACACGCCGAA
Source organism: Ruegeria sp. YTSC004 (assembly GCF_059609805.1). Lineage (NCBI taxonomy): Bacteria > Pseudomonadati > Pseudomonadota > Alphaproteobacteria > Rhodobacterales > Roseobacteraceae > Ruegeria > Ruegeria sp. YTSC004. The sequence continues at coordinate 70,825 of NZ_JBXWMJ010000013.1, forward strand.
CAGCTTCCACCCAGATCGCCCATGGCCGCTTTCAGGGCATCAACATCTTGGCCAGCCGCAGCCTGCATCGCAATAGCGGCATCTGCCATGGCCTGCCCTTTCGCACCAACGTCAGGGAAGTTTTCCCAGATTGCCGACAGCGCTCGGGTGGACGGATCGGACACATTGTCAGATCCCTGGGGCCACATCGCGGATTGGTCGATCTGCGTTAGCACAACAAGGTTGTTTGCAGCCCGTGTTGCGGCTTCGGCATCATAGTCCACTTCGCCTTTGGCCATGCCGCCAAGTGTACCAAGATTGAAGGCATAGAGTTGCATGATTGAGGTTCGAGCTTTCACAGCCGGGTTTTCACTTTCGTGGGCGATGGCTGTGCCAATGGCGACCAATGACAAAAGACCTGCCGCGAAGATTGAGAACTTCTTCATCATGATGTGTCTCCCTGTTCAATGCTCCGAATGTTAGCTTGAACGAATTTTCTTGTAATTGTTTGTTATTGGTCGTCACTTGTTAATTTATGAACAATGAAAACTGGGATGACATTCGGTACGCACTAGCCGTAAGCAAATACGGTTCGTTGAACGCGGCGGCGGCGGCGATGGGCGTCACGCACGCCACAGTCTTGCGCAGGGTGGCCGCATTCGAAGAACGCAATGGTTGCGTGGTTTTTCAGAAAAGTTCGTCAGGATATTCCGTTCTCCCCGAAGCCAGTGCGATCTTTTCAGCCATGGAAAGCGTTGAAGAAGCGGTGCTTTCGGTGGAGCGGGCGGTTGTCGGAGCAAATCGCTCGCCAATGGGTCACGTGCGCATTACATCGACTGATAGTCTTTGTCAGATTGTTCTCCCAAGAATACTCAACGAAATCTCACTCCTTTACCCAGGTTTGAACCTGACTCTGCTAAGCCAGAACAGCCACCATGATCTTTCCCGACTGACAGCAGACATTGCTGTGCGCCCTTCGATAAAGCTCGGGGAAGGGCTAATCGGAGAGCGTGCAGGAACGCTGTCCTTCGGTGTCTATGACGATGGTAGCCCCAATCGCAAATGGATGAGGCTAGACGGAGCGTTGAGTCGTTCACTTCCTGCCAAATGGCTGGCGCAGAATGTAAGCGCCGACGAAATGACCAATGGAGCAGACAGTTTTCTGGTGCTACAGCAGATGGCGGCCTCGGGAGCTGGTAAAACCTTTTTGCCGTCATTTTTTGGCGACGTGGATACCCGCCTTAAGCGGTCGAAGGACGTGAATCCTAAGTTCGAGGTTCCGCTGTGGGTCGCAACGTTAGAAGAAATCTCGCAAACTCCAAGGTTTGCTGTAGTTCAGAAGGCACTAGTCGAACGTATATCGGAAGCGCTAGCTAAGTGATTTTATGCAACTGAGACTTTCGAGTTCTTACATTTTTGACTTTCCAAATTTGCAATGTCCAGTCGGAAACGTTCGCATTGGGCTCCTCCAATCAATTATGATTGCTGCGGAGAACGGCAAAACTGAGCCCAGACTGCACACGAGAAGAATCTAAGGCGATCCGGCTTGAATTGATCAATTCACGAGTTTCTAATCTTCGGGAATTTGGGATATTTGCGAGAACGAGTGTCCTCCGCAGTTTTGCCGCGCCATGTGGCGCAACAGTCTTTCAACCAGGTCAAGCATGTCCAAGCTTCATCATTCTGTCAGAGGGATCAAGTCGTGTAACGCTTACAGGCCCGAGCGGACGCGAAGTGGTCCTATATCGTGTCACGTCGGCCGACGTATGCCTCCAGATTTTGTCATGCCTGATAAGGGACGAGGCCTACGGTGCCGAAGGTGTTGCAGAGACCGACTTGACCGGGCAAATCGTGCTAGCTCACGAGTTTCGAAAGAAGCTCGCCGAGGACGCTGAGTTCCGAGTTATGATTATGTTGTCCGTTTCCTCGCGGTTTTCGGAACAACAGCAGTTGATTGAAGATGTGGCGCTTACGAACTTCGATGCGTGACTCGCCAAGGCCTTGATAAGGCTTGCGTCTTCAGGCAGCAGGGTGAAGGCAACCCACTCCGTACTCACAAGCGAAACAGCCTCAGGCCGCGCCTACGTGTCCCGCAGATTGGCGGAGTTCGCGAAGAAAGGCTGGGTAAAGCAGCATGAGGACGGCATCGCCATACTTGATCGCAAGGAACTGGAACATGTTGCCGCAGGTTAGCGGTGACTCTGTCACCGTCTGTCGGCGACGTAAAAGGTTAGAATTGGGCATCAATCAACCAAGGAGGATTTAATGATGTCCAGAAATGAAGGAACACTTGGTCGCGCACGCGTATCATTCTTGACCTTGTGTTGCTGTCTTTGACCTTTGTCGGCTCTCAGACGATGTGGGGCTTATTGGCATCATCCCGCTCATCACAGGTCTAGTTGGCGTTGGCCCGATCTACTCCGCGCTAAGGATCAAGACGTGCAGCGTGAACCTGCCTGGCGCAACGGCATTGCTGCGTTGGCGCAAGGCCGCAATGAGTCAAAAACCGACAAGATGGTGCATGCTGTTCGAATAACAGTGAAGCGCAGTAACCGGGCTTTGCAAAGTTCGCCCTGTGACATGCGCCCGTTATTCTATATCTTGCTACGATTCCGCAGTCGCGGCCAACACGCACACTGTTCCCCGTACGAGAAGTGTCGAAGTCGTTCGAATTCCCATTCTTCTCAAATGAGTTGTACTTCGATTGCCCGAAGCTAGGGACTGGTCTCGGCTATTTATGTTTGTGTCTTTCCTGAAATTAGAATCCGGCAAGCCAAGCCGCCGAGGCTAGAGGATGTATCCAGTGTTAGCTTGCAGCCGTAAGCGTTCAACAAGTCAACTGTTATGGCCAAACCTAAACCGGTTCCTCGAACAGAAGTGTCCAGCCGCCCTCCGGAATGCAGTACCCCTTCACGTGCATCTTCTGGAATTCCAGGTCCGTCATCCTCAATGCAAATCTCAATACCGCCCGCAACACGTTTGGCAGCTATGTGAATTCTTGTCCGACACCATTTCAGAGCGTTGTCGAGGAGGTTTCCAATCACTTCTTCGATGTCTTGAGCGTCCATTCGGACCTGAAGTCCGCTCTCGCATTCTGTCGTTAAAGATTTTCCTTCACGCTCTGCCGTGACCGAGAACAATCTGGATAGCCTATTAACCGAATGAGTAAGATCAGTTCGAGAGTATGTAAGTTCAGCGGTGTTTGACGCACGCATGCGTGCAAGGGAGCGCTTGAGCTGAGCATCGATCCTGTTCAACGCGTCGTCGGCAGGTTCGGTATCTGCTCCGTTGTCCGACAAAGCTGCCAGTTCGTTTCGGAGGATCGCAGTCGGGGTTTTTAGCGCATGCGCCAAATCAGCCGCTTGCCGTCGAGAACCAGATACAATCTCGCGGTTTCTGTGCAGCAATTGATTGAGGTCCTCGACAAGTGGCGAAACTTCTTCCGGATAGCCCTCCGGCTTAAGATCGTCTCCCTTGTCCCAGCGATGCGCCACATCTGCGCGCAGCTTCCTGAGAGGACCGACAATTGCAGACATCAACATCAATGAACCAGCAACTCCGATCAAGCCAACCAATCCAAAAACCGGCAGCAAGTTGTCCTGCGCGGCCCGGCGTTCGCTGATCAGCTCTCCTCTGCTTTCAGCGACAGTCACGCCCCATTCGGTTCCGTCTTCGAACGTGATCTTCTGAAACACACTTCGCACGGCCTCATTATCCGGGCCAGCGGTGTTCCAGACGACTGCCTCTTCCCTCAAGCCAGCAGGTTCGGAAATTGTTTCGTCAAAGAGCGATGCGGACGTAAATATGGCGCCGCTGCCATCCGTCACTTGCCAATACCTGCCGGAGTACGGCGTTCCGTAGGCCGGGTCGAACATGAGATCACGCAGAGCCTCAGGGTCGTCTGTGGTTGCGCTCAGGCCGACAATAAGTTGCGTGTGCCTGTCGCGCAGCGTCTCATCAAACTGTTCCAGGACGCGGGTATTGATGTAGGAAAACACAACGAGCGTTCCGACACCCACAGAAAGGGCGCCAGTCGCGAGGCCGCCAAGCAACGCGCGTTGGCGAAGCGACAACATCAGGCGGTATCGATCATATAGCCGCGCCCTCTGACAGTCGTAATAAGTTCAGAGCCTAGTTTTTTACGCAGCCGGGTTATGAAAACAGCAATGGTGTTGGAATCCCGATCGCCGTCGTATTCGTAAATGTGTTCTGACAACTCGGTGCGCGAAACCATGCGTCCCATGTTGTGAGCAAGGTAGGTAAGAACGGCGATCTCTTGCGCGGTCAGAACCACAGGAATTCCACCAACACTGACGCGCCCGTTTCGTGTGTCGAGCGAGACATCCCCCATTTCGATCACAGGGTTCAACTGACCGCTTTGTCTGCGCAGGATTGCACGCACACGTGCTGCCAACTCGGGCATGTGGAACGGCTTGGTCATGTAGTCATCAGCGCCGGCATCCAGGCCATCCACGCGCTCGCTCCACCCGTCGCGAGCCGTCAGGATCAAAACAGGCGTCTTAACGCCTGCACTACGCCATTCACGCAAGACAGAAATACCGTCGCGTTCTGGCAACCCGATGTCGAGGATGATTATGTCGTAAGGTTCTGTCGCACCCAGGTGCAGGGCGTCTGTACCATTGTTGGCCACATCTACAACACGGCCTTCCGCAATTAGAAGTTTTTTAACCTGCTCGCATAGCTGCGGTTCATCTTCAGCCAGAAGTACTCTCATATTCAAAAGCTACAGTCGCAACGGCATTAGTTTAAGCACTATTTTTAACGATCGCCTTTGCCGTTCCCGCCAGAATTCCCACCGCCGTTGCCATTGCCACCTGCGTTACCACCGCCGTTCCCATTGCCGCCGCCGTTACCGTTGCCGCCACCGTTGCCATTGCCGCCGCCGTTACCGTTGCCGCCACCGTTGCCATTGCCACCGGCGTTGCCATTGCCGCCGCCGTTGCCTCCAGCATTGCCATTGCCGCCGCCGTTGCCTCCAGCATTGCCGTTGTCGCCACCGTTGCCATTGCCTCCAGCATTCCCGTTGCCACCAGCGTTGCCACCTCCGTTGCCATTGTTTCCACGGCTCGTAGAAGTATTGCGACTGTTGCTGACGTCAGCAGGTGTCGAACGCGCTGCTTTCGATATTTGTCGACCAACACTGGATCGATTGGAAACGACCGTTCCGGTCTGGGCATTCACAATTACACTGACAATTTTTCCATCGGGCTTTTTGACAAGAATGCGATAGTAAATTTGATCAGCCTGAAACGCGCGCGCATCAACGGGGGTGCCACCAAAGGCTTTCTCGACGCCTTTGATAACCCGTTTCAAACGGATGGTGCCGCCGGTCAAGGTCGCCTTGCGCAGTTCACCTTGCATGAGCTCGCGCGTCTGGGCAGCCGCTTCCCCAATGGGCAAAGCAACCAGCAAACTTGCAACAATCAAGATCACCTTCGCACGCATGAACGTCCTCGTATTTCGCGGCTAGAGGCTACGTCTTTCGACATGAACCGATGATGAACAAGCAGTTAGCCCTGCGTTCAATTACCCTCAAGTTAAATGGAAACGAACTTTGAAGATTCGTACGTGAATCGAGACTTTGGAACACAGAGAGCCGATTTAAAGAATTAACGTCCGCTGATTTCCACTGAGGAGGCTGTTATGAAAACCACCAATTTTGGACTGTTAAAAGCATCAACCTTGGCAATCGCGTTGCTGGGATCAACTGCCATCGTGGCCACCATCGCCGCGCCGGATGTAGCCTTTGCTAAGGAAGGTAAAGGCAATGGCGGAGGAAACGGTAAAGGTGGAGGAAACGGTAAAGGTGGAGGAAACGGCGGCGGAAAAGGTGACGCTGGCGGAAACGGCAAGGGCGCCGATAATGGAAACGCTGGAGGAAACGGCGGCGGAAAAGGTAATAGCAGCGGCAAAGGGAACTCAGATAAAGGAGACCGTAGCGACCACAGTTCTGCCGGTAACAAAGGCGGAAAGAAAGATGCCGACAAAGGCCGGAGTGGGCGAAGTGCTGGGAAGTCCATTTTTGGAAACTCGAAGTCAAAATCCTCGCGCTCTGCTTCTGGGAATAGCGGTCGTTTTACATTGAAGGATATCTTCAGCGGAAAAGGTAAGACTAGAACGTTTAACACTTCAAAGAAAAACACGACCACTCATAGCGGTAAGCAAAAGCCAAGGACATATTCGAAATCATCAACAACCGTGATTGTCGAAGAGTCCATCCGCCCGGCCGTGCGAACCAAAGGGAACAGTATGGCGGCGCTTCTCGGCGCTCACCCGTCCGAATTAGGAGCGCTTAACGCAGCCAATGCCAACGCAACTGCATTAGAAAACGCTGCACCCAATTCCCGTGTCGGTCGAATTGCCAATTACCGAGACACCGTTCTAGCCGGAGAGCCGCTGCGCGAGGAGCTTGCGGAACAATTGGAAGAACTCGCCGGATTGGAACCTCCAGAGCGGACTATTCCCGAGATAGAAGAAGACTTGCGCACAGCTCTGGTCGACGTTCAAGAGAATCAAGAGAGGGTCGAAGACCTTGAACAGGCGCTCGAAGACGCCGGTGGAACGGATCCTGAAATCGAAGAACAGCTCGAAGAAGCACGTGCGGATTTAGACAGTTCGGTCGAAGAAGCACAGGACCTGAACGACGAACGACAAGCTGCTGTTGAATACGAAGAAGCAACCGAAGAAGTGCAAGAACTCGTTGATCTGGTTGATGAACAAGAATTGGCTGAGCGAGAAGCGCTGGAAGCCGCAGCCAACAAACCCGTCACCGACGCAGTTGAAGAAGAGGTGAAAGCGTTGTTGGGTCTGTAACGAAAGATCCCAGCCTCTTCTCGTCAATCAACTCGAAGTGCTGACCACTCACGGAAGCACTCAGCGCCGGGCCAGCCAAATGTTTCCCAAGAGTGAGAAGCGGCTGGCCCGAAGTTCATTGAGTTCGCCAAAGGTTGCGTCAATTTCCCTAGGGCGCACAAAAAGAAACCCCGCCCCAAACCGGAGCAGGATTTAGTTATCAATTCCAATATTTAGGACGAATATCGGGAATTGTTTGAGAGTCTGCTGAACTGTCTTCAGACGTTGTTATGTGCCTCAAAAAGCCGCTTGTTTTTAACGATTTCTGTCAGTGCATTTTCTATAGGAGGGAAGCGACCACTGCTCGACCTTGTTGTGGTTGACAAACGTTCCACGGCAACTTTGCCGGAGGTTTGCATCACAGTTGTTGGGCTGGACTCTTCAGTCACAAAGGCAGACTTAATCATGCGTTTCCCCTTGTCAGCGATCAAACGGTTTACAACTCGTTCGATCCAACATGAGCACTATGCCTCAGTTTGATTGAACACTTTGAGAACACATTGTTCACGTTCGGTTAATGTTGTTCGCGAAATAAAGACAAAGGATTAAGCGGGCGACGAGGTGGACGAAGAGCACCCTAACCTGGCACTTTGGTTGGATCATGCGATCACAATCTCAGCACATGGTCTCAGGTCGTAAGCAATTTATCGTACAGGAAAGCGACTCTTCGCTGATGAACTCGCCATGACCCATTCAAACTTATATCTAGGCTGTTAAGATAGAGAAGGTGCTCGTTAGGAAAAAAATTATTGGAGTTTTGGCGCTGGCACTGACCGCACAAGGTGCGTCACCAGCCAACGCAAATCCCAGTTTGTGCAGCCATAACACAGGGCAAGCTAGTGGAGTTGGCGCTACCCGCCAATCCAAGTGAAATCCAAATCCGGACTTTGTCCACCAGGCTTGGCGAAAAAAGCGGTCCCGTTCGTACCGCCAAGACAGGCCAAAAAATACCGTCGTGGGGACTACATTTATGATGGGTATGCCCGAGTCGATAATCCTAGCCGGTGGGGATTGCGGCGCAATGGATATTACGTGCGAGCCGGAAACTACGTTTACGAAATAAACCGTGAAACTTATGAAGTGTTGAACCTGATAAGGGCAATCGCTGATGTCCTGAATTGAGTGCATTGGTGGTTTCTCGCACTAAATTCAGTTTGCAGTCATTCGGTCGAATTGCCAGATTCGAAGGGATGGACCTGCGCAAGACCTCAGTTGTGGCGAAGAATTCATCTAAACTGCGTCTATGGTTGGCCCGAACGGGGCTTTGGCAAAGCCTTCGCCACGGACTTTTTTGCTTTCTTAAGCAACTCGGGATTTGCAAAGCTCAGCTGGGAACGTCCGGTTTGGGCCATAGACCCGTCACAAGCAACCATTTAACCGACGGCAGCTTTGTCCGGAGGCTGTGTGAAAACTCTGACCGGTCGGCGAAACATGCCGAAAACTCCTTTTAGGTGCATTCTCTCGCGCTTCTGAGAGACCATTCGCACAGGCGCTGAAAACGAGCGCGACGAGAGAGTTAGTGAGAACTAGCACCTAGAAGCTTATGATGCCTTCAAAAGGAAACAGACATCATGAACTCTCAAGCTTTAGGTGAGTTCACAAGTGATTAGAAAATACAAAACAACTCCATGCGTTCGGCTACTCAATTCCCGTTGGGAAGGACGGCCGTCGACTGTGGCCCAGGCAATTGTAAAAAACGAAGTGAGTCATCCGGCATCACCCAGACTGCGAAGAGAAGTGTGACCCGGAAGAGTGAATATGGCCCCTTACAATCAAGGAAATCGAGCTTGACCCAAACGCTCAATTGGAGAAACGGACCTTGAGCTCTAAGCTCAAATGCTTCAATGGCATCCCGATCTCTGGACATTCACAACAAAGGCGCACGCATTTCATTAGTCCCTGATCCCGCCGAGCCATGCACTTGTCGCTTCAAGCCCTTTGCGCAAGACAGAAAACATCTGCTCAATTTCACTTTCGCTAATCATTAGGGGCGGTGAAAGAACACACATGTTGATCACAGGTCGAACAAGTAGCCCACGTTTCTGGCATTCAATATCGATTTGGCCGCCAATCTCGTAGTCGCATCCCAGGTCGCTCCGGGGATCACCATCAACTGAGCATTGAACGCATCCCATCAACCCCATCCCGCGCACATCGGCAACGATGTCAATCTGACGCAGCTGCTGTAGTTGATCCTGAAATACCGGAGCGACGTTCCGAACGTGTTCGAGAAGCTGTTCCCGTTCAATAATTTCCATACTTTTTAGACCAGCGGCCGCGCTGACCGGGTGGCCAGAATAGGTGTAACCATTAGAAAAGGTAGCATCTTTTCCCGCAACGTCGGCGATCAATCTATCCGAGATAACCGCGGCGCCCATAGGTGCATACCCGGATGTCATTCCTTTGGCACAGGTGATTATGTCTGGCTGAATGCCAAAAACTGCATCAGACGAAAACCAATGACCCAATCGCCCAAAAGCTGTCACCACTTCGTCCGAGATATATAGAACATCATACTTCCTGCAGATGTTTAGGCAGCCTTCGTGATATCCTTTTGGCGGTACGATCACGCCGCCAGATGCCAGAACAGGTTCGGCGATAAAAGCGGCAACATTTTCTGGACGAAGTGCCACAATGGCGTTTTCAAGATCGGAAACCTTCTCTTTCAGAAAGCTCTCTTCGCTTTGACTAGTTGCACGGTAGAGCGGATTCACGTCAGGCAGGAAATGTGCGAGGTCATCCGCCTTGTCTAGCCAAAGCCTGTCACGCTCTTTTCCACTGACGCTGGCCGCCAGATAAGTGCTTCCGTGATAGGCTTTTTGCCTTGAAATGATCTTCTTTTTCTCGGGCAGACCCAAAAGGTTGTTTCGAAAGTGGACAAAGCGGATGGCCGTATCCACCGCAGTGGAACCGCCGGTGGTAAAAAAGACATTGTTCAAGTCGCCCGGCGCCCGTTTGGCGATTTCGCGTGCGAACCGCGCGGCAGTCGAGTTGGAGTTGTTAAAGGGCGAGAAATAGGCAAGGTTCCGAGCCTGCTCAGCCATGGCCTCGGCCATCTCCTCGCGCCCATAACCGATCTGGGTGCACCACATGCCGCCCGGTCCATCGATCAAGCGTTCGCCTTTTTCGTTCACCACATGGATGCCGCTGGCACCTTCGATAAAAGTGCGGTCGTTTTCGCCCAAAGTTGCCATCCCTTCCCACGGGTGCAGGAAATGGTCGTTGTCCCAGTGCTTGGCGTTAGAGTTATCCACGGCGGGCCATACTTTCTGCGCTCATCACAATTGGGAACTCTTCGCGCACCTGAGCGTCTGAAGCGCCGAAGTAGTTGGGAAAATGGCTGTCGAGAATGGAATTGGCCTTGTCACGGGCGCGGTCCAATAGATCAGTTTTGCCTTCGTTTTCCCATGTATCTGTACGCTCACGATCCATGAGCCGCGGGTAGACAAATTCGGTGTTCATATAGTTCAGCGTGTGTGGGTTGCCGAGGAAATGACCTGGATCAATGGCGCATTGGTGGATCACATCCACCGCCATGGTTTCATCTGTGACTTCTATCCCGCGTAATGATCGCAGGATCATACCACCCGCTTCGTCATCGATAACCATGCTTTCAAAACTGCATCCCATCAGGCTGCCGATCATACCGCCAAACTCGCAAAGGCGATTGGCACCGGCATGTGCGGCAAGTGTGAAGGTCAGCGCCTTTTCCAACCCGTATTGCGCGTCGGGTATTTTGGCATCGGTCATGCCTGCGCCAACGGATGTGGGCAGGCCATAGAAATTGCCCATCTGAATGGCCGCTGCCCCGATGAGAGCCTGTTCACCGCTGCCGCCGGTAAACGACCCGCTGCGCAAGTCCGTGATGAAGGGCCAGGCGGCAAAACAGACCGGGCAGCCCGGCGTAATGAGGTTTACAATGGCAACGCAGGCCAGTGTTTCGGCCACGGTTTGAACCAGTGTTCCCGCAAGCGTCGCGGGGGCTGTGGCCCCGGCCTGAGGAGGCACGGCCAGATCGACAGTCAGACCAAGCTTGGCGGCATCAATCAGGATTTCCATGTTTTCCTTACCGATCCGCAGGGGCGAAACCATGGGGCAGCCACCAAAAATGACGCTTGGCTTTTTCATGAAAGCGCCTTCACCACCCTGAGCCAAATCAAACATTCGGATGGCATGCGGGATATGGCTGCGGTCGCGAAAGGTCAGACAGGCAGGCTTTTGGCTACCTGCGAGCATCGCATATATGGTGTTCATGTCGTGAGCGAAATCATCGGTCACGTCGGTGGCCAACACCGTGTCGCCCAGCATATGAATATTGTCCAAACGGTCAACCAGACGAGTGAAATCATAAACATCGCGCAGGACCGAAGGGCGATAAGTTTTGGTCTCGGAATCGAAGGTGGTGACGGCGGTGCCAGAGTTGGCGAAATAGACACTCTCCGCCTTGCAATGCATGTCGTCTTTGCCTTCACGTTCTCCTCGGGCATAGACGTAAAATTCCCTGGCAGCACCAGCCAGAATGTCTTCCATCAGGGCACGGGGGAAGCACAGTCGATTGAGGTCATTCATCACCGCGCCCTTGGACAGCACCAGATCAAGCAGTTCCGGGAAATGGTCGGTGACGCCAGTGTTTTCCAGAACGGTCAGGGCCGCTTGGTGGATGTTCTCCATATCTGATTGGGTCAACGGCTTATAGCGCCCGCCGCTTAAGCCTCCACGCACAGCCTCGTTGCCCGTGGTCGCCTGTTGCACCTTTATGCGCGCGGCGCGCCCACCACCACCGCGACGGCGTGATTTTGCCTCAGCCATTACCTGCCATCCTTTGTTCTGGTTCCGGGCTGATCATGGTGAAATAGAAATCGTAAAAATCCTGGATCGAGGTTTCCATTTCGCCCAAGGGGCCCGGTTGGAAGTATTGAGAATTCACGCCGGACTGGTTGTGTCGAATGATGCGTTCGTCATCCAAAGATGTGACATGCCAAAGCCAGGTCAGGTCTTCCTTGTCGTAATCCTGGCCTTCTTCGGCGTCAGCGCGAACCAGCCAGACCACCTGAATGTCGGTTTCCTGTAGGCCACGTGGAACAAAGCGGTAACCCACCATGTGATCCGAATAAATCAGGAACCAATTCAATGGACCAATATCAAAGTCAGTTGCGCCACCGTCGAAGCCATTCAACGTTCCAAGCAATGGCGCAAGCGCCTCGCCCGATTTGCTGCCGGTTTTGTAACCTTGGTAAAGCGGGTAGCGCCGATAGTACCCGCTGGTGAATGGGGTGGGCGCAGCCTCGCCAACAAGCGCCAATTCATCAGGCGTCAGCCCAACTTCTACAGCCCTTGCATTCAGCGGCTCGACCAAGCCAGCCATGTCTTGTGGCGATTTCAGGCTATGAGAGCGAGAGTATTCTTTGTGTGCTGGTCCGCAGTGGTAGCATTCAAGATAGTTCTCAACCGCCAGTTTCCAATTCGCTGGAACCGGAAATGACGCCGTATGCGCAATTTTCAAGTCGTCTAAACCATAGGGTTCGACCAAAGGCGCAAGTTGGCTGAGGACAGGATCAAGCGATGGCGTGTTTGCATCGGCACAGACAAAAATCAGGCCTTTGAAGACACTCACCTGAACGGGAAATAGCCCGAATTTGGATGGGTCAAAGTGTTCTCCCATGTTGTGGCCCGCACGAAGTTTCCCCGATAGCTCATATGTCCAAGCGTGATACGGGCAAACAAGAACACGGGAGTTGCCGGATTGTTCAGTGCAGACGCGAGATCCCCGATGCCGACAGACGTTCAAATGAGCGCGAACTTCTCCTTCGCGGTCGCGAACAATAATGATGCTCTCCGGGCCATAGTCGAACAGAAAATAGTCTCCGGGGTTTGGGATTTGGCTGACATGCCCTGCCCAAAGCCAGTTACGGTTCCAGACCTGGGCAATGTCATAGTTATAGATGTCTTGCGAGGTATAGAATTCACGCGGCAGCGCGTGGCCGTACTGGTGCGAGGCCATCAAAGCATCTAACTCAAACGGTCGGCTGTTCATCACGTATCCTCCAAATCGATTATCTCGCGGCGAAACCAATCCTTGTCTGCTTCTGCCTTTGGGCGTTCAAAATCGCGTGCCGCGCGGTGGCCTGCGAATACTGCGTCCACGATCAACCCCGGAGACGCGGCATCGCCAATAAGTTCGAGGGTTTTCAAACCGATCCCGTGCAAGCTGTCATAAAGCGCTGTCTCTCGGTGGCGCTCGGTAACCAGAATTGTCGAGGCGCACGGAATATCCGTTTCGCGTCCGGTAAAGGCACACCCGATGCGCGCGATGTCACCTTCAACCGCCGTCAGCACCTGATTGCAGCGAATGTCGATACTAAGCTCGATCAGGCGGGCCTGAATACGAGGCTGCTCCAAAGTATTGACGGCGTAAGTTGAAACTAAACTCTCTGGCGTGACGAAGACCACTTGGTATCCGGCGGTCGCCAGTTTTTCAGCGATTACCCCTGCCAGATAGATATGGTCATCATCATAGATCATCACCGGTCCATCCGGAGGCAGAAGGCCGTTCATAATATCATCAGGCGTCAACACTTTGGCGGTTTGCTCGATCTGAGGCATATGGCGCTGCGTGCTACGGCCCATGCCGTCGGTACGCCAGTGGCTGCCGGTGGCCACAAAGACATGTTCGACGCCAAGCTCTGCCACCTGATCGCCATCAAGCCTGCTGTTGGTGAACAATTGGACATTACCGCGCTGCTTCAGATCATTCAGGCGATAATCGACGACGCGGGACCAAGCCGCGAGGCCGGGAAGTTTGCTTTCCATTGCAACACGTCCACCAAATTCAGCTGAGGCTTCGGCCAAGGTCACCTGATATCCTCGCCTTGCCAACTGCGTAGCGCATTCAAGACCAGCAGGGCCACCGCCAATAACCAAAGTATCCGCGTTGCTCTTTTTCGGCGCGATGATCTCGGGGTGCCAACCACGCCGCCATTCCTCGCCCATGGTCGGGTTTTGGGTGCAACGGATCGGGATGCCCAGATTGTCAGATGAGACGCAGATATTACAGCCGATGCATTCGCGGATTTCGTCAATGCGACCCTCTTCAATCTTTTTGGGAATGAATGGGTCCGCGATGGAAGGTCGCGCCGCTCCGATAAGGTCGACAATTCCCTTTTTGACCATCGACAGCATCATATCGGGAGACGTCAGGCGACCAACACCAACCACGGGTTTCCGTGTTACCTGTTTGACGTGCGACAGAAACGCGTTCTGATAGCCATCTTCTGGTTGAAAGCGAGTTGTGGCACTGTCATTGGACCAGTCGGCTACGTTCACATCCCATAGGTCAGGAAGATCGGCCAAAAGCTCGACCACGGCACGGCCTTCTTCTGAAGCCTGCATTCCGTCAGCGCCCACCATCTCATCAATGGCAAAACGGAGCGCCACAGCGCAGCTGTCACCTACAGCTGCGTGGGTGTCTTCCAGCAGTTCGCGTGTCAGGCGCACACGATTTTCAAGCGACCCGCCATATTCATCACTACGCTGGTTCATATGCGGCAGCATGAAATGTTGCGCCAAAGTCATGTTGTGTCCGGCATAGACGTAAATGATGTCAAATCCGGCATCTTTCGCTCGCAGGGCGGCCTCGCGGTGCCAGCGGCGGAACTCGCGAATATCAGCTTTATCCATGGCCTGCGCCTGCTTGGGATGCGTCGTATCGACAGACATCTCGGAAGGTGCAAGAACCGGAGCCCGGGTCAGCAGGTTCTGCGCATGGTTGCCATTGTGCACCAGCTGGATAGCTGCCAGCGCACCATGCGCATGTACCGCATCCGTCATCAGCCGCAACGCGGGAACATCGCGCCCGTCCCATAGCCGCCCCTCGGCATAAGGAGACAGGTCTGAGGTTGGGTGAATCTCGGTCTCCTGATTGGAAACCACCGCCCACCCACCTTCGGCTTTCATCCCACGAACGGCGGCATCCGCCCGCGGTCGGACATGCCCCAGCCCGGTGCAATGTGGCACCTGATAAAAGCGATTTCTGGCTGTGACTGGTCCAATCTGAACCGGTTCAAAAAGCAGAGCATATGGGTTCGCGTTCGACATGTTCACGCGTTTTCCTGTATCTGGGATCCGGAGCCGTAAGGCCCCGGAAAAGTGGTTGTGTTAGAAGCCGGCTTTGATCCGTTCAAATTCTGCCAGCATTTTCGCCTCAAGCTCGGGATTCACCGCATCAAAGAACAAACTGCCTTCGAAGAAGCTTTTAGGGTCAGCAAAACCATAGGCTTCGATGTTGGCCTGATCGGCAACTTCGAACGCTTTTGCGTTGGAATGTGGGTAGCCCCAGTTGTCGATGATGTACTGACCGCTGGCAGGGTCAGTGAGCGCGTTCAACAGATCATAGACCTGATCGACCGGAGTCGTGGAAGACTTCAGATGCACGTAACCGCACGCCCAAGTCGCGATGCCCTTATCGACATCACGCATCATCGCGGCAGGCACTTCGTTCCAGATCAGGTTCAGTTCTGACTGGTTCCAGGCCCAACCCAATTCGATCTCACCGCTGGTCATGGCCTGATCAAATTGACCCGCATCGGACCAGTAAAAGCGCATGTTCGGGTGGATCGAGCGCAGGAAATCAGATGCTTCCTTGAACTGCTCGTCGCTCAGATTGGTATAATCGTCGGCGTTTCCAGTGGCCAGCGCAGCCAGGGCGTACGCAGATGACGCGGCATCCGGGACGGCGATCTTGCCTGCATAAGCCGGGTCCGCCAGCATTTGCAGCGAGATATCGTCGCCTGAGATTTTGTCGGTGCGATAGATAAGGCCCGTGTTCCCCCACTCGAACGGCAACATGTAAAGCTTGCCGTCTAGGACGATGGCGTCGACTTCCTTGATCTCGGGCAGAACATCGGCCCAGTTGGTCAGTTTGCTTTCATCCAGCGGCTGGATCAGGTCGGCTGCGACCCATTTCCGGACCGCGTCAGAACAAGGATGCGCCAGATCAGCCGTGAAACCCGAACTCAGTTTCGTAAAGGCTTCTTCCTGACTTCCGAAATAGGAATAGCTTGGTGCCTCATTCCCGTATTTTTCCATGTAGCTGGCAAAGAACCCGGGATCTTCATATCCCGACCAGTCAAAAACCGTCAGATCGGCGCCACCTGCTATGGCACTTCCCGTACTTATCGCCGTCGCACATGCGAAGGCCGCAATTCCCTGAAGTCTCATTTTATCCTCCCACTATTTTACTTTGTGTATGTACCTAGATCGATCACGCTTGCCCCCTGAAGCCCCAGCCAAACTGCGTCGCCGCGTTTGAAATCGACCGTGTGAAAATAGTTTGGAACTGAGACCGAGATTGGTTTCTCAGCTCCCGCCACCTGAATGTGGTAGTGAATGTTCTCGCCATAGAATGCGACGTTGCTGACAGTGCCTTGAACCGTTGATGGATAGTCTTCGGGCTTTTCAGCAGCGATTTCCAATTGTTCCGGGCGAATACCGATGTTCATGTCTTTAGAGCTGGTCGCAACGTTGGGGTTTCTCTCAATCTCAATCCGCCCGAAGGCGGCTGCATCGATCGACAACATATCGCCGGTTTCACCCAACAACTGGGCAGGCAGTATGTTCATTTCACCGATGAAACTGGCCACTTGCTGATCACAAGGACGGGCATAAAGCGTGGTCGGTGTGTCCACTTGCTTAAGCCGTCCATTGAACATCACGCCAATACGATCGGACATGGTCATCGCCTCATATTGGTCGTGGGTGACCATCACAAAGGTGATGCCAAGCGATTGCTGCAGATTACGCATTTCAAACTGCATCTGTTCGCGCAGCTTCTTGTCGAGCGCTGACAAAGGTTCATCCAGTAACAACACCTTGGGTCGCATGATCAGCGCGCGGGCGAGCGCCACCCTTTGCCGCTGCCCACCCGACAATTCGCTTGCACCGCGATCCTGAAGACCGCCCAGCTCGACCATTTCCAGGGCCTCGGCCACGCGCTGGTCAATCTCAGCCTTGGGCGCCTTGCCCCGCAAGCCATAGGCCACGTTGTTTCCGACGTTCAGGTGCGGGAAGATGGCGTAGCTCTGAAAGACCATGTTCGTTGGGCGGTTGTTGGCAGGCACACCTTCCATATCCTGACCGTCGATCAGCACGGTGCCCTCGGTCGGTTCCTGGAAGCCCGCGATCATCCGCAACACCGTAGTCTTGCCGCATCCCGAGGGGCCTAGGAGTGAGAAAAACTCACCCTCTTTGAGATCGAGATTGATCCCGCTGGCCGCCAGGAATGTGCCATAGCGCTTTTCGACGCCCCTGAGTTCTATGATGTTTCTGTCTGTCATCGGACCTCTGATGCGGATGAGCGGCGGCGGAAATACTCGGCCAGCACCAGAAGCAGAACCGAGGTGAGCAGCAAGATGGAGCCAAGCGCCAGCACATTGGGAAGCTTGGCAGGGAAACGGATCTGGCTCCAGATATAGACCGGCAGGGTTGGCTGGTTGCCTGACAGGAAAAAGGCCAGGACGAACTCATCGAAGCTGACAGTGAACGTGACCAGCATGCTGGCTACGATGCCAGGGGAAACGACCGGCAGCGTCACGCGGCGGAAGGTTTCGAACACGCCGACGCCCAGATCGTAAGATGCCTCTTCCAGCGAAGCGTCGAAGTCATCGAACGCGGACTTCAAGATCGAAACGGAAAATGGCAAGGCGAGGAACGTATGGCCCAGAACAACGGTCAGCAAAGACGGCTTGAGACCGAGAAACAGAAACAGGACCAGCATTGACGAGGCCACGATAATGCCCGGAATAACCAACGGCAGCATCACCAGTCCTTCAGCTGCACGCTGACCCCGAAAACGATAGCGAACAAAGGCGCGCGCAGCGAACAGCCCCATAGCGGTGGATAGAAGTGCGACGACCGTGCCGACACCCAGCGAATTCCAAAGGGCCTGAATCAACGTATCCTGTTCGCCCAGCTTCCGATACCAGTCCAGCGTCCAGCCCTTGATCGGAAAGGCAACGATTGTACCGCTGTTGAACGAGAACAAAGGTAGGAAAAGAACCGGCAGGTACAGAAAGACCAAATACAGAAAAGCATAGGCTGTCAGCGTCGAGGGGCGCTTCATCTGATCCTCCTCCCAAGCTGGGTGGCGGTAATGACAAACACGATGGCGACGAAGCCAACCGACAGCATCGCGATCAGCGAAAGTGTGGCGCCGAGGGGCCAGTTGTTGGCAGCCCCGAACTGCACCTGAATAAGATTAGCGATCATCTTCCCGTCCGATCCGCCGACCAGTGCGGGCGTTACGTAGTCGCCGACAGTCGGAATGAAGATGATCAGGCAAGCCGCAATGATCCCCGGGATCGTCAGCGGCAGCGTCACCCGCATGAAGCGTTGCAAAGGACTGTTGCCGAGGTCTGTGGCGGCCTCCAACAGACTTGGATCGATCTTCTGCAACGAGACATAGATCGGCAGGATCGCAAAAGGTGCCCACGCATGAGCAAGCGTCAGCACGACAGCGAATTCGTTGTACAGCAGGAAGTCGAGCGGTTCGTCGATCAGACCAAGCATCATCAGTGCAGAATTCATCACCCCGTTGAACCCAAGGATGAGTTTCCAGGCAAATACGCGCAGCAGATAGCTGGACCAGAACGGAATGGTGATGAGCAGAAGCCAGATAGTCTTTTTCCGGGCCTTCATCGCGATGAAGTAGGCGATGGGATAGGCCAATGCGACAGTGACTACCGTAACTGCTCCGGCAATCCAGATCGACCTTAGCATTAAGTGTCGAACCAGCGGATCAGCAAGCGCGTCGCTATAGTTTTTCAACGTCGGTGTCTTGTCGAGCGTTACGTAGGTTTGGGTCCAGAACGAATAGGCGATCAGGATCACCAAAGGCGCCGCCACCAGAAACCCCACGTATGCCGTGGCTGGTGCGCTTAGGGTATAACCCCGGGACGCTTCGCTACGAAAAATCACCCTATCTCCCATCTCGGTACTTACGAGTCGCTAATGGACGATCGTCCATTTAATGTTGCGCCAGAAAGGCCTTTCGTGTCAATCTCCCTGTGAGCGGCCCATATGAGAAGACCCTAAGATAATGGAATCATTGAATAGAGTGACAGATCCTAAAGGAAGAAAGCGTAGTTCGAAGCGCGATCCGGAAGCCAATAGGCAGCTTCTGATTAAGGCGACACTGGATACAATTGCTGATATTGGAGTTACCGATACCTCGGTCAGTCGCATCTGCGAGCGCTCAGGTCTGTCGCGCGGAATGATCCATTTGCATTTCGGGGGGAAGGACAATTTGCTGACCGCTGCGGCCCAGCATTTCAGTACTGAGTATTATGCCGAGATGGACAGAATGACCGATCTGGGCTCGGATGCATCGCCCGAAGACCGAGTGATGGCTGTGATCGAGGCGGATCTGTCCGAAGCTTTGCTCAATCCACGAAGTACGAAAATCTGGCATGCATTCCGAGGCATCGCAAGTTCACATCCAGGTATTGCCCGATACAGCAGCACTCAGGACCCCAAACTTGTCGAGACTTTGCGGCGTGCGTTCTTGGAGATAGCCCAACAAAACGAGCAAGATCCGAACTTGGTGGATGATGCCACCAGCGGAACTCTGGCCTTGCTGGAAGGTATGTGGGTAAATTACCTGACCGATATGCAGATGTTTTCGCGACGACGCTCTGCGGAACTTATTCGAAGGTTTTTAGGCGGGCTTTTCCCAGGCAAATTCATGTTATGAGCCTTGGCGACGCTCAGATTTGACGTAGAGACAAAACCCCTTCTTGGAAAGCCGACAACTGGTACTGGTGATACCCCCAGCTACTAAGCGCCATCCAGCCGAACACGCGACCTATCCATCGCCCAGCAGGGCATTGCAACGCAATGTCCCGAGAGGGATTCACCCAGAGCCGTCCTTTCGTCGGTTGTTTTAGGGGCCCTTTCAGCCCCTCTCGTAGCCAAAGCCTTTCAATTGCGTATTCCCAGTCGATTGCCGCTTGGATCCCAATAGTGCTGCCGCCCAATCTTGTAGAGAATTAGCGATGGGGCATGGAACCATCAAAGGCAAAAAGCGTGAAGACCTCCGAACATCGTAGCGGTTTCTGCCTTTGGTGAGAACTTTTCAAGGTTGATAGCTATGAAGCAACAACGAGTCCTGATCCTAGGTTAGTGTTGGCTAAAGCAGTGGAGAAGGTTCATGCCATGGCGTCAACAGGGCCTTCTTGCAAAGCTGGCGCTAAATTATCTCGGGCTTCAAATCCTGGAATCAGAGCGGTAGGAAATGAAGTCGCGTTATCAGGCTGATCGACACATCAGATTTCGCGAACCTTGGATCAAAAATTGCCACCGGAATTGGATGCCGCACCAAAGAAAATGTGCCGCCGCTTGTGTCGCTTCGGCGCTTCAAATCTCGTAAAGGTGCTTCCGGACAGTTGGATCGATCCTATTGCTTTGGGCAGGGTAGATACCGCAGGAGGCAATGGCCTCGCGTGCTGATACGCGCTCGTGCAAGCGCTTCCAGATTGTTTTGGCTGCGTAGGGGTGCGGGTATGGGCGCCAGGCGACGCCCATGGTCATGCCGCGCAGATATTTTAGTTGCTGGCGGTGTGCGGAATACAAAATCGTATTGGCGACGCTGCCTTCGCGCGCCAGCTCATGTTCGGTCACGAATATCCTGTTACCCCGCATCGTCACTAGACCAGAGTAACGCGAAATCTGGTGTGTGCTCTTGTCTGGCGAGGTGGCAATTTCCCGGGATCGAATAGTGAACAGTCCGTCACTTTCCTGAATTCGGATCAGGGAACAAAAAATCTTACCTTCCCAGGACGGCGTGCAGAAATAGGAATGATAGAAGCCTACGTAACGTCGCAGGTTTTTTTGCTGGCCCCGAAAAGGGCCCAGAAACGCGTCCGTAGGTGTATTCCCGGCTTGTGGCAGAGCACGCTTGAGCATTCGTTCGAAACTTGCTGTTTCCGCGAACAGGTCGGCTTCTGTCAGGTCGAAATGACGCGCAATACGCCGCATGTTGTGGGCAGAGGGTAGGCTGGCGCCGTTCAGGTAGCGATTGAACTGCTGTCTGTTGACGCCGATATCTCGGCAAATCTGCGAAATGTTCCCATGCTCTGCGCATAATGATCGCAGGTTGGCAGAAAAATTCTCTGACATAGGCAAAACCTTTCGCGTTCTGACGCTATATCACGACAATTCGCGTCAGTTCGCGCAAGATCACACAATTTGCTTTATCTGCAAATCGGTTTCTTCTTCGGCATCACTTTGCAACAGACAAGCGACCAGATGCCAATTGAACCCATCGAAAACACATGGATCACGCTCGCCGACGGGCGACGGTTGGCTGCGCGCATCTGGTTGCCCGAATCCAGTCCCGCCCCTGCAATTCTGGAATACCTGCCTTACCGCAAACGCGACGGCACCGCGCCAAGAGATGAAACGACCCACACCGTATTTGCCGACGCAGGTTATGCCTGCGTCCGGGTCGACATCGCGGGCACCGGGGACAGCGAAGGGCAGTTCGACGACGAATACTCCGAGCTGGAACTGCGCGATGGTGAAGAGGTCCTGGCCTGGATCGCCGCGCAGGATTGGTGCGACGGTCATATCGGGATGATCGGAATATCGTGGGGCGGATTCAACGGCCTGCAACTGGCCTTTCGGCAACCACCTGCGTTGAAGGCCGTTGTCAGCGTCGCCTCGACCGTGGATCGCTATGCGGATGACATCCATTTTATGGGCGGGTGCCTGCTGAGTGACAACATGAACTGGGGCAGCCAGATGTTTGCCTATTTGACCCGCCCCGCTGATCCGGACCTTCGTGCAGACTGGCGAGAGGACTGGCTGGCTCGGCTAAGAAACGTTCCATTCTCTGCCGCAGATTGGCTGCGCCATCAAACGCGTGACGCGTTTTGGAAACATGGATCGGTTTGCGAGGATTGGTCCGCGATCCAAACCCCCGTTTTGGCAATCACCGGCTGGGCAGATGCTTATGTCAATGCGCCCCCGGCTTTGGCGGCAAGTCTGACGGTGCCAACCAAAGCCATCATCGGGCCGTGGGAACACCGTTATCCTCACATCTCTAAACTTGATCCTGCAGACTTTCATTCCGAAGTGATCGGCTGGTTTGACCGCTGGCTGAAGGGGCAGGAAAATGGGGCCGAGGACCTGCCCGTGTACCGGACGTACATGCAGGAGCATTTTAACCCGACGGCGCACAACTCTGCCCGGCGAGGTCGTTGGATTGCCGAAACCACCTGGCCGTCGCCGTACGTGTCCGAACAGGTCTGGCATTTGACACCCGGCGGGTTTTTGCAGGAACCGGCGACAGATACGGTTGCAATAGCCTCGCCCAGTCATGTCGGCCGGGAAGGCGGGTATTTCTGCGCTGGCATGCGGATCGACAATGAACTTGCAGGCGACCAGGCAAGGGATGATGCCCTGTCGGTGTGTTTTGAAAGCGCACCGCTGCAAGCCCCGCTGGAGCTGTTGGGCCGCGCAAAGCTAAAGTTTCGATTCTCGGTGGATCAACCCGTTGCCCAGCTTGTCGCAAGGCTGTGCGATGTCTCGCCCGAAGGAGTATCGCAGCGCATCAGCTATCGTCCGTTGAACCTGTGCCACTACCGCAGCCACGAAGCGCCCGAAACCCTGCAACCGGGTGAAATCTATGAGGCCGAGATTGCCCTAAATGAGTGCGCGCATCATCTGCGCGAGGGCCACGTGTTGCGACTGGCGCTGACGACGTCGTACTGGCCGATCGTTTGGCCATCGCCCCGTTCGGCCGAGGTGACTTTGCACTTACAGGAGTGCGCCCTGCATCTGCCGGTGCGCGAAGTCACGCACGAAGTTCAAGCCTCGGAACCTGGTCCGGCACAGGATTATCCGGTTCTTGCCGCTGAACAATTGCGTCTGCCATCCGCGCAATCCGAACGCATCATGACTGACGATGGTCGGATCGTTCTGGAGACATTTGATGACTATGGCAAAGCGCGCGATCCCTACCATGATCTGACTGCCGGTAGTGACGTGCGCATGCACTACGGCATTCACCCCGATGATCCGGCATCCGCATGTTTCGAGACCGCCTGGAATTTCACCTTCGAACGAGCGGATTGGCAGGTCGCCATCTCAACCGAATGCCGGATGACCTGCGATGCACAGAATTTTTATCTCGACCGCAAGCTACGCGCCACCGAAGGCGCGGATGAAATCGAAGTTCTGACGAAGGAATGGTCCGAAACCATTCCGCGCGGGCTTCTGTGACTTAATCTAAGGGAGGATACTATGAAGATCGAATGGACAAAGGCCAATGTAGGCCGCCGGGGGTTTCTGAAGGGCGCAACCGCGCTTGGGGCCGCTACGGCGCTTCCGATGGGATGGGCGAACCGTGTGCTTGCTGCAGATGACGGCGTGCTGCGGGTGCGAGCCTATGGCGATGCGCAGAATATGGATCCGGCCCATTCTGTTGGTGTCGTTGAAGAAGAGGTTCATGCCTCGATCTACAACAAGCTGATCCAGTACAAACCAGGCGAGGAATGGGGCTGGCAGATGGATGCCGCCACGATGATCGAGCAGGTTGATCCGACCCATATCAAGTTCGCGTTGCGTGACGATATCGGGTTCACCAATGGATTTGGCGCCATGACCGCCGAGGACGTCAAGTTCAGCATGGAACGGATCGTGGACGACGCAACCGACAGTCCGAACAAGCCCGATCTGGGGTCATTCAGCCACGTGGACGTGACCAGCGAACGCGAAGGCACGATCGTGCTGAACAAACCGTTCGCACCGATCTGGTCGATCGCCCTTCCCTACATTACCGGCAACATCGTGTCGAAGGCCGCTGTCGAAGCCGCCGGTGGCCGGATCGGCGCTGATCCGGTGGCAGAGTCCGGCCCATATCTGCGGGACAGCTGGTCGCCCAAGGAAAAGACGGTTCTTAAGCGCAACCCCGACTGGAAAGGGGACGCGCCCACTTGGGACACCGTCGAGATCTATCCGATTGACGATGAAAACACCGCCGAGATCGCTTTTGAGGCCGGTGAACTGGACGTCACCCGCGTGTCGCTGGGTTCGGTCGAACGGTATCGTGCCGGGGTGCCCAATGGCGGATCGTTGGTTGAGAAGCCCTCGCTCTACTATGTCTGGATGGGCATGAACGTCGAGCATCCGAAGCTTCAAAATCAAAAACTGCGGCAAGCGATTCAGCACGCAGTGGATGTACCCAGCATTCTGGAGGCCGCCTATTTTGGCGCTGCCGAACCAGCGACCGGCATCATCGCACCGGGCCTCGCCGGGCATCGGGCTTCTTCGCTGGTGCCACCGGCGGCGGATTTTGAGAAAGCGGCGCAACTGCTGGCGGAATCCGGTGAAACCAACGTTACACTGACCCTCGACACGTTGAACAAGACGACGTTCACGACAACCGCTCAGATCATTCAGGCCACGCTCGCGCAGATCGGGATCACGGTTGAGGTGAACGTTCTGGAATCCGGGGCGTTCTGGGCGTCTGGTGACAATGAAAACCTGCAGCTTGTTTTGAACCGCTATTCGATGACGCCCGATCCGTATTATGCGACGTCGTGGTTCACGCCTGAACAGATCGGAAAGTGGAACTGGGAACGCTTTGACAGTCCTGAATTCAACGAAATCCATGAAACGGCTGCAGCTGAAACGGATGTCGCCAAGCGGGCGGAAATGTATCAGCGCGCGCAGGATCTGATGGAGGAAAGCGGTGCTTACCGCTTTATCACACACGAGGCGACACCGGTTATTCACAGCGCACGTGTCATTCCAGCGCTGCGGCCAGATGGCCTGTCCCTGCTTCGTTATTTCGGCAAGGCGACCTGACCACCCCAGTTCGAATGGGTACGGCGGGCTGGAAATGTCCGTCGTACCAATACTAACGCCATCAAGCCTTAAGGAGCCAGTTGGCCATGCTGAATTTCGCAACCCGTCGCTTCGGGCTGTCGCTGCTCATCCTGTTCGTGGCGGTCACCGTCATGTTCCTGATGATCCGCGCCGTGCCTGGCGATCCGGTCCAGATCATGCTGGGCCCGCGTGCCACGCCCGAACTTCAGGCCCAACTCACAGCGGCGCTGGGGCTTGATCAACCGATCTGGAAACAGCTTTTGATCTTTTACGGAAACCTTTTGCAGGGTGACCTTGGAACCGATGTTTTCTCGGGCCGTTCCGTGACCGATATCGTGTTCCAGCAATTGCCGTTCACGCTGGAACTGATTTTTGCGTCAATCCTGTGGTCTGCAAGCCTGGGCATCGCACTTGGTGCCTATGCGGCGGCGCATCCCAACACGCTGATCGACCGGATCGCCGCCGCAATATCCGTCAGCTTCGTGGCTGCCCCGGCCTTTGTTGTCGCGCTTTTAGCGCTGCTGGTATTCGCCGTGCATTTGCAATGGTTTCCCGCCATCGGTGCCGGAGAGGGGTTCTGGGACCGTCTCGACCATCTGGTTCTGCCAGCCTTTGCGATCGGCCTCAGCTGGGTCGGCTATATTGCTCGACTTGTACGCGCTTCGATGCTCGAGGTTATGGGCGAAAGCCATGTGCGCACCGCGCGCGCCTTTGGGATCGCCGAGCGTCGCGTGGTCATGGTTTATGCACTGCGGATCGCCATTTTGCCGGTCGTTACCGTGATCGGGGTTGGGATGGGCTTTCTTCTCAGCTCCGCCGTTTTTGCAGAAATTGTCTTTGCCCGACCGGGTCTGGGCAAACTGGTGATCGATAGCATCACCACCCGAAACTACCCGATTGTTATGGGTTCGGTCCTCATATCAACGGCGTTGTTCGTAGTGTCGACCGCGTTGGCAGACCTGATCAATGCGTTGCTCGACCCGCGCGCGCGCACGGCGCATTGAGGAGGGAGCGTTATGGAAAAATCTCGTTCCGAACTTGGGCAGATCATCACCGGCGTCGCCCGTGACCCGCTTGGACTTATGGGCCTGATCATCGTCGGCGTAATCGTGTTCTGCGCAATCTTCGCCTATTGGATCGTTCCATATGATCCGATTGCGATGGATATCAAATCCCGCTTGCAAGGACCGTCCGCCGCACATCTGCTGGGTACAGACCAATTGGGGCGCGATACGTTTTCGCGGGTCATCGCGGGGGGGCAGGTTGCGCTCAAGGTTGCATTGCCGGCCGTGTTCGGTGCAATGGCGATTGGCCTGACATTGGGCATGATTGCCGGGTATGGGCCGAAATGGCTGGATAACCTTCTGATGTTGCTCTTCGATACCATCCGGTCCTTTCCGACGGTGATGTTCGCCTTGGCCGTTGTGGCTCTTGTCGGACCCAGTCTGCAAACTGTGGTGTTCGTGGTCATGGCAACCTCAATCCCGACCTATGGGCGCGTGGCCCGGACCCAGACGCTGACCCTGCGCAATTCTGAATTCATTCTGGCCGAGCGGTCGATGGGAGCCAGCATGGCGCGCATTCTAGGCGTGCATATGCTGCCCAATATCATCGGCGTTCTAGCTGTGCTGGCGGCGATGGATATCCCGACAGTCATCGCGCTGGAGGCGGGCCTGTCCTTTTTGGGGCTGGGTGTGAAACCCCCGACGCCCAGCTGGGGTGCTTTGCTTAAGGATGGCTATTCTCTGATCCGTCAAACGCCGTGGCTGGTGGTGGGCGGGGGTCTGCCGATCATCTTGGCAACGCTTGGTTTCACATTTCTGGGCGAAAGCCTGCGCGACGTGGTTGACCCGAAACTGAGGAAGCAGCGATGACTGAGACACTTCTGGAAATCGACCACCTCAGCGTCGATTACGAAACAGGCCGTGGTGACCTCAAAGCTCTGAGGGACATTACATTCGACGTCAACAAGGGCGAAATCGTTGGCATCGTCGGGGAATCCGGCTGCGGTAAATCCACTCTGATCTCATCCATCCTGCGCCTGACCGCACCCAATACGCGGTTCCGCGAAGGAGAGATCAGGTTCAAAGGGCAAGATTTGCTGCAGGCCTCAGAACGACACATGCGCGACTTGCGTGGGGCGGACATATCCATCGTCTTTCAGGACCCGATGCAAACGCATAATCCGGTTTTGACCATAGGGCAGCAGATGCTGGACATTCAGCACCGCTCCAAACAGTCAAAGGCGGACAAGCTGGCCCACGCGGCCAAGATGCTGGGCGCAGTTGGCATTCCCGATCCCGAAGCGCGCTTGAAGCAGTATCCGCATGAATTCTCGGGCGGGATGCGTCAACGGATCGCCATTGCGATGGCGTTGATGTCTGAACCTGATCTTTTGATCGCGGATGAGCCAACAACAGCACTAGATGCGACGCTTGAGGTTCAGATAATCGAGCGTCTGCAAGAACTTCAGCGCGAGTTTCACTGTGCCATCCTGTTCATCTCGCACCATCTGGGCGTGATTGCGGAACTCTGCGACCGGGTGGTGGTGATGTATGCTGGCGCAGTTGTCGAAAGCGGCGAAGTGCGTGAGATTTTCCACAACCCAAAACACCCCTACACACGCCGCCTGATCGAATGTGATCCCGGTCATATCAAAGAACGCGCGCGTGTTTTGCCGACCATTCCCGGTGAAGTGCCTGATCTGGCCAACCTGCCGGGTGGCTGCATCTTCCGCGATCGTTGTGATCAAGCGATGGCACGGTGCGCCACCGAAGTACCGCCGTTGGATCAATTGAAAGAAGGCCATCACGCCGCATGCTGGCTGAACCACCAGGAGGTCACAACATGAGCTTGCTGAACGTCGTGGACCTAAAAACTAGCTATGGCCCAGTCAATGTTTTGGCGGGTGTCAGCTTTACCGTGCAACCCGGCGAGACCTACGCGCTGGTTGGCGAAAGCGGATCCGGCAAAACGACTGTGATACGCGCCATTGCGGGTCTTGCGCCTGCGCAAGACGGCTCAGTCACTTTTGAGGGGCAGGAAATTCGCGGCGCGCCAGAACGTGTCATGCGCCCGCTGCGCAAAGACATGGCAATGATGTTTCAGGATCCGGTGGGAAGCCTGTCGCCGCGTCTGACAATCCGCAGCCTGATCACTGAGCCTTACCGTATTCAGGGCCTGAAAGACAAAGATCTGGATGCAGAAGCCAAGCGACTGCTGGAAATGGTCAATCTGCCCACGCATTTCGCAGACCGCTATCCCTACCAGTTGTCGGGTGGGCAAGCGCGGCGAGTAGGCGTGGCCCGAGCGCTGGCGTTGGAGCCGAAATTGATCCTCGCGGATGAACCGACCGCAGGCCTCGACGTGTCGGTGCAGGGTGAACTTTTGAACCTGCTCAACGATCTGCGCGAACGGCTGGGACTGGCGATGGTAATCATCACCCATAACCTCAGCGTTGTACGGCACGTGGCCGACAGAATGGGCATCATGTATCTAGGTCGATTAGTAGAAGAAGGCACAACCGAGACGATTTTCAGCGATCCGCGCCACCCATACACCCGCTGCCTCTTAAGCGCCAACCCAGAACCCGATCCGGATGCGCGGTTGGAACGGATCGCCCTAAAAGGTGAGCCTCCCAGCCTGCTCAAACGCCCCTCTGGATGTGAATTCCGTGAACGCTGTCCTTTTGCAAAGGACATTTGCACTCAGACCCCACAATGGGAAGTGGACGGCGGCCACGGGCTGCGTTGTCTGGCGCCGTTGTCGTAGTAGGAAATCCAATGCCAAGTACACTTTTTTTCAACGGCACAATCCTGACTATGGATGCGCAGAATTCTTCGCCGGAGGCCGTTCTGACCGAAGGAGACAAGATCAAGAACGTTGGAACCGAGGCCGATCTGCGCGCTTGCATGCCTGCAGATACTCAGGAACGCAACCTGCAGGGGCGTACTCTGATGCCCGCGTTTATTGACCCTCACGGGCATTTCCCGGATACGGGGTTCATTCGGCTGTTCCGAGTTGACTTGTCGTCGCCTCCTTTAGGGGATTGCCGGACCATGGCGCAGGCGTTGGACAGGCTTCGGGAAAAGGCCAACGCAACGCCCGAGGGTGAATGGATCATGGGGGTGTCGATTGACAATACCTCTATTTTCGAAGGTCGCATGCCGACGCGGGCCGAGTTGGACGACGTATCGCAACGTCATCCAATCTGGGTAATCCATGCCTCGGGCCACAATGGTGTGGCCAATTCTCTTGCGCTGGAAAGGCGCGGTGTAACCCGTCACACACCTGACCCAGAGGGCGGCCGCTTTGGCCGTGATCCCGAAACCGGAGCCCTAACGGGATTGATCGAAGGGTTATCGGCCATGGGCGAGATGGGCGATACCGATTTCCTGATCGACCGCGAAAGGTTCTGGCAGGGCTTTGATGCCTGCCGTGACGAATATCTGACCCATGGGGTGACCTATGCCCAAAATGCCTGGACGTCGCAAACTATGCTGGATCACTTCGCCAGTCTGCCCGCCGATCATGATCCGGGAATTAATATCGAGCTGTTACCCGTCGGAAATCTGGAGCCAGAGCTAAGTACCCAATGGATCGGCACGAACTGGCCCGGCAACCCGCATTTCACACTAGGTCCGCGCAAACTGTTCACGGATGGGGCCTTTCAACTGCAGACCGCGTATCTGACTGCCCCGTATTTCAAGCCGTCTGATCCAGAACACCCTTGTGGGATGACTTACACCTCGCAAGAGCAGCTGGATGCTGATGTCAGCAATCTCCATTGTTCGGGTTTGCAGATTCATTGCCACTGCAATGGCGATGCCGGCGCCGAGATGTTCATTGATGCAGTGGACAAAGCGCTTCAGGCGCACCCACGCCAAGATCACCGTCATACTATCATCCATGGTCAGGCCCTGCGGGATGATCAGCTTAAGCGCATGGCCCAGCTTGGTCTTACTGTTAGTTTCTTCCCCGCTCATGTGTATTTCTGGGGGGATCGCCATTACGACTCCTTCCTTGGGCCTGAGCGGTCCGAGCGGATATCCCCGGCCGCATCAGCAGAACGGTTTGGCGTGCGATACACGATCCACAATGATGCATCGGTCACGCCAACACGTCCGATCCACCTGGCCCATTGCGCGGTAAATCGGAAAACCTCTTCAGGCCGTGTACTGGGCGAGGATCAGAAGATCAGCGTTCTGTCAGCTTTGCGTTCTCAGACCATCGATGCCGCTTGGCAGGTCTTCAAAGAAGATCAGCGTGGGTCTATCGAACCGGGTAAAGTAGCTGACTTCGTTATCCTTTCGCGTAACCCACTAATCGCTCCTGAGCACCTGACCGATACACAGGTGCTTGAAACGATCCGCAATGGTCAAATTGTCTTTGGTGTGCCGCATGCTGAACAAGTAATCGAGCGTATGGAATGACGATCAGGCGTATTGTGATCGCAGGGTTTCAGCATGAAACGAACTGCTTTGGTGTGACAAAGGCCGGTCTGCACGAGTTCGAGATGGCGGATTCCTGGCCCGGAATGTTGCGCGGCGAAAAGGTCTTGTTGGAAAGCGATGGCATGAACTTACCGATCGCAGGATTTGCTGCGACCGCTAAAGCGGCTGGGTTTGAGGTTGTGCCAATTCTGTGGTGCTCAGCCGAGCCGTCCGCGCATGTCACCGATCACGCCTTTGAGGCGATTTGCGGGATGCTGTTGGACGGCATTCGCGATGCAGGCCCGATTGACGGCGTTTATCTTGATCTCCATGGGGCAATGGTCACCGAAAGCCATGCTGACGGTGAAGGAGAGATTTTGCGCCGCATTCGAGAGCTTGTGGGTTCCACTGTCCCTGTCGTCGCAAGTTTGGATCTACACGCCAACGTCTCGGCTCGGATGGTGGCGCATGCGGACTACCTGTCAGTTTTTCGCACTTACCCTCATTTGGATATGGCAGAGACAGGTGCCAGATGCGTTCCGGTTTTGCAACGATTGCTAACTGGCGGAGCCCTATACAAGGCGTTCCGGACCGTGCCTTACCTCATCCCTCTGCATGCACAATACACTGGTTCTCCTCCTTTCGATGAAATTTATCTAAAGCCGACAAGGTTGGAGCAGCAGGGAATTCTGGCGGAGATCGCTCTTGGATTCACGGCAGCGGATTTCCCCGACACCGGGCCATCGTGCATTGCTTATGCAGCCACTGCCGATAGCGCCGCCGCCGCCGCTGAAGAAATCGTCAACTTGTTTGCGGCCCGGGAAGCAGATCTTGATTGCACGATGTTGTCTTTGGAGGAGGCAGTTTCGACATGCGGTCAAAGTCGGGTAGGGCCAGTCGTTCTGGCAGATGTTCAAGATAATGCTGGGGCAGGCGGGACGTCCGACACCACTGGACTGTTGGCGGCACTGATTGAAGGCGGGGTAAAAGGCGTACTGATGGGTCTGTTCCATGATCCGGAAAGTGCAAATCAGGCCCATGTGGCAGGTGAAGGCGCGTTGGTCAATTTGGCTATCGGCGCAAAGTCTGACCTGGCTGGCAACGTTCCGGTCATGGCAGAGTTTGAAGTCCTTGCTGTGGGTGATGGCACGTGCCGCTATACCGGAGAAATGTATGGCGGCGGCGTTGCGACGCTCGGCAAGACGGCAGCACTAAGATTGGTTGGGTATGAGGCCGAGATTGACCTCGTTGTGACGAGTATTCGCAACCAATGCCTTGATCGTGCGCATTTTACCCATATAGGGCTGAATCCCACAAACTATTCAGTGATTTGCGTAAAAAGCACGACGCATTTCCGAGCAGACTTCGAATCTACTGCAAGCGATGTTTTTTCGATCTCTTCGCCAGGTGCCTTTCTCTGCGATCTCGAGAAAATCCCCTACACTTGTATCACCAGGAGGTTGCCCAGCACTCGCAGTGCGTCTTCTAGCCAACACAAAATGAAAGTCTATTGAATTCTGAACCACCCAATCTCAGTGTGTTGCTACCCTAGTTTTTGAACATAATCGCTTGGCAATGAAAGAATGAATACCAAATCCGCGCCCTCATTCCGTTGCTAATCACTGCCGCATTTCCGAGGATTCAATTCTGTCGCTTGATTGTGGGGGTATTGTGTAACAGAGAACGGTGTCCCAAGCGGCACTTTTTACAAGTGTGCGGGTATTCACGGGCTCTCGGGACACTTCCTGTAAATTCCCTGATTTGGGGTGGAGGAAGTTTTGATGACGAACGAAGAGCGGGACATCCAACGTAATCTGTGAGTGCTTCGACATGCCGAGAAGATCGGCAAGGTGTCACATACTTGTCATATTTGTGCGTTAGTCAAAAATTGAAAAAAGAGAAAACATAGGAGGCTCCGATGACCTCTCTCAATACTCAGCTATGGGAGCTGATTAAGACGCATAAAATGCCTGATGATGCTGCAGGCTCGCCGTTCATTGAACAACTAATGGCCGAAAACCGCATCTCTCGCGATACCGCCAATGTGGCTATCGCCGAATATCAAAAGTTCATGTATCTTTGTGCCACGCGACCAGAGCGTAACGTTCCCTCAAGCGCGGTCGATTTGGTTTGGCATTTGCACATGCAACACAGCCGCGACTATTGGGATGTCTTTTGCAAGAAGCTGGGCAAACCAGTACACCACAACCCCGGCGGTCACGGGCTCCAACATCTGGAAGACTATAAAGCCACAGTCAAAGCCTATTCGGACCTGTTTGGAACACCCCCAAAAGGGATTTGGAAGCGGAAAGACAGAGTTGGTACTTTCACAATGCTGATCTTCTTGCTGGTGTTCATTTGCATCGGCGCCAGCTCCATTGTTCAAAGTGGCGATCTTTTGTTTGGAGTGCTTTGGCTAAGCGTACCGCTTGTCTGTTTTGTTATCACCCTCAATAGCCTGACCTCCAGAAGTGAGCTGACGCTGATTTTTGAAAGTGATGACCCTTTTGCCGACAAAGATGCAGGTGACTGTGCTTCTGGCGACGGTGGTGGCTGCGGCGATTGAGCCGTCAGTCGCTCATTCCGGCTACGGTTGCTCTGGGCCGTATTACGGTCGTAGAATGGAAATTTCGTCCTTGATCGGATTGACCCAAAATCGCGACCCCATACCTCCGCTGCCATGCAGCCGCCGCCTATTGCGGCATATCAACGTCAAAACTCGCTAAACTTAGAGTGCAAAGCAATCGGTCGGGCGGGCCTCGTTTCATTAAAATAGCGGGCTGTATCGTCTACAAAACAACCGATCTTGACGACTGGCTAAACGCTCATGCGGTAGGTGCATCATGAGCGATTCAGAAAACTGTGACGGCCCGAAAAACCCCAAGGTAATTTCGAAAAAATTCCAGCCGTGCAAAACCGCTAAAAAATGCAAAGCAAGTCAAGCGCCAAGGATGTCTTCGCCCAAGCCGAGCAGGTTCGTGCGGAACGCGCTAAGTCCGGCGACAGACCCTCCATCATCCGGCAACCGTCGCCAATACCGGTTCTCACCAAGACAAAGGTGTGGTTCCGCGTTCACCATGACGGCGTCTTCCCGGGTATCCCGGTTTTCATAGACCCTACCAGCGAGGATATGGAACGGATGCCGTACTACCTGACACTCGATATTGCGGACGAGTTGGAAGGTTCAGGCGGCCTGCAATTCATGACTGGCTATCTAATCTGTACCGCTAACATGAAGCTCCAACTCCTGCTGGTTAAAGAGGCGGACATCGACGGAAACATGCACTCGGCTACAGAAGCCAAGCATGAAGCCTGTGTTGACGGCCAAGGCCAATGGGTCCGTATGACTTGGGGCCGCGATGCGGGCCAGTACGACGTGCATATTGCAGAGTTTCAACGCAAGAAACCACGCTGGCCGGAAGATGTGGAACGCGTATCAATCATGTGGTTGGCGTTCCGAAAGGCCCTGATTGTCGACATTGACCACCCGGTTCTGAAAGCCTGGCGCTGGGAGAAGTGAAGACGGTGTACCTACCCCTACGCCCGATCTCGGTCGACTTCGAGTTCATCCCGATGGATGACGGCACCATGCGTGTGATCTGTCTTGTGGCAAAGGACCTGTGGACCGGGGAAGTCACGAGTCGGTTCGGAGACGAACTGGGCCAAAAGGCCCCGTTCCCGACCGGTCCAAACAGCCTAGTGGTGGCCTACTTCGCTGCCGCCGAGATCGAGGCGTTCTGGGCATTGGGGTGGGACCTGCCCGTCAACGTCATCGACCTGTATGCCGAGCACATGCGCCTTACGAACGGCCTGCCAACCACTGAGATGCATGGTGTCCCCAGTGGCACCCGGGGCAGCCTGCTCGCCGCTTTGCGATGCCACGGACTCCCTGCGCGCGAACACGAGAGCAAGCGCCGGGCAATACGCAAAATCCTCGCTGGGCCGCCGTTCGATGCTGCGACGCGTAAGGAAATTCTCGACTACTGCCAGGAATCCGAAAGAGATACGAGATATTGTTCGGGAATTGACGATGAGGGGTTACACGTCAGACCAACCCGAAAATACCAACGACTGTTTGAACCAAGAAAAGCAAGTGGCGGAGCCAAGCTGATGCTCCGCCGTGCATGCTCACCAGTAGTAGTGATGGGGTTTGCGGCTATCCGGCCAAGCAATGTCATCAGGATCAGCGCCTTTCAGGATGCCAAGCGCAAGGGCCTTGGATTTGCGTCTTGTTGGACGTGTGTGAAAGATGATGTCGTGGCCGCGCGGCCAATTGCCGAGCCACCGGACATCATCCAGGTCTTTTCCGAGACGACGGCTCAGACCCAAGAGCGAGTACCCGTTCCCAGGCACGGTGCGGGGACGTTTGCGTTTGTAGTGGGCCATGTCTTTGGCCTTTCATGCAGTTTCAGAACTACATGGCACCCTCCATCGTTTGGTTTGCTGGTCTTGGGCTGGGCTCTGCTTTGACACTGAACACGCAGCCGGACTGGATATCGGATTGGGTCTTCAAAATCAATCGAAGGGAATAGGACGGCTTTGCAAAAGAATTTGTGCATCGGCTCTGGCAACCGGAGAGGCCCTTTCGCTACGGGTGCAATCTGATCGATCAGGCTGTCCAATAGCTGACCTTCGGTTTTTGCCTTCAGCGCTTACGTCGAGAGATAAAGGAAAAATCCCCGAGCCTTTAACCATCTATTCGGTTCTTCGTGCGAGTTCCAGAAATAGGCTAACAAGCACGCTGAAACAGTTACGGATTTCGCGACACATGTGGGAACAGGGAGCGAGTGTAAATAACGCGCCTAAGATGATTGCCTAAAGCCGCGTGTACGAATGCGGATGGTGAATAACCCTGGTCCAGATTTACGAGCCGGAGCGACCATTGCGTGCCACTGGAATGCTCGCCGGCGCGGACTGGGTTTCGTCAACTCACCGAAGCGTCGAGATGGTGGCGTGAACGTCGGAACACAGTACGTTTAACGTTTCAAACAAGTCACCTGAGAGGTCGTTCGACTTTTTTTGTTGCCGAAACCGGTTTCGAAGCGAACAAGTAGTAGGATGACAACGAATCCCAATCTGCAAAATCGCCAATCTCAGTCTAGGAACCCCTCACCGCCACGGCGGGTGAAACTCGACGAATTGGCGGATCATCTCGGGCTTTCAAAGAGCACGGTATCGCGCGCATTGAACGGGTATTCAGACATCTCAGAAGTCACGCGAAAGAGAGTTGAGGTCACGGCAAGAAAGATGGGCTATCGCCCGCTCAGTCACGCGCAGGCTATTCGAACAGGAAAAGTTCGCGCTATTGCGATGGTCATCAACAGCGAAGAACCGGACCAGCACAACCCGTTTCTTCAGGATTTTCTGGCAGGCGCTTGCGAAGCAGCCAGTGCGTCGGACTGGACAATGACAATTTCCACGGCAAAGTCCGGGAAAGATATGCTCAATGTGTTGGGACGTCTTGTCGAAGAACGCAAGGCAGATGGTTTCATTTTGCCCCGGACCGAAGTGGACGACGCGCGGGTAAAGTACCTCAAAGAATTGCAGGTCCCATTTATCCTATACGGGCGGACAGAATACGGCCAATCGGATCCTATGGATGATATGTCATGGTTTGATATATCCGGTGAGACGGCAATCCGGAATGCGGTCGTTCGCTTGGTCAGCTTTGGCCATAGCCGTATCGGTTATGTCGGCAGTGATCCGAAGTTCAACTACAGCCACCTGCGCCGCGACGGGTATCTCGAAGGTCAAAAAGTTGCGGGTTTGCGGGATGATCCCGAATTGATCCGAGAAGGTGCCCGGACACGCGAAGAAGGGGCGATCGAAGCGCGGGCGCTGTTAAATTTGGAACACCCGCCAACCGCGATCGTGTTTGCGACCGACTTAGCTGCTTTAGGGTGTTATCCAGTTTGCGCTGAGCTTGGCCTTGAAATCGGAAAAGACGTTTCAATCCTTGGATATGACGGCATTCCCGAATGCCAATACGTCAATCCAGGACTGACGACCTTTAGTGTGGACTCGCAGCGTGCTGGTGAGCGTCTTGCTACATTACTCATACGCCAGACCAGAGGTGAAGAACCAAAAAATCTACGCGAAATCAGAGAAGCAGTTCTTATTGAACGGAAATCTGACGGGCCACCAAGGCTGACGCCTGAAGAGCTGGCGCAAAAAATACGAAATTCCAATGATCATAACCGGGGAGGAGACCGCCTATGAAACATTCACCAAATGCATCTCGATTGCTGCTTGGAACATCACTCGCGATTGTCTTGACGGCGGCATCTGCGCAAGCAGATACAATTCGCTTTTGGACGACCGAGGAACAGCCTGAACGCTTGGCGAAGCAGCAGGAAATGGCGGATCAATTTAAAGCCGAAACTGGCACCACAGTTGAGGTCATCCCGGTAACCGAAACAGACCTGGGCACTCGTGCTACTGCCGCCTTCGCGGCCGGAGATTTGCCGGACGTGGTCTACCATCCGCTGCAATACGCCTTGCCTTGGGCAGAAGCGGGTATTCTGGACACCGAAGCCGCAACCGAAGTGATCGAAGAGCTGGGGGCCGATACCTTCGCGCCCGGTGCGCTGACTATGGCAGCCTTCAACGATGAAACCGCATCCGTGCCAGTCGATGGTTGGACACAGATGGTCGTCTATCGCAAGGATCTGTTCGACGAAACCGGACTGGATGCCCCGAGTTCATTCGCCAACGTTTTGGCTGCTTTGGAGAAACTGCACAACCCGCCAGAGATGTACGGATTTGTTGCCGCGACCAAGGTTGATGAGAATTTCATGAGCCAGGTTCTGGAACATGTGTTCCTTGCCAACGGCGTTAGCCCTGTAGGCCCGGACGGCTTCCAAGCATTGGACGAAGCCAAAACCACCGAGGTCCTGGACTTCTATAAGGCGATCTCGAAAGCGTCGCCCCCCGGTGAGCTGTATTGGAAGCAGTCCCGCGAGCTGTACTTCGATGGCAAGGCCGCAATGATCATCTGGTCGCCGTTCATTTTGGACGAACTGGCCGGTCTGCGTGACAGCGCCCCGCCGACCATTTCCGACGACCCGACGTCGAGCGAGCTGGCAACCAAAACGGGGATCGTCACCAATTTCTCCGGTCCATCCAATCCAGACGGTGCAGCCTGGGGTGACGTGCGGTATTTCGGGATCACCAGTGATGCCGATACCGACGCTGCGATGGACTTTGTGAAGTTCGCGATGGATGACGGTTATACGCAAACTCTGGCCATCGCACCCGAAGGCAAGTTTCCGGTACGTCGCGGAAATGCTGACAATCCAACAGCTTTTGCCGACGCTTGGGCGGAACTGCCGGTAGGTGTGGATCGCAAAGCACCTTTGGGTGAGCTGTACGATCAGGCCATGATTGATGAGATCGTCGGAGGTTTGGATGTCGCGCAGCGCTGGGGTGTAACCGACGGGCAGCTCTCTCTGGCGTCGAAGATGATCAACTCTCAGGCCATCAACCGTGTCGTTCGTCAATATATCGACGATGAGATTGACGCTGCTGCCGCAGTCGCAGCCATGAACGAAGAGCTTGCCAAGGTTCAGTAAAACCCTGTCTCAACCGGCAACTGCAGCGGCATTTTTGCCGCTGCACCCAACCCTCTGAGGTCTCTTATGTCTTCGGCCACCCCACCGACCGGAACCGGGGCTCTTGCCAAGCGCGAAGCGCGCCTGGCCTGGGCATTGCTGGCTCCGACCGTGATAAGCGTGTCTCTTGTTGTGATCCTGCCGCTGCTGGCGATCATCTGGATCAGCTTCAAGCCCTTTACCCTGTCCGACCTGCGCCCACCTGCGCCGGTTGTCCGAGAAAGCTTGCGTGGATCGGGCGATGATCTGCGGATCGAGTATCGCCTGCGCAATTCCAGTCAGGAGATTGCTATTGGCGGCGTCACTCTGAGTGATGTGCTGCCTGAGGGCATGACACCCACTGATGAAATCGCGGAACCGTGTGTGCTGGACGGGCAAGACCTATTCTGCGATTTTGGTATCTTGGATGGTGGCCAACGCGAGAGAATTCGTATTCCGGTAACCGTTGACGGCGACCCTGACGCGTTCGAAGAGTTGGTCGAAGGGTCGGAACCTGGTGTCACAGGCAGCGGCCCCAATGTGCTGACAAACCTCGAATTCAGCCTGGAAAACTACGCCCGTGTCTTCGATGGGGCAGAGTTCTGGGGCGTGCTCTGGGTGACGCTGTTCTACACCGTCTTCGGAACCATCGGGGCATTGGTCATGGGGTTGTTCGCGGCCCTGCTGCTTAACAAAAGTTTCCGCGGCCAAGGGTTCATACGCGGTCTCTACCTGTTCCCGTATGTCGCTCCGGTGATCGCAGTGGCGTTCACTTGGGTTACATTGTTTGATCCGTTCTCAGGCTCAGCCAATGCACTGTTGGTTCAAATGGGGCTGAGCAGTGAACCGATCAACTTTTTCGGCGAACGCCCCTTGGCGCTGATCATGGTGACAGTGTTCGAAATCTGGCGCTACTTCCCGCTGTCCTTCCTGTTCATTCTGGCGCGAATGCAATCCATCGACAGCAGCATGTACGAGGCGGCGGATATGGACGGGGCCTCGCCGTTCCAGAAGTTCTGGCTGCTGAGCATCCCACAACTGTTGGGCATTCTGTCAGTGCTGTTCCTTCTGCGCTTCATTTGGACGTTCAACAAATTCGACGACATCTTCTTGCTGACCGGCGGCAATGCGGGCACCCGCACGCTGACTGTGAATGTCTATGAACAAGCCTTTGCGATCTCGAACATCGGGGCAGGGGCGGCGGTGGCCGTGGTGATCCTGATGTGCCTGATTGCCTTCAGCTTTGTCTTCTTCCGCTTCATCAGCCGAGAGGAGGGTCTGTGATGCGAAAAGGGTATGTTACCGGCCCGGTTCTGGGCGCGCTCTGGATGGTGGTGATCGCAACCACCGCCGCCATCACCATGTCGTTCTCAACAGGCGACGCATTCCGGCCGCAGGTCTTGCTGAGCCTGATATGGGGCGCGTTGGCGGGTCTCGTATATGTCCGGTTCCCGCTACAGCGCGCGCCCGCGCGTCTGGGCATCTCAGCACTATTGGGCCTGTCCAGCCTCACCGGATTTGGCCCGGTTCTGATTGGCTCTGACACGTCAACGCAGGCCGTGCTGGTAACTGTGATCGGTATTGCCGTCGTGATGCATCTGTCGATGGCGGCGATTTTGAAGGAAACACCGATCGGTGAGCTCACCCGCCATGAATACGAGGACGCGGTGATCCGGTTCTGCACCGGTTTCGGCTATATCTTTTTCACGGCGATCGTGATCATCCCCTTCTACGTGATGGTGATGACCAGCCTGAAATCCCAGCAAGCATTGTTGCAGAACCCGCTGGATTTCTCGGTGGACTTAACCCAGGGAACCGCCCTGTTCCGCAGCTACACTGAATTGTTCCGCGACTTCAATTTCGGCACCTATCTTTGGACGTCTTTCTATGTTTCGGTGCTGACCGTGTTCATCACGCTACTGTTCAGCGTACCCGGTGCCTACGCCGTGGCTCGTTTCCGGTTTCAGGGGCAAAAGGCGTTCTCTCGCTCGATCCTGCTTATCTACATGGTGCCGATGATCGTTCTGGCGCTTCCGATCTATATTGCATTCTCGCTGACTGGTCTGCGGAATTCGATCCTAGGCATCGTTATGATCTACCCGGTCACGACAATCCCCGTCGCGCTTTACATGCTGCAAGGTTACTTCCGCGGCCTGCCGATCGAGGTGGAAGAGGCAGGCCTGATGGACGGCCTGTCCCGTCTGGCAGTGATCTGGAAGATCACCCTGCCGCTGAGCTTGCCAGCGCTGGCGTCGGTCTCGCTCTATGTCTTCATGATTGCCTGGAACGAGTTCCTGCTGGCCTTCATGCTTCTGGACGACCCGTCGAAATTCACCCTGACCCGAGGGGTCACGATGCTGAACTCCTCAGAAATTCCCCGTCAGCACCTGATGGCCGGTGCGGTGATC
Source organism: Ruegeria sp. YTSC004 (assembly GCF_059609805.1). NCBI lineage: Bacteria > Pseudomonadati > Pseudomonadota > Alphaproteobacteria > Rhodobacterales > Roseobacteraceae > Ruegeria > Ruegeria sp. YTSC004. Next base: position 110,989 of record NZ_JBXWMJ010000013.1, read on the forward strand.
GCCACCGTTCCGATCATGGCGCTGTTCCTGGGGCTTGAACGTTTCATGACCAAAGGCCTCACAGCGGGGTCTGTCAAAGGATGACCGAGATGAACCAACACACAAACCCAGACCGCGAGGCGCGCAATATCCTGATCGCCAATGATCGCGGCGGTTACACGATCCCAACCGAAGGGCTGTACCCATACCAATGGAACTGGGACAGCGCGATTACTGCGCTTGGATTTGCCCAGTTCGACCTTGACCGCGCCTGGGCTGAGATCGAGACGCTGTTTGCCGGACAATGGGACAACGGCATGGTGCCGCACATCCTGTTCCACCAGCAAGACGAGGGGTATTTTCCCGGCCCGGATGTCTGGGGCTGCAACGGTCCAATCCCCTCCTCGGGCATTATCCAACCACCCATTGCGGCCACGATGGCGCGCAAAATCTGGGAACAGGATACTTCGTTTGGAGACGCGCGGATGAAGGCGCTATTCCCCAAGATGCTAGCTTGGCACCACTGGATCATGAAATGGCGATTGGATGAATTCGGGGCTGTTTGCACAACACACCCTTGGGAAGCGGGTCGCGACAACGCGCCTGACTGGGACAACTCTATGGCGCGCATGGATGCGTCAGATGTGGGAGACTATCAACGCCGCGATACCAGCCATGTAAACAGCGAGGACCGCCCGACAAAGTTCGACTATGACCGATACATCAAGCTGGTACAGATCGGTCGAAATGCTGGGTGGGATCAGCAGGAACTGCTGTCGCTGAACCCGTTCCGGGTGGCCGATCCGACGATGACATTCACCACATTACGGGCCGCGCGGGACTTGTTGGTGATCAGTGAGCAGCTTGATCTGGCAGCTGAAGGCTTAAGCGCGGATATCGAAATACTGGAAGTTGGTGCTCGCTCACTTTGGAACGAAGAGCTGGGCAGCTTTGACGCGCGCGACGCACATACCGGCGAGATGGCAGGCAGCGTATCGAATGCGTCTTACTTGTGCTGGTATGCCGGTATTGAATCAGGCAAGATGCTGAAACGGTTGAAAACCACGCTGGAAACCGTGCCCTATCCGGTTCCAAGCTATGATCCAGAAATGCCGAAATTCGACTCGCGCCGCTATTGGCGCGGGCCCACTTGGGCCTTCATGAACATGATGATTGGCTTCGGGTTGCAGGATCTGGGTCACACCGAGCAAGCAGATCAGTTGCGCAAAAAAACCGGAGATCTGATCTCGGGCTTCGGTTTCGCAGAATACTTCGATCCAATAACCGGGAGCCCGGCTGGCGGTAAGGCGTTCTCTTGGACGGCAGCGGTTTGGCTTCACTGGGCAGGGAGGGCCTGATGGGTAGCATCGAACTAAAATCAGTCGAAAAATGGTTCGGCTCGGCCCAGGTCATCAAAGGCGTGGACCTCAAGATCGAGGAGGGCGAGTTCATCGTCTTCGTCGGCCCATCGGGCTGCGGTAAATCCACTTTGTTGCGCATGATCGGCGGGCTCGAGGATATCTCGCGCGGGTCGCTGCAGATCAATGACAGCGATGTCACGGATCACCCGCCCTCAAAGCGCGGCCTGACGATGGTGTTCCAATCCTACGCGCTGTATCCACATCTGACAGTCGCCGAGAACATGGGGTTCTCTTTGAAGGTTGCCGGTGTTCCCAAGGCGGAAATCACCGAACAGGTCAACCGCGCAGCAGAGGTTCTCAAGCTTGGACCGTTCCTGGAACGCAGACCAAAAGACCTTTCTGGTGGTCAGCGGCAACGGGTGGCTATCGGCCGATCCATCGTCCGCGATCCCACCGCTTTCCTGTTTGACGAGCCGCTTTCCAACCTTGACGCCGCCCTGCGAGTCGAGATGAGGTATGAGATCGCCAAGCTGCACCAAAGCCTCAAGCGCACGATGATCTACGTGACGCACGACCAGGTCGAAGCGATGACATTGGCCGACCGCATCGTGGTTTTAGAATACGGCAAGATCGCTCAGGTCGGTACGCCGCGAGAACTCTATGAACGCCCTGCGAACCTGTTCGTGGCCCAGTTTATCGGAAGTCCAAAGATGAATATCCTGCCCTGCACGACCGACGGTGACAGTTTCCAACTTGAGCACGGCCGCAGTGGCCCGTTTTCACGATCTGCAGCCGCCACAAAGCTTGGCATCCGCCCCGAACACATTCAGGTGGGTGCTGCGGGCGAAGGTCAAACTGACGGCGTCATCGAGGTGATCGAATACCTGGGTGCAGATACTTTCCTGATTGTGGATTGTGGAGGCGAAGACAAGGCCACAGTCCGTCTGAACGGCGATACGGACCTTACACCGGGCACCCAGATTGGTCTGCACTTCCCAACCGACAATCTGCATTTTTTTGATAAAGACGGGCAGGCTCTGGGGCTTGGATAGCTGAACGCACCGGTACCTATTACACATTCTTGGCCTTTGACGCTCGAGAACACAGGGAGTGCACAGCCGAACCTGAAGAACTGAAGCCGAAGCCACCCCTTTCAAAGCGGGTTGCTGTTGTCAGCCCAAATCGAGGGACCTACTCGGATGTCGGTGTTGCGGGTTCTTCGAAGATCCGAGCGAGGCCGCGTCAGAAGAAGAGGCCGAAAAGCTGAGCCAAGACCCTGATTGGTCCTGTCACAATATTATTGGCAAGCCCTGTTCTTAACGTTGGAGATGGGTCAATTCTCAATCACGCACAAGGTGGCCGCCATCGACATCCAGAATTGAGCCACTTAAAAACCCGTTTGTCATAGCCATGACCACGGCTTGTGCAATACTCTCTGCCTGGCCGACCCGTCCTACGGGCAGGCGGTCACCTGTCTGTGCATACATGACTTCACGTGCATCTTCCGCCATTGCGGCGTAGGCTTCGGTTGCGACCATGCCGGGGCTGATGCAATTGACCCGCGCCCGACCAGCCAACTCCAGCGCCAGCCCTTTCGCCAGGGCTTCGACCGCCGCGTTAACTGCGCCCAAGCCCGTGGCCCCGGCGGATGGGCGGCGGCTGAGCACGCCCGAAAAGAACGTGATGGAGCCGCCTTTGACCAACATGGGCAACACTTCTCGCGCGGCAACATATCTGGCGCGGTGAAGTGATGGTTCGTTGGTCCGCAGATGCGGGGCCCACTCAACTAAAGGTCGCTTCACATATCGCCCATTCAGGGACGTTCGCGGTTTGTTGTTCAGGAGTGTTCATCTATAGGTTGCGTGCGCTTCGATTATTGGCAGATACCCGCGCTGCCTTCCAAGATTTCTGCCTTATGCCCACAACCAGATTTTAAGTTAAATTGACCCAAGCCGCATTCCTTGAAGAACTTTGCACGCATGCATCCACAAATTTAACACCATTGAGTCCGTCATGAACTGTTGGATAAACAACCGACACGTCAGGTGAAATCCCATTTCGGAAGGCTTGGATCGCCTCTGCTGCCTCTCCATAGATATTCGCGAACCCCTCAAGGTATCCCTCGGGATGTCCCGGAGGAACTCTACTCAACCGATTGGCTGCGTCACCAGCTCCAGCTCCATTTCGGGTGATCAAACGCTTGGGTTCGTTGTATGGCGTGAACCAAAGATAATTGGGATCTTCCTGAGACCACTCAAACCCACCTTTTTCGCCGTAGACGCGCAAACGAAGTGCGTTTTCATTGCCGGGAGCCACCTGAGAAGACCACAGCATACCACGCGCTCCGCCTTCAAAGCGAAGCAAGACGTGCGCGTTATCATCGACTTTGCGCCCCGGCACAAAGGCCTGCAAGTCCGCCGCGAGGCTTTCCGCTTTCAGCCCGGTTACAAAGCAAGCGAGGTTGTAAGCATGAGTTCCGATGTCACCGGTTGAACCACCCGCGCCCGAGCGTTCTGGATCGGTTCGCCACTCAGCCTGTTTGAAATCCTGCTGCTCGGTCAGCCAGTCCTGCGGGTACTCAACCTGAACAACGCGGATCTTGCCAATATCTCCGTTAGCGACCATTTCACGTGCCTGCCGAACCAGCGGATAGCCCGTGTAATTGTGGGTCAAAATGAATAAAGCATTCGCGCTTTCTGCTGCTTTGACCAGTTTCTTTGCGTCGGCAAGGGTCGAGGTGAGTGGCTTGTCACAAATTACATGAATACCGCGTTTCAGGAACTCACGTGCGGCTGCATAGTGAACGTGATTTGGCGTGACGATTGAGACCGCCTCGATCCCAGATTTCAACCGGGCTTCCCTGATCGCCATTTGTTTGAAGTCTTCATAGACCCGTTCGAGCCCTAATGCATGACCACTTTCAAGAGATTTCTCTGGCGTCGAAGACAAAGCACCGGCAACCAAATCAAACTTGTCGTCCAATCGCGCCGCTATTCGATGAACGCCGCCTATGAAGGCGTCGTTCCCGCCGCCAACCATGCCAAGTCGAATGCGGCCGGAAGTTTCTTCATTGCGTCCTGTGACCATCACTCAATCCCCAGCATTTTACGATTGGCTGCTTCGTCTGCCCCACCATCAGCGAAATCATCAAAGGCTTTCTCGGTCACACGGATAATGTGATCTGACACAAACTGAGCGCCTTCACGCGCTCCATCCTCGGGGTGTTTGAGACAGCATTCCCATTCGACCACAGCCCAGCCATCAAAGTCATTCGCGGCCATTTTTGAGAAGACCGCCCCGAAATCTACCTGGCCATCACCAAGCGACCGGAAGCGCCCGGCACGATCGACCCAGCTTTGATACCCGGAATAAACACCCTGGCGGCCGGTCGGGTTAAACTCGGCATCTTTGACATGGAACATCCGGATCCGATCTTTGTAGATGTCGATATTGTCCAGATAGTCGAGGCATTGCAGCACGTAGTGCGACGGGTCGTACAACATGCAAGCGCGTGGGTGATTTCCTGTCCGTTCGAGAAACATCTCGTACGTCACGCCGTCGTGGAGGTCCTCACCTGGGTGAATTTCATAACAGACGTCAACGCCGCATTCCTCGGCGTGATCCAGTATTGGCACCCAACGATGAGCAAGCTCCTCAAATGCCGTTTCGATCAAGCCTGCAGGGCGCTGCGGCCAAGGATAGACATAAGGCCATGCCAATGCGCCTGAGAATGTCGCATGCGCTGAAATACCCAAGTTTTTCGAAGCAGATAGCGCTTTTTTGACTTGGTCTACCGCCCATTCTTGCCGGGCTTTCGGGTTTCCCCTGACGCTTTCGGCTGCAAAACCATCAAACGCGCTGTCATAGGCCGGGTGAACGGCCACAAGTTGGCCCTGAAGGTGGGTTGAAAGTTCAGTGACTTCGATGCCATTTTCCTTGGCTATGCCTTTAAAATCATCGCAATAACTGGCGCTGGACGAGGCTTGTTCCAGATCGAACAACCGGCCGTCCCAACTAGGAACCTGAACGCCCTTGTATCCACAGTCCGCCGCCCATTTAGTGATCGCGTCCCACGAATTGAACGGCGCTTCGTCCCCCGCGAATTGCGCAAGAAACAAAGCTGGACCTTTAATTTTTTTCATAAAATTTCCTCCCCAAAACCTAAGCCTCTATGGCGGTAAATTTTCCTTCAGATAGATGTCGATACGGATACGTTCCTGTGCTTTGTTGAACGGAACCTTGTCCGAAGTTGCGCGCAATAGACGGACGGCAGAGCGAACAATGTGCCCGGTGTCTTGCGAGATTAAGGCGTCAAATGTGCCAAGCCTAAGCGCCTCACGACTGAGCGGAGTAAGCTCATGAGCTATGATCACCAGATCTTTGCTGAGTTTGTTCTCTGAAAGAAATTGAATGAGGCCCGCATTGCCCGCTGCTGACGAGTATATTCCGACCAGATCCGGATAGGTTTCAAAGATTTCGGGCATCATCCTGTAAATCAGATCCGGGTCATCCCGGCCCTCGACAGACGCTACGACTTTGAGGTGCGGAAATTCCTCAGCCACAACAAGGTCAAAGCCTTGACGACGCTCCAGGTGGTCACGCGCCAAACGGGATCCTGTAAGAACCAAGACCTTGCCTTCGCGATGGACAAATCTTCCCATCAGCTGAGCTGCGGTTCGTCCTGCCGAAACGTTATCAATTCCGACAAAGTGGTCTCGCTCAGAACTTGGCAAGTCAGACACCAAGGCAACAACCGGAACGCCTTTTTCCCTGAGCCTTTTTACAGCGTCGCGGACAGAAGGGGTCTCGGGCCCGAAAACGGCGACTCCGTCAACGTCCAAACTGTCGACAGCATCCAAAATATTGACGATATCTTGCGGCTCGAACGGAGCGACGTTCTTTACTGCAATGCGCGTCCGTTGGATAAATTGGTCACGTGTTTGTTCAGCGATCTGACTGCTTATTGCCTCCACAAACTCGTTGTCCGTGTCTGGTAAAACAAAGAGGAAATTGTAGACGCGGTTTCGCGCCAGGTTGGCTGCGGCGGTGTCGCGCACATACCCCAGCTCATCAATCGCCTTCTGTACTTTCTGTACAGTCACTGCTCGCACGCCGGGGCGCCTGTTCAAGACCCGATCAACGGTCGCCAGGCTGACACCCGCCACGCGAGCGATGTCATTGACGGTTGGCTTTTTCACCAATTTTAGTTTTTGTTTTTGATCTTCCACGTGTTCCTCAGCCCTCAATCTCCCGTGCTAAGCCTTCAAACAACAATGCAACAGCTTCAGCGCCGGGATCGTTATGTCCAACTAGGTTTTCTTCGGGAACATAGGCCGCGCGGCCCGCCTTCGCACGGCGAATATTTGCGGTGTTGTTCGCGCCTTCGCGGGCAGCCTCGGCTGCATGCGTCAGACTAGATGGTAGTGCGGCAAGTGCTGGTGCCAGTGCGTCAATCATTGTCCTGTCACCGACCTTGGCACCCCCAACCTGGCTGACGCGATTCAGGCCTACGACCAAAGACTTCGGTATCGAAGCCCCGCTCGCACAGGCATCGCCAGCTGCGTTGAAGAAAATTGCGAGTATAACGCCGGAAGAACCACCCATTGTCTGGCTCAACTCATTGCCTAGTGCCGGAAACAGTTGCGTCAGATCAGCAAGCGGCATGCGGTCAAGGCTACCTTGCAATGCTCTTGCGGCAGTGGCGAGTGTGCTTCCCGTATCGCCATCTCCGGATTTCGCGTCCAACTCGTTCAGGTTCTTCTCTGCGTTGATGAGAAGTTCAGACAAACGAGCGATCGTTTCCCTTGTGGCAGGGTTGTTCGAAGGAATTGGATCGATCGGGGTCAGGCCATCAGGCAAGGGCGCTACTTTTATCGGGTCGATGGAATTGACGCCGGGCCAAGCCGCCAGATCAACAGGAGCCTCGAGTGCCGATAAATCGTCCCGATCTACAGGCAGAATGGAAACAGAAAACCCGTGCATATCCAGCGATGTCATCATTGGTGCCGGGCCGATGATATGGAGGGCGATACTTGTTTCAGACAGGGCATGCGTGAGGACAGCCATTTCTAGCGGTGTTGTGGACCCAAGGTTGTTGACCAGCGCCACACGATCCCCGGATCCCATCCTTTGCTTTAGCTTCTCCACCACTGTGGACATGGCCGATACGGCATTCGAGAATTCGACTTGCTGTACACCGGGTTCACCGTGGATGCCCAAGCCAAGCTCTGCTTTGCCGGGCGCAATCCTGTCCTCTTTCGGAGACCCAGGAACGGTACAGGTGTCCAGGCTCATACCGATGCTGACGACCTTGGCTATGATGCGTCTTGCTGCGGCGGTGACGGTGTCGAGATCAGCACCACTTTCGGCAAGCGCTCCGGCTATTTTGTGCACGAACAATGTACCTGCCACGCCACGTGGTTGCGGAAGGTCGGGCAGGGCGATGTCATCATCAACTACGACCATCTCTACTTTGCGGCCCAACGCACGGGCGCGTTCGGCCGCCAGTCCAAAGTTCAATCGATCACCGGTGTAATTTTTGACAATAAGCAGGCACCCAGCCTCGCCCGTAACCGCAAGAATGCCAGCCAAAACCGCCTCGACCGATGGCGAGGCGAACACTTCTCCGCAGATTGCTGCCGTGAGCATTCCGGCGCCGACAAACCCTGCGTGGGCAGGTTCGTGACCAGACCCGCCGCCGGAAACCAAGGCGACTTTCGACTTTTCCCAATCCGACCTGTAGACAACCTTGATGTGCGGGTATCCATCCAATCGGGTAAGCCGTCCTCCTGATGACGCGAGAAGACCGTCTATGGCCTCTGTCACCAGTGTTTCTTTTGTGTTGAGGAACTGGGCCATGCTTTTGCTCCTTAATTCACTCGCGCGCCGGACGCGTCAAAATACAACGGGTTGTGTGGGCGGATTTTTATAAGTTTTCCAGATGGATAGTCCTGATGGACCTCAATCAAGGTCACTACCATGTGACCGTTTAAGTCCAGGTGCAGTCGTGTTTGATCCCCCAGGTGTTCGGCACGTATCACACGCGCTTCGCTGCCTTCGCCTTCGATGATGTTTTCTGGGCGAAGACCAATCTGCGGGCCTTTGTGGTCGCCTCTGAACAACTCGGACGGCAGGATGTTGATCCGTGGCAGACCCAACCGGCTGGCGACATATACACTGCCGGGGTCTTCATAAATGTCCCGGGGTGTCCCGTATTGAACCAACTTGCCGTTTTCCAAAACGCCGATATGGGTCGCCATTGTCATCGCTTCGACCTGATCATGGGTCACGTAGAGCAAGGTCGATCCCAGATCTGCCTGAATTCTTTTCAATTCGACCCGCAAATCCGCCCGAAGCTTGGCGTCCAAAGAACTGAGGGGTTCATCCATCAGAAATATCTGGGGGTCACGCACCAGGGCCCGCCCAATTGACACCCGCTGCATTTCACCGCCAGACAGCTCTGTGGCTTTGTTGTCCAGTTTGTGTGGGATCTGGAGGATCTCCGAGACTTCGTTGACCTTCCTCGCGATTTCATCCTCTGGCGTCTTCAGGATCGGCGAACGCAGAGGGAAAGACAGGTTTTCACGCACTGTCATATGCGGGTACAGCGAGTATTGCTGGAAGACCATCGCCACATCGCGCTGGGCGGGTGTATCTATTCCAACGTCACGCCCGCCAATGCGCACTGTTCCTGAATCCAGTTTCTCAAGTCCGGATATCAATCTCAGTGTTGTTGTTTTTCCCGCGCCGGTCGGGCCCAACAACACCACAAAGGCACCGTTGGGGATCGTCATTGAGATATCATCCACCGCTTTAAGATTGCCGAATGACTTCGAGATACTCTCCAAAACGACTTCAGCCATTGCTCAGCACCTCGTCGTTCAGAGCGGACCTCAACGCGCGTCCGGTAGATTTTTCAAAAAGGGTTACTGCGGGTGAGCGGAACTCCAATCCCACGGTCTCGCCAGGGCTAACGACTTCGCGTGCATCAACCCGGGCTTTCAGCTCACCGTTCGGGCTTTGCAATGTCACGATCTGGGTAGTTCCCAAATATTCTGCGGCCAGGACCTTGGCCCGGTAGGCGCTTGCATCTGATAGAAAAACATGCTCGGGGCGGACACCAAAAACCAAGTCACCTTCAGCCCCTTCCATCAGTTTGGGAACAGGTTCGTCATGCCCGTTCAGGCGAACCATTTCAGTGCCAGGTTCGACCTTTCCCTGAAATGGCAGGAAGTTCATCGAAGGAGACCCGATAAAGTTAGCTACAAACATCGTAGCGGGTTTGTCGTAAATCTCCTGAGGCGTGCCGAATTGCTCGATCACAGCATTGTTCATCACTACGATTTTGTCGCCCATTTGCATGGCTTCCAACTGGTCATGTGTAACGTAAACAGTGGTCGCACCCATACGGTCATGAAGCGCGCGCAGTTCTTCGGCCATGTGTTCACGAAACTCTGCATCAAGTGCACCAAGAGGTTCGTCCATCATGAATGCCTTGGGGTCACGAACAATCGCGCGACCGAGCGCTACGCGCTGCCGATCGCCGCCTGAAAGTCCACCTACAGGGCTATCGAGTATGTCGTTTATCCCTAGAATTCCCGCGACTTCCTCGATTTTAGAATGTACGGCGGCGCGCGGCATACCCTGTGATATCAGAGGGTAGCTGATATTCTTACGCACATTCATGTGTGGATACAGCGCGAACATCTGGAACACGAAGGCAATGTCTCGCTCTGAGGGTGGCCGCTGGCTGATTTCTTCACCGTCCAGGTAGATTTCACCCGACGTTGGAAGTTCCAAGCCCGCGATCATCCGCAGTGTCGTCGTCTTTCCGCAACCGGATGGCCCCAGCAGCATGAAGAACTCACCATCCTCAATCGTGAACGAGCTTTCGCGTACAGCCGTGAAATCGCCGAACATCTTTTTTACGTTTTTGACTATGATCTGGGCCATTTCTACTCCGGGAAGTGGCTGACGATGATGAACATAACGGTTCCGATCAGCGTTACGATGAAAGAGTAGGTGAAAGCCCAAAGGACAAAGGGCTGCATCAGCATGAAGACACCCAGTGCGATAAGGATGGTTGCGACCATTTCCCATGGGCCACGGCGAAGCCGCATCAATCCGGTAAGAAACTCGCTCATTTGCGTACGGCTCCGAATGTGATCCCACGCAGCAGGTGTTTGCGCATCAGGATGGTGAAAATCATAACCGGGATCAGGAAGATCGTTGCTCCAGCTGCCACGGCAGGCCAGTCCAGACCGCCGATACCGATAATGGTTGGGATGAATGGCGGCGCGGTCTGCGCATTTGCTGAGGTAAGCAGTACGGCAAATGCATATTCATTCCATGCGAAGATGAGGCAGAAGATAGCTGTCGAGGCTATGCCGGTCGCGGCTTGTGGCAGCACCACTTTGTAAAATGCCTGAAAGCGTGTGTAGCCATCTATGAGAGCGGCTTCTTCGTACTCTCTTGGGATTTCGTCGATGAATCCTTTCAGCAACCACACTGCCAGAGAGATGTTCACGCCCGTGTACAGCAGGATCATTCCTAAGTGCGTATCGCTGAGCCCAAGATTTCTGAACATCAGGAAGATAGGAATAGCGACCGCCACCGGAGGCATCATCCTCGTACTGAGGATAAAGAACAGAAGGTCATCCTTGAGCGGGACCTTGAACCTACTGAAGGCATAGGCCGCCAAAGTGCCAAGAAAAATACTCAGGAACGTTGATCCAAACCCGATGATGACCGAGTTCATAAAGCGCTCACCGAACTTGGATGGTCCAACGATCACCATGTCATATTGGCGTACGATCTCATCGGCCCAATTCTGCGGTGGGTTGGCTTCCAGAAACTCCTGCGTTTGTCGCGTGCGTGTGGTGAAAAGGTTGACATAGCCTTCTAGCGTCGGGTCAAAAACCACCTTGGGTGGATAGCTGATCGCATCGGCTGGCGATTTGAAGCCAGTCAGCAAGATCCACACCAACGGGATCATCGTGATCAGCGCATAAGTGATGACCAAGAAGCCTGCGATCCACTTGGACCGGTTCGAAGGTTCGGTGACGGAAAAGCTGCTCATCTCTGTTTCACCTTGTTCAGGGCTTTTACGTAGATCGACGCAAGGCCGAACACGGTGACGAAAAGGATGATCGCATAGGCCGAGGCATAGCCCGTACGCCACTTCTCAAACGCCTCCCGCTTGAGATTGATTGAGGTGAGTTCCGTTACAGAACCCGGCCCTCCGCCGGTGAGCTGAACCACTAAGTCGAACATCTTAAAGTTCTCGATCCCACGAAACAGCACCGCGAGCATCAGAAATGGCAACACCATCGGGATAGTAATCGTGAGGAACTGCCGCAGCTTGCTGGCCCGGTCGATCTCGGCAGCCTCGTAGATATAGTCGGGAATGCTGCGCAACCCGGCCAGACAGATCAGCATCACGAAGGGCGTCCACATCCAGGTGTCAACGATAACGATCGCCCACGGGGCCAGGGTCACTGAGCCAAGCATCTCAAAGCTCGAGGGTTCTTTGCCGGTGAACCACGACACGATGTAGTTGAACAGGCCGATCTGTGGCTGATACAGGAACTTCCAGAAGTTCCCGACAACGGCCGGGGACAGCATCATCGGCAATACGATAATCGTGGTCCAAAGGTCGTTGCCCTTAAACTTCTTGTTGATCAGCCACGCCAAAGTGAACCCGATCAGAACCTGAAAGAAGATCGTCCAGAATAGAAAATGCGCCGTCGCCTGCATGTTCAGCCAGGTGTCTGAGTCGGTCAGGATACGCTCGTAATTCCTGAGCCCGACATCTTTGACTTCACGCCCAATCCGGTTGGCCTTGTAGTTGGTAAAGCTAAGTTTGATGGTCCAGATCAACGGGAAGATATTGATCGCCAGCAGTAGAAATATCGTTGGGGAGATGAATATCCAGGCGATCGCGCGGTCGGATAACCCCCGAATTTTTCGCGCAACTCGCTTGGGCGTTGCCTGCGCAACGCGATCTACGGTCCTGTCAGACATCTCTTTGCCAGTTCTTGTTGGTTTACGACTCACGGGAGAAGGTGGAGCGGGTTCGCACCCGCTCCTGCCTGCGTCCGGGTTACAGCTTGCCTTCGTCTTCGAAGACTTCCGTCCAATCTTCGATCAAAAGATCAAGCGCTTCTTGAGCTGTCCCTTGGTCGGCAACCACGTAGTCGTGGATGCGTTTCTGCATTGCCAACAGGAGTTCCGCATAGGCAGGCTCTTGCCAGAAATCCTGCACCCCACCCATTGCTTCTAGGAAATCACCGGCAAACGGTTGGCTGTCCACGAAACCAGGATCTCCAAGCACCGAGTTATGTGCCGAGTAACCGCCAAGTTCCCACCATTTGGCCTGAACTTCCGGCTGCGCGAACCACTTTATGTACTCAAGCGCGGCGTCCTGTTTGTCAGAGTAGCTGACAACAGAAATACCTTGTCCGCCCAGTGTCGAGCCTGCCTGATTTTGTGGTGGGTTCACGAAGAAGTCGATCTTGTCACCACCGGTATTGGGATCGGCATAAAGACCCGGGAAGAACGCGAACCAGTTCATAGCCATGGCGACCTGACCGGATTTAAATGCATCCAAGCTCTCACCCATGTAAGAGTTCGTGTATCCCGGAGGCGTCGCCGTTTTGTAGAACTCTTTATAGAACTCCAGAGCCTCAACCGCTTCCGGTGAGTTTACAGCACCTTCCATATCATATGATCCAGGAGTGTTTTCGTATTTGAAACCCCACGGATACAGGGCCCCAGTGACACCCATGGTGATCCCTTCCGAGCCGCGCTCGGTAAAGATTGCAGCCCCATACACAGTCTTGCCGTCGATTTCACGACCTTGGAAGAACTGTGCGATCTGCAACAACTCTTTCTGAGACTGAGGCTCGCGTAGGTCCTGACCAGTCGCTTCTTTGTACGCGGCTTGGATTTCAGGGTTTTCGAACCAATCCTTGCGGTAGAACCAACCATTCGCATCGCCCATCGCGGGAAGCGCGTAGTAATTTGGTGTACCCTTGGGCCAGGTCGAATAAGCGTAAACTGTTGCAGGTGCGAAATCGTCCATGCTTATGCTTTCAGCATCGAAGAAGTCGTTCAGCTGGACATAGTGGCCATTCTCAGCGCCACCGCCGATCCATTGGCTGTCACCAATCAGCAGGTCGCAGAGCTTACCGCCGGAGTTCAGTTCGTTCAGCATCCTGTCCGCAAAATTTGGCCAAGGAACAAATTCGAAATTCATTGTGTGGCCGGATTCTGCTTCGAATTCCTTTGATAGTTCGACAAGCGCGTTGGCCGGGTCCCATGCCGCCCAACATAGTGTCAGATCTTCAGCATTTGCCTTGGTAGAAAGAGTAGTAGCGGCAAGGACTATTGCGCTGACCGAAGCCAGTTTTGTGTAAGTCATCCATTCCTCCCTTTTTTCGCCGTCAATCGAGGATGTGCGAATCGCGGCATACCTCCAAGGCTATTTGAGGTACGCACCTCAAGTCCAGAAAATTTTGAGGTTCGTACCTCATAAACCCGAAAGAGATCGCCAATTTTGTCTCTTAGTCATTGATTCCTAAAGAAATTATTCTTTGGACTTGATGCGCATGTATTTTCGGCAGCGAGGTATTGTATGGTCATATCGACTTAAATGGGCGCAGCCGTCATGCGGCCAACAGGTTCAGCGAACCCGCTTCTGAAGCGCTCAAAGATTACTTGGTCGACGCCTTTGAGCACTCGAGATAACTTCAAATAGCGTGGACAACTCGGGACCGTGCATAACTCTTTGTGGTCAGGTGCAGACGTATGAACAATCTCTCCATCGTCCGATTGAACCGCTACCCAATAAAAGGCTTGAGTTCCGAGCCTATGCGAACTGTGGCGCTGCGAGCAGGAGGGGGCATTCCGGGCGATCGCCTGTTCGGATTTGCTCGCTACAACTCCGGTTTCGACATGCAGAACCCAATGCCACTGCCGAAAGATCGTTTTGTCGTTTTGTTGAACGAGGCTGCACTGGCAGGCATTCAGACCGGTTTTGAAATTGAGTCCCAGGCACTTGAGATCAATGCGAATGGAAAGACACGACGCTTTGACATGCGAGAGTCTGAAGATAGGAGGAGTGCGGCAGAGTACCTTTCTTCAGAGATCGATTTAAAAGATCCAGAGCTGCCAAAGTTTGTCTCCTCTGCTCCTCATAGGTTTACAGATGTATCTGTCGTATCAACGCAAATGATGAACGCGATATCCGTTTTGAATCTGACCTCTGTGAAAAAGTTGGGCGAACTACTGAACGCGGAAATCCACCCGGCGCGCTTCCGAGCGAATATTGAGATAGACGGTTTACCTTCGTTTGCTGAGCTGGATGCAGTTGGATCAGTTTTAAGATTTGGCGATGTCGAGTTGAAGATACTCTCACGCACGAAAAGGTGTGCAGCAACTGAAGTGAACCCGAAAACGGCCGAGCGCGACTTGAATATACCCTACCTTATTCGGAAATTGATGGGCCATATGGATATGGGCGTTTATGTCGAAGTGGTTAATGGTGGAACGCTAACGGTCGGTCAAACTGGGGAAATACTCGCTTAAACCTTGCCTCCTGGCAAAGTGGTTTTTCTAAGAGGTTTGAGCCATATTCGGTCAAACGATTAAACTCAACTCTTGCTCTGTCTTTCTTTTGGCTATCCTGGGTATCGAAGGTTGTCGCGTTCGTGCTTTCTGATCCAGATACGATTGGAGGGCACTCCTTTGACGGAGCCTTGACAAGATCCCTGTTTCAAATAATTTTAATCATTAAAATATATAGGCGGGTGGTGCTCAATGTATCTGGGCTTAGATTTGGGAACGTCAGGTCTCCGCGGGATTCTGGTAGATGACACAGGACACGTTGTCGGTGATGCCGAAGTCAGCATTTCCACTTCGACGCCTAAGCCTGGCTGGTCTGAGCAGGATCCTTTGGATTGGACCAACGCTTGCGAAGAGGTTGTTGGGAAGCTTCGCATTGGCAACCAGCAAGCATTCTCAAAATTGCGAGGTATTGGCCTAAGCGGACACATGCACGGCGCTACACTACTGGATCATGATGGCGAAGTATTGAGGCCCTGTATTCTTTGGAACGATACTCGGTCAGCCGACGAAGCGGGGACACTAGATCAAACACCAGAGATGCGCGCAATATCGGGAAACATCGTATTCCCGGGGTTTACGGCGCCGAAACTCGAATGGTTGCGTGCGAATGAGCCGGATGTGTTCTCAAAGGTCGGCAAGGTATTGCTGCCGAAAGATTATTTGCGGTTTTGGCTGGCTGGCGAATATGTTTCAGACATGTCTGACGGCGCAGGAACATCCTGGCTGGACGTTGACACTCGGCAGTGGTCAGAAAAGGCGCTAGCCATAGGTCACATGCGTGTCGAGCAGATGCCGCGCTTGGTCGAAGGCAGTGATCCGGGTGGAGAGTTGAAGACCCGATTGAGGCAGGAGTGGGGGCTTTCGAATCCGGTTGTCGTGGCTGGAGGTGCTGGCGACAATGCTGCCGCTGCCTGCGGGATCGGGAGCATCAACGACGGCACCGGTTTTGTCTCACTCGGAACGTCTGGCGTATTGCTTGTTGCGCGGGAAGCCTATGCTCCTGATCCGGAAACAGCCGTGCACTGTTTTTGTCATGCGGTTCCTGATCGGTGGATACAAATGGGTGTTATGCTTTCAGCAACGAACAGCATGAACTGGCTTGCTCGCAATCTGGGCGAACCCGTGGAAAGACTCGCTTCAGCTATGCCTGAAAAACTGAATGGACCTACAGCGATCACCTTCCTGCCATATCTGTCAGGAGAACGGACGCCGCATAACAATAGCCATATTCGAGGCGCGTTTTTGGGCGTGGACATCTCGTCGGAACCAGCTGAGTTGACCCAGTCCGTAATGGAGGGTGTTTCCTTTGGAATGAGAGATTGCCTAGAAGCACTGAAGAGCACCGGAACCCAGCCAAATAGCCTTATGGCAGTGGGGGGAGGAGCACGATCTCGGTTCTGGCTGGAAACCTTGGCTACTGTTTTGCAAGTTCCACTGGATTTGCCAAAAGGCAGCGAATTCGGTGCCGCTTTGGGCGCTGCGCGCCTCGCGATATGTGCTGCCAACGGCGCTGAGCCGGCGCAAGTCATGACACCGCCGGATATTCAGGAACGCATCGAACCACGCGGCGATCTGATTGACGTCTACGAAAATGAATACCGGAGATATAAGCAATTCTATGAGGCGCTTGCGCCGCTGGCGGTAAGATGAAACCAGAAACGGGTAAGCCCCATCAGATTGAAACTGCTATTCTTACCGATGGAAGTATGCGTGTTTCGGTCCTGAACTATGGGGCAATCACGCAGGGTTGGTGGTACAAGGACGTCCCGCTCATCCTTGGGTTCGAGGACCCAAATGAGTATCTCACCGATACGCGTTACCTGGGCGCAATTGTAGGGCGTGTTGCCAACCGGATCAGCGGCGCGACGTTTGACTTGGATGGCGCCAGTTTTGAGCTGAACGCCAACGAGGGCAAAAACACACTTCATGGCGGGGACGATGGGCTGTCTAAACAGTTTTGGGAACTCGAACCGATTGCACAGAACGAAGTCTTTCTGAGCTATGTTTCTCGCGACGGTGAGGGCGGCTTTCCGGGTGAGATCAGGTTCGAGGTCAGGATATGCCTGCTGGGTCCACGCTTGGTATATTCAATAGCTGCACAACCTGACCGGCCGACGCCAATAAGCATTGCGCAACACAATTTCTACACTTTGGGCGCCTCGGAAGGCGTAGATCGGCACAAGCTTAGACTCGCTTCAAATCGGTATCTGAAAATCGACGATCAGGGTATCCCGTCGGGCAGGGTGCTTGCGACCACCGACAAAGCGTTGGATTTTTCAAAGCCCAAAACGATTGGCAGTGCTCCCGAAGGGATCGATCATTATTTTTGCTTTGATCATGATCGCGGCCCAAAGGCTCCGGTGGCGGAGCTCACTTCACCTTCTGGCCTTGCGTTGACAGTCTACTCTGACCAACCGGGAGCACAGGTGTATTCGGGCTATGAGCTGACAAAACTGCGGCGCACTTCGCGTGGTGTGTGTATCGAGCCATCGGGTTACCCCAACGCACCGAATATCTCGTCGTTTCCTTCAATCATCTATACTCCGGAGTATCCGTATCGGCAGGAACTTATTCTAGAAGTTTCTGAGGAATGACATGAGAGCAGTTTCGCTATTCTTGATTATCGGCTCAACAATCTCAGCGGTGGGTGGTGCGCGTGCCCAATCGCTTGGTTCTCTGCCGGAGTTCCTCGAACCCGACTTTGCAAGTGCTGAGCTGGGGCGTTTGCTGTTCTATGACCCGATCTTGTCTGGCAACAGGAATATCAGCTGCGCGACCTGTCATCATCCCAGGCTTGGCACGTCCGACGGTGTTTCCCTTGGTATAGGGGAAGGGGGAATTGGGTTGGGTCCAGAGCGGACATTGGACCCAGGGAATACCCCGGAACAACGTATTCCTCGAAACTCACCAGGGCTTTGGAACCTCGGGGCCACTGAGTTCACGACGTTTTTCCATGATGGGCGACTAGAGGCAGACCCAACGCAACCTGATGGTATCAGAACACCGTTGGGTACTCATATGCGGTCTGGTTTCAATTCAGCGCTGGCCGCACAGGCCATGTTCCCGGTTTTGTCGCCAGACGAAATGGCGGGTCACTATTCTGAGAATGATGTGAGCAAGTCGGTTCGCCTTGGCTTTCTTACACAGCAAGGCGGTGCGTGGGATCTGATTGCAGAACGTGTTGCGGCCATTCCAGAGTACGAGCAGAGGTTTGAGGATATAGCGCCGGATGATGGAGTTACGTTCACGGCAATTGCCAACGTAATCGCAGACTTCATCGCGTTCGAGTGGCGCGCGGATAACAGCCTCTTCGATCGTGCGATGCGAGGTGAGGCTGAATTGTCAGAAGAGGCCGAAATTGGCATGGGCCTGTTCTATGGAAAGGCTGGCTGCAGCAACTGCCATTCGGGCTGGTTTCAGACGGATCACAAGTTTCATTCGATCGCAATGCCGCAGATCGGCCCGGGAAAGGCGGCGCGATTTGAAAACCATGTCAGGGACGACGGGCGTCTTCGCGTGACCGGTGATCCCGACGACGCGTTTGCTTTCCGCACGCCATCTTTGCGTAACGTGACACTGACAGCTCCTTACGGACACAACGGAGCTTTTGCCGAACTTGAGGACATCGTACGGCATCATCTGGACGCGGTTTCGTCGTTGGAAAACTACTCGATCGAGTTGGCCGCATTGCCGGACTTCCCGGGCCCCAAAGATCAAAGGGCAATGTCGGACCATCAGCACGTGGAGGCGATTGCCCAAAGCAACGGCTTGTCGAAAATAAGCCTGACGGATCAGGAAATCGACGCTCTTCTCAGATTTCTGGCAAGCCTTGAAGACCCGGCAGAGCGGCTAGGTGTGCCCGACCAAGTTCCAAGCGGGTTGCCGGTCGACAAGTAATCAGCGGTAAAGACGTATGATTTGGTTGGGCTGATAGTCCAACCACTCGCCTTTCGATCCATCCGGCCAGATCATACGAACCTGCACCTGGTCCTCACTCCCAAGTCCAAAATGCTGAAACCCAGCGATACCACCAGCGTGACCGCCGCCGATTGTGAGCTCGCGGGTCTGAACGCCCAGCGAGGTTTTGACTTCAATAAATCCACCAATTGCTGATTGATTGGATTGATCCTGAGTGACATCAATTAATAGCCAGTTGCCACCCTGAGAAGAGTTCTGGCTGACTTCGAGCTCAGAACCTCGGTTGACGACAACAAGATCCAACTGACCGTCATTGTTTAGGTCGGCAAGGGCCGCGCCGCGTGATTTAGTCATCGAAGCGATGCCGGCATCTGCTGCAGCTTCAATAAACTGACCGTCGGAGTTCTGTAGTAGTAGGTTATTGGGGTCGTTCAGAGCCGCATCGGGCATCTGTTCTACGTTTCCCTTGGCCACGAATATATCGTCCCGGCCGTCGTTGTTGACGTCGCCAAACTGTGCGTGCCACCCGGTGGATGGCCTTCCGTCTCCGCCGATATGCGGTCTATGAGCGGTCGTACCCTTTTCGTAAGTTGCATCGCGCCAGGTCGGGCCGTTTGTCACTGGGTCAAAAATCTGGAGTTTCTGGTCACCCATAGAGGTCAGATAAACTTCGGGAAATCCATCTCCTGTAAGGTCCCGAGAGGCGATCCCCATTCCCCAGATCGAAAATGGAAGCCAGCCTTCGCCTTCTGAGTATTGCCGAGGCTCAGGTTCCATCGCCCATAACTGCTCGTGACCGCCGCGAACATAGTAGTGGCGGTCGTTGCTGACGCGAAGATCTGCGCGGCCAGTTCGGGCCCAGTCCGAAAACAAAATGGAAAGTGAGCAGTAGCCGGGCTCAAGATGCAGCGGCTCACGATACGAGTCGCCTTCTGGACGGTACAAAAGGGTTGGGCCGCAGGATTCAAAGGGACCTTCGGGATCAAACCGATCAACATAGGTGCCAAACGCCAAGGTCGGTAAAGCTTGCCCGCTTTCCCATGTTGCCGAGAACCCTGTGGTCCAGTGATCCTCGGACTGAAACCCGAGTTCAGTAAAAGGGCTGAATTGGCAGTCGGGATGGCCCCGAAGAAGCAGGTCTGGGCCAACACGCAAAATCGCCAGATCTACTAACCCGTCGCTATCAAAGTCGAGAGGGTAGGCGCCGGTCACACCGGCCAGCGAAAGATCTTCAGGCGTCTTTGCCTGAAATGCTATCTGTTCCTTCGAGGTATTGATGAACAGTTGAGATCGGTTGGAACCGCCAGCCAAAAATAGTTCTGGCAGCGAGTCCCCATTGCAATCGAAAACGGCCACACCACCGCCGACAAAATGCTCCCACCCGCCATCATAGACATGTTTTGGTACTTCCACATTTGTAAACTGGGGAATAACAGCGCCCGCATTCGCAACTGTGCCCAGAGTCGCAAATATCGCAAACTCAAGACGCATTCGACGTCAGCTCCTTGACCTTGAGAATTGAGATTTGTTCAATTCCATAGGCTGCCGCCCCCTTGGCCCACATCATGTCACCCCAGTGATGAACTTTGATCTGGGGTAAAGGTGCATCGACATTCACAACGCCGCTTTGAATGCGGGTCATAACTTCGTTGGAACACAAATGCTCAAAGCTCATTTGTGCCCCCGAGACGATAATGCACTCTGGGTCATACAAGTTGATCAGGTTGGAAATCCCGAGGCCAAACATCTGACCTGCGCGGGCAAGCACCGACGAAGCTCTGGCGTCACCCGAGTTGGCGCGGTCATGAATGTCGGAAATGGAGTCCATGTCGTTGGTATGACCAGTTACCGTCATCTCGCGGATCAAAGCATAGTCGCCCACATAGGCTTCTAGACACCCGCGTTGCCCGCATTGGCATAGGGCCCCGTCAAGTTGAACTTTGGTGTGCCCAAACTCAGCGCCGCAACCTCGTTCTCCGCGGTATAGTTTGCCGTCCAATACGATGCCAAGGCCAACACCGTGTTCGATCGTAACAACGAGGAAGTTCTTTAAACCCTTGCCCAAGCCAAAAAGCTGTTCGGCCTTGGCGACAAGATTGGCGTCGTTGTCGACGAATGCGGGGCAGGGCAGCGCATTTGAAAGCAAGTGGCTAAAATCAATGTTTCTCTTAGTAATCGAAGAAGACCAGTGCACAAAATTCTTGTTTGCATCGACCAGTCCAGCCACCCCGATAGAAACACCTGCCAAATGAGCGACAGAACGATCGATCTGATTGCAGGTTTCTTCAAGAGCTTCGCGGATCGCCGATACAAATTCTTGCGGCGACATCCTGGCGTGATCCAAAGCATATTTATGGGATGCGACTTCGTTTCCTTCAAAGTCGACCAAGATAACCGAGATCACTTGCCGAGCCACCTTGAGACCGGCTACAAGATACATCTGGCCGTCCAATTGCAGCAATACTCTGGGTCTGCCTCTCTTCCCCGACTTGGACTGTGCCTGGCTTTCAGTCTCTTTGACTAGCCCGGCCGAGATGAGATCAGCCGTGGCAGCGGTGACGGTCGCAGGGCTGGTTTGCAAGGCGGATGCAATATCGATCCGCGAGACGGACCCTTTGGCTCTGATGTGCTCCAATACCCGCAGGCGGGTCGTATTTCTTTGTTCCAAAGAAACCGGAGAGGCTTTGCTTTTCAGCATCTTGTCCTCGCGAATCTTGCTGTTGGTCCAATCTATTTGAATTTGCCTGCCTCTTGTAGAGTAAATATTTTACTGGCTGAAATAAATATGGTATTCAAATTTGTGAGAGCCGCGAATCGAAATGCGATGGCTCGGCAAATGGGAGGAAATCATGAAGAGAATTCTCAGCTTTTCGGCTGTGGCCACTTTGTTGGCTTCGACCGCATTCGCAGAGCCAGTAATTGGCGTAAGCTGGTCGAACTTTCAGGAAGAGCGTTGGAAAACGGATGAGGCGGCTATTAAATCGGCGCTTGAAGCAGGGGGTGCCGAGTACATCTCGGCGGACGCGCAATCGTCTTCCGCAAAGCAGCTATCGGACATCGAAAGCCTGATCGCCCAAGGTGTAGACGCGCTTATTATTTTGGCCCAAGACGCGCAAGCAATCGGACCGGCTGTTCAGGCTGCGGCTGACGAAGGTATTCCGGTCATTGCTTATGATCGCCTGATTGAGGATGACCGTGCGTTCTATCTGACTTTCGACAATGTGGAAGTCGGCAGAATGCAGGCTCGGGCTGTCTTTGAGGCCATGCCCAAAGGCAACTACGTGATGATCAAGGGCTCTCCTACTGATCCGAACGCAGATTTCTTGCGGGGTGGACAGCAGGAAATTATCGGAGCAGCAGTGGACAGCGGTGACATCGTAATCGTTGGTGAAGCCTATACCGATGGCTGGTTGCCCGCGAACGCCCAGCGGAACATGGAACAAATCCTGACCGCGAACGAGAACAACGTGGATGCAGTCGTTGCGTCGAATGACGGTACTGCAGGCGGTGTTGTTGCTGCGCTGACCGCGCAGGGCATGGAAGGCATTCCGGTTTCCGGTCAGGACGGCGACCACGCAGCATTGAACCGTGTCGCATTGGGAACTCAGACGGTTTCGGTTTGGAAGGATGCTCGCGAACTTGGAAAGGCCGCTGGCGAAATTGCTGTTGCGTTGAGCGGTGGGACAAGCCCTACTGATGTCGAAGGTGCAGTGAGCTGGACGTCACCGGGTGGAACCGAGATGAACTCGGTTTTCCTAGCGCCTGTTCCAATCACTAAGAGCAACTTGTCCGTGGTTGTTGATGCCGGATGGATCCCGCTGGAAGATCTTTGCCAGGGCGTTGAAAACGGACCTGCCCCTTGTAACTAAATCACTCAGCCCTAGGCCTCTTAGTCTGGGCCTGGGGCAAATGCTGAATATGAAAGATCGGAAATGACCGAAACTTCGTCTCAGCCGATACCTGAAAAAGCGAAACCCAGCCTGTTCCAGCAACTGGAACTGGATATGCGGCTTTTAGGAATGATCGGCGCATTTGTCATCCTGTGTATCGGGTTCAACATCTTCACGGACGGACGGTTCTTGACGCCTCGGAACCTGTTCAACCTCTCCATCCAGACGGTTTCAGTGGCCATTATGGCGTGCGGAATGGTGTTCATTATCGTCACTCGCCACATCGACTTGTCGGTAGGAGCGCTGCTGGCAACAACCTCGGCTGTGATGGCTATGACGCAAACCGAGCTTTTGCCGCAAATACTTGGGATGGGTTTGAACAATCCGGCAACCTGGGCGATCACAATTGTTGTTGGCCTGTTTGTCGGCACACTGATTGGTGCGTTTCATGGCTGGATGGTCGGCTATCTGACGATACCAGCCTTCATCGTCACGCTTGGTGGATTTCTGGTGTGGAGAAACGTGGCGTGGTATCTGACCAGCGGCCAGACGATTGGTCCTCTGGATAGTACATTCCTGATGTTTGGCGGGACCAACGGAACACTGGGCACGTCGACAAGCTGGCTGTTTGGGTTGTTCGCCACCGCGATCGCGATCTGGGCGTTGTGGAGTGGTCGCCGCGCAAAAGCGTCACATGGTTTCCCGGTAAAACCTGTTTGGGCCGAGGCCACTCTGGCCGGGATAATCGCAATTGCTATCCTTGGGTACGTTTACATCGTAAACAGCTACGCCATTCCGACGCGCCGGCTGCAACGTATGTTCGAAGCGCGCGGCGAGACAATGCCAGAGGAGCTGGTTGTAGGATACGGCATACCGATTTCTGTCCTCATTCTGATTATCGTGGCCGTCACGCTGACAATTGTGGCGCGAAAAACCCGGTTTGGACGCTACATCTTTGCCACCGGCGGAAACCCGGATGCGGCAGAGCTTTCTGGCATCAATACTCGGCTGCTGACCGTGAAGATTTTTGCGCTTATGGGCTTCCTGTGCGCCGTTTCTGCTGTGGTCGCCTCGGCGCGTCTGGCAAACCACTCAAACGACATTGGCACGCTGGACGAACTGCGCGTCATCGCCGCTGCAGTGATCGGAGGAACCGCATTGTCCGGCGGCATCGGCACTATCTATGGCGCGATCCTTGGCGCATTGATCATGCAGGCGCTGCAATCGGGCATGGCAATGGTTGGCGTTGACGCGCCGTTTCAGAACATCGTGGTCGGCAGCGTCCTCGTGTTGGCTGTCTATATCGACATCGTTTATCGCAAACGACTGGGGGCAAAATGATGCAAGCACAGGATATGCAGAAAAAACCTTCCGGCACCGGGCGCGGTTCAGGCGCGCCGCCGTTGGTCGAGATGCGCGATATCTCGATTTCCTTTGGTGGGGTCAAGGCCGTCGACCATGTGTCGGTCGATCTCTATCCGGGTGAAGTCGTTGGTCTACTTGGCCATAACGGGGCCGGAAAGTCCACGTTGATCAAAGTATTGTCCGGTGCCTATCAGATGGATCACGGCGAGATCCTGATCGATGGCAAGCCGGTCGAGATTGGCAATCCCCGTGACGCCCGGGCAAACAATATCGAAACGATATATCAGACGCTCGCCTTGGCCGACAATCTGGACGCGACATCAAACCTGTTCCTGGGGCGCGAGATGACGACGCCTTTTGGTTTGGTCAACGACGCAGCCATGGAGGCCGAGTGCCGAAAAATCATGGCGCAGCTCAACCCGAACTTTCAGAAGTTCAATGATCCGGTTTCCGCCTTGTCAGGGGGGCAAAGACAATCAGTGGCGATCGCTCGGGCTGTCTACTTCAACGCACGTATTTTGATCATGGATGAGCCGACAGCAGCGCTTGGGCCGCATGAAACTCAGATGGTGGCGGATTTGATCCACCAGCTAAAGGCGCAAGGCATTGGGATATTCCTGATCGATCATGACGTGCATGCCGTCATGGAACTGTGCGACCGCGCATCGGTCATGAAGAACGGAAAACTGGTTGGCACGGTCGATATCGCAGACGTCACTGATGACGACCTTTTGTCGATGATCATTCTCGGCAAACAGCCAACGCAAAAAGCAGAATAGGGTCAGGTATGACAAGCGGATTTTTCAATGGGATCGAACGGATCCAATATGAGGGCGTGGATAGTCAAAACCCAATGGCCTTCCGGCATTACAACCCCGATGAAGTGATTTTGGGTAAACGCATGGAAGACCATCTGAGGTTTGCAGTGGCCTGGTGGCATTCCTTTGCATGGGAAGGGGGGGATCCCTTTGGAGGACCCACCCTGGAGCGCCCATGGCATCCGCAGGACGACATGGGACGGGCCCGCATGAAGGCCGATATCGCTTTCGAGATGTTTGAACTTTTGGGTCAACCCTATTTTTGCTGGCACGACGCTGACATCCGTCCCGAGCAAGGCAACTTTGCTGAAAACCTCAATGCCTTGGAAGAGATCACCAATTACATCGGTGAAAAGATGCAGGTTTCAGGCACCAAGCTTCTTTGGGGTACGGCCAATATGTTTAGCCATCGTCGCTGGATGTCCGGCGCCAGTACTAATCCAGACCCTGACGTTTTTGCATACGCCGCAGCGACAGTAAAATCCTGTATCGACGCGACCCACAAGCTTGGCGGCGAAAACTATGTTCTTTGGGGCGGACGTGAAGGCTATGAGACCCTGCTGAACACGGATCTGAAAACCGAACTGGACCACATGGGCCGATTTTTAAACATGGTCGTAGAGTACAAGCACAAGATCGGGTTCAAAGGTACAATTCTTGTAGAACCGAAACCTCAGGAGCCTTCCAAGCACCAATACGACTATGACGCAGCTACTTGCATCGGATTTCTCAGGAAGTACGGGTTGGAGAACGAAGTGAAACTGAATCTCGAGCAGGGCCATGCGATTCTTGCTGGGCATAGCTTTGAGCATGAAATTGCGGTCGCGGCCGCAGAAGGGATGCTGGGTTCGATTGATATGAACCGCAACGACTATCAGTCTGGATGGGATACAGACCAATTCCCGAACAATACACCGGAAGTTGCCCTAGCTTACTATTACATCTTGAAGGCCGGTGGTTTTACCACCGGTGGCACTAATTTCGACGCCAAAATTCGCCGACAATCGATTGACGCCGTCGATCTGGTGGCGGCTCATATCGGTGGAATGGACATATGCGCGCGCGGTTTGAAAGCAGCGGCTGCAATGATTGAAGATGGAGGTTTGGAAAACGCGCTTTCGCAACGGTATTCCGGTTGGAAATCTCCAAAAGCGGAGTCCATGTTAAGCAGCAGCCTGGATGAAATTTTCGCTCGCGTTTTAAGTGACGGAATAAACCCAGAGCCGCAATCTGGACGCCAGGAAATACTAGAGAATTATTTGAACAGATTTGTTTAACTGCCAAACTTAGGTATTTTCCGCTGTTGTCAAAAGTCACGCCAAGCCGCCCTCGGTTCTGAGGACGCGAGGGGAGGTTTTGTTCATAGCCCGTCCATAAAGACAAATCCTTTCCTTGATCTGGTCAAACGGCCGCAATTCTTTTTGGGTCACAAATGCTTGACGTTTGGGTCAGAAATGAATGACGTGATTGACCGATTTAATGAGGTTTTGGCCGTCGATTGAGTCAAATATCAGTGACGTTCCACATTTACTATTGAACGTCACACGAATCTGACCCAACCGTCACAGTTGGACCAGAAACGGGGTGAACGTTCGACATCGGAAGGCACCCCCGATGTTGGACATCA
>NZ_JBXWMJ010000014.1:0-83859 GCF_059609805.1 Ruegeria sp. YTSC004
TGGATCGGGCCGCTAGGAGCACTTGCGTTGCTCTGCACATCTGTCGGAGCGATATTCTGCCATCTAGTGTTCGATACCTGGAAGCAGAGTATACCGGCGACGATAACAGGGACACTTGCGGCTCTTGTTTTGAACGCTGGGTATTCAAAGCTTCTAAACATACTGTAACAACGGCCACCCGACCGATACCAGGAAATCCCAGGACAGCGATGGAACGTCCATAACGGACCTTTATTCTCGACTTTGCAAAGTCCGCTTTCTGCGCATCGCTGACCTTAAAGCGCGTTGAAGCATTTTGTATTTTGGGCTCCTTCCGGACCTCAGAGGCTGCGCAGCAATCCGTGATATGGTGCCTCGTCAACGTCGGGTTGTCGTTTTGGGAGGGCATGGCGGATCGGAGGATCAGTCATGGAAACACCAAACCTACCAGCCATTCGCGCACTTCGCCCCGCATGGAACAAGGGCCGCATCGTGGGTCAGAAACGACCGCTGAAGCCAAAGCATGTCTGGGCGATCCGTGTTCGACTTGAATTGGCCGAGAACCACCGCGACCTAGCGCTGTTCAATATGGCGATCGACAGCAAGCTGCGGGGGTGCGATCTCGTGAAGATGAAAGTCGTCGATGTGATGGCATCTGGTCAAATCAAGGAACGTGCCTCGGTACTGCAAAGCAAAACGCAGAAACCTGTTCGCTTTGAGGTTTCCGAAGGTACGCGAGCTTCCGTTGAGAAATGGATGGAGGATGAGCTAATGGTCGGGTCAGAATATTTGTGGCCAGGTCGCTTCCATGAGCGACTGCACATCTCAACCCGCCAATATGCGCGGATCGTCCGCGAGTGGGTCACTTCGATCGGTCTCGAAGCGAGTGCTTACGGTACTCATTCAATGCGAAGAACAAAGGTCACCCAGATCTACAAAAAGACGGGCAACCTTCGGGCAGTGCAACTACTTCTCGGACACACAAAGATGGACAGTACAGTCCGGTACCTAGGTGTTGAACTAGAGGATGCTCTGGCCATCGCTGAAGCCATTGAAATTTAACTTCGCAGGGCCGTCTTCGTCGACGGCCCACAGCCGACATTAGATATCTCTAAGAGTTCACCCATCGGCTTTCCGAGAACTGTCGTTCGTATAAAACGCCGCAATTTCAACAAGCGGATGGCCGTGAGGCGAACAAGCCTGCCGTCGTTGAGAAGCGATGTTAAGCAAACTTGATTGCTTTGAGAGGTCCGATTAACGTTTCTGCAACCATATATTTTCGCGACTTTTAGGACATGCAGATATAGATGACACCTGATGTGCAAACCGCCCGCCGCATGGCACAAGATCACTGCGCTGCTTGGACAAACCGGGCGTCAGGCGATGTCGCGGGAAGATATGCTGAACATACATTAATGATAATGAACGGTGGCGAGCCAATGAAGAGCCGGACCGAGATTGGCGACATGGCGGCGGGATTTATGGCTGACTTCCCAGACCTCGTTCTTAACCTAGACACGGTTCTCGTCGCCGATCACCACATGGTCTATGCGTGGACTTTCGAAGGCCATCATAAAGAAACCGGTAACCACGTTCGTTTCTCGGGCTGGGAAGAATGGGACCTAGACGACAACCTGAAGGTCACCAAATCGCTCGGTTGGTATGATGGCGCGGATTATGAACGCCAAGTTGCGGGAACATGACCATATCCGGCACCAATTTACGCACTGTTCGCACAGTCATGTACGGCAAGTCAGACCTAATTTGACTCTAGTCGGTGCTCTTAATTGCCTACAGCAAGTGAGAAGGCGTCCATCGGAAAAGGCTTTTCTCATATTCGGTAATTGATTTCGAGAGCCACTGCATGAACAGCTTTGCCGCCGGTCGAACCGGGCCGGGCAAAGTGACAAGGTAGTAGCCGATCTGAGGTATTGGATCGTCGAACAGCGCCACAAGTTGTCCCGACTTCAACTCGTCAGAAACAAAAGCCGGGACCGTCGCCCCGATACCATCACCGCGACGGATGCCATCCAGCAGCATATTGCCCGGCACGCGGACAACTCTCCGGTCGGCGTCAGTCGCAACTCCGACCTTTTCTAACCACAGGTCAAACTCGACTGACGCTTGCTCCTGAAGAAGCGTGAAATCTAGCAATTCTAAGGGATTCGTGAGCACCCGGTTTCCGATTAGTTCGCGGGACGCGACGACCGTTAGACAGCCTGGCAGCAGTATCTGCGAGACAAGCCCTTGCCAGCGACCCGTTCCGTATCGGATGGCCATATCAACCCCGCCCGGCTTGAGATCGACAGCCTGGATCGTTGAATCGATCCTCAATTCGATATTGGGGAATTCGTTAATAAATGTCGACAGACGCGGCATGAGGAACGCGCTTGAAAACATCGGAGTCGCACTGACCACCAACGGTCGAACCGACTCTGCACTCGACATGCTCTCGGTCAAGGAGGCCATTTCAGCGAAGGCTTTAAGCAGGCCAGCCGACAGGAATTCGCCTTGCGATGTCAGAGAAATGCCGTGTCGGGTACGTGTGATAAGCCGAGTGCCGAGATGTTGTTCGAGCCCGCGGATTTGCTGGCTGACTGCGGAATGGGTCACGTTCAGCGCCTCTGCCGCCCGGGTCAGATTTCGAAACTCGGCAGCAGCGGCGAAGGCTCTGAGAGATGTCAAAGAGGGAAGCGCGCGCCAATCCATAAGTAAGATCATCTAACAATATATAAAAATTTACAACTATGTGATCCTCCGGTGCCGCCGCATGCTGGTGCATTAATTCATTGGCGACCACACGAGGCAAACATTATGGAAATTGCTGTTTTGGGACTGGGCAATATGGGCTCAGCACTAGCGCATTGCTTGCACAAGGCAGGCCACGATGTCAGCGTTTGGAACCGCACGTCGGCAAAGGCAGTGGTTTTTGCCGAGGCTGGAGCCACGATCTGCTCTTCACCGAATGATGCCATTGCGGTGTCTGATTTTGTCATCATCTGTGTCAAGAGCCACAGAGAGACTATTGAACTGGTCAACGGGCTAAGCGTCTCGCTCGAGGGAAAGACCATCTGTGACATGAGCACGGGCGATACCTCGGATGCCGATAGACTGGTCGCTATCCTTCAGGGAAAAGGGGCTGGCTACATGCTGGGCATGATCAATGCCTACCCTTCCGGCATTGGTGGTGACGAAACCACAATCCTTACGGTGGGCAGTGCCGGAACTTGGGGCCGCTATGGCAATATCATCAGAGAATTGGGTGGAAAGTCCGCCCATGTTGGAGAGAAACCAGCGGCACTTGCCGCGCTCTTTGCCGGCCTCTTCACGGTTCGGCAGGGGTTCATGTTCGGAATGATCTACGGTGCACTTGTCTGCCAGAAAGCGGGCATCCCGATGCAGGTTTATGTCGACCAACTCCCTGCTACAATCAAATTGGTCAATGACTACCATGACCTCTTTACCAGAACTGTTCCGGTTGAGGATTACGACAGTGCGGAAGCCTCCCTGAAGGTTTACGCGATGGCGCAAGAGGACGCGTTGAAGACCTATCACTCACTTAAGGCGCCCGCTGAATTCATCCAGTTGATGCACGACCGCACCAAAACGGCTTGGGACGATGGCTACGGCGACAGACAGCTGACCGCACTGGTCCAGCATATGACGGATGCCTGATGCAAAAATGCTCCGGCCCAAAGCCGACATCCATCGGCTTGTCTCGATGCTGCAGTCGCAGCCCGCATAGCTGCCGTTCGTCGCGCGTGCAAAATCCTGTAGAACGGTAACTCACAGTCTGCGGACCTTTGAGACATTCGACACGATGAAGTTTTGGCGGCGTTTTTTGTCGCTGTGCGCAGAAAGCGGATTTTGCAAAGTTTGTCGACGTGCCCCTTCCCGACACTTATCTCGCTATCAGGTGCAGCGGTGCGGCTTCCTCCAATAGCCCATTGAAACAGGCTGTAGCGACAATCTTGGTATGAGCGGGCAAGCTTAGATTTTGAACGGATTCTCAGGGGCATGACGGCAGCGGCGACTCTGATGCCGTCTGTGATTTCCAAAGCGCTAATGGCCGCCTTGCTATCTAAAACTGTGATTTCGTGATATCCTGGTATCGCCTTGGGGGGATGTTATGGGCGATTTCTTTTGGATTGGAACAGCAATCGGCGCTGCCATTGGATTGCTCAATATGTTGTTCATTTTGCGTTCTCGCCTCGGTCAGACCGGGTTAAATCAAGCCAAGACAATTTGGCAAGGCCTGTGGGTATGGGCGCTTTGGACTGTGTTCGGAGCCTATGTTCTGGCGCTCTGGCTTCTGGGCGTTGTTCTCTTGGGCTTATCGCGAATTTTGCGACGGGGATCCGAGGCATGATAGTGGGGGAAGTCAAAACCGCCGCTATCATTGGTGCGGGGGTGTCTGGGCTTGCTACTGCAAAATGCCTGACGAAGGTCGGCGTCCACTGCAAGATTTTTGATCGCAACCCGTACCTAGGCGGTGTCTGGGCTGATGGCTACCACGATTTTGGCGTTCAGGTGCAAAAGGACCTGTACGAGTTCCCGGATTTTCCGCTTTCCGAAGAAGCGTCTCATTTCACTCCGGGGCCAGTCTTTCAGGAGTATCTGGAGGATTATTGCGATCATTTCGGAATACGAGAGTGCCTACGGTTAGGCACCCGCGTCACCATGATTGAGCGCAAAGGTGACCGGTGGTCACTTGAGGTTGATGGTTCCGGAAGTTCTGAAAGTATTGAGGCCGATCTCGTTGTCGTTGCAGCCGGGCTCTATTCAGAGACACCAAATGTCCCGAACATTCCCAAACGTGAAGATTTTGGAGGAGAAGTCCTTCACGCGAGCGAAATCAAAGACATATCGCAACTCAAAGACCATCGTGTCGCTGTAATCGGTTACGGAAAAAGTGCCACAGATATAGCGGGTTCGGCTGTGGGTGTCGCGGAAAAGGTTCACCTCGTTTTCCGAACCGCACACTGGCCTGTACCGCGCAAATTGCTGGGTGTTCTTCCCTTCAAATGGGGAATGCTTACACGCCTTGTTGCAGCCCTGATCCCTCCGTATGTCAGGCCCAGCCCAATCGTGCGCGCTATCCACTCAATAGGATATCCGTTGCCCTGGCTGTTCTGGCGTGTCGTAGAACTGCTGCTCAGTACCCAGCAACGATTGCGAATGCAAATCGCGCGTGGTGAGACCCTGATGCCTGAGACGCCTGTCGAATTCGACGCGTTTACGGAAGTGACCATGGTTCCACGTCCGGAGCTCATCAACTCTATCCGGTCAGGTAAGATTTCTGCGCATCGAACAGGTGTGAGTGCATTCTCTTCCAACGGGATCGACCTTGCGGACGGGGATTCTCTTGAGGTCGATTGCGTGGTCTTCGGCACGGGCTGGAAGACCGGCTACCCATATCTACCGAAGTCGATACTCAACTCTTTGGATGATGGGCCGGATGGGTTCTATTTATACCGCCATGTCCTGCACCCCTCGGTGTCAAACCTTGCATTCGTGGGTCGGGCGTCCTCCTTCATGAGTGTGACGACCTTCGCGCTTCAGGCCAAATGGCTTGCGGAAGTCGTTGCAGGTCGTGTGCTCCTACCGGATGCTGAGGTCATGCAAAGCGATATCGATGCGCTCAAGTCCTGGAAACAATCCTGGATGCCAGAAGGGCCAGCACGTTCCGCCACACTTCTGCTTCACATGTGCCACTATCACGATGAACTCCTACTCGACATGAGTGCGGACCCGTTTCGCAAACGCGGTTTCCTGGCGCCGATTTCTGAACTGATTGTTCCTTATCGTGCGGCCGACTTCCGAGACGTGGTCTGACCGTTTTGTACGCGAAGCCCCTGATATCCCTTAGACACTCCTTTACAATAGAACCGCGGGAGGATTTTTGTTTGGAACGACATCTGGCAGCCATACTTGCGGCTGATATTGTTGGTTAGCCGTTGTCTTTACGGATGCTTGCTCACACAGCATTTGCTCCCAGACGCAACGCGTTTACCGCTGCAAAGCAGAGGATTTCCCGTTTCGGGTTATTCATCCATCGACGTGAAAA
Organism: Ruegeria sp. YTSC004; assembly: GCF_059609805.1. Taxonomy (NCBI): domain Bacteria; kingdom Pseudomonadati; phylum Pseudomonadota; class Alphaproteobacteria; order Rhodobacterales; family Roseobacteraceae; genus Ruegeria; species Ruegeria sp. YTSC004. The sequence goes on from NZ_JBXWMJ010000014.1 coordinate 6,047, forward strand.
TGGACATAATCCGGGTGTGTCGCAAACCCTGTGCTCGGATTGGCGAGAGCGCGTTTGTCTGTGCCTCGGATGTTGACCAAGCATGACAACATCTATGCGACCGACTAAGTTGCCCTCATGAGACGCCGTCTTGCTGTAATCCTGATGGCCGATATGGTCGACTACACGTCTGCGATGGGATCTGACCAGGCGGGTGCTATCGAATTGATCCGTGAACTCAGACAAAAGTGGTTGGAACCTGAAGCCATAAAGCGTGGCGGCGAAGTTCTGAAGCGTCTGGGCGATGGTTGGATATTCGCGTTTCCCTCGGTAACGGATGCGGTCGAGACAGGTCAGTCGGTACAATCGGCGTTGGCCATTCACGAAAGTATCCAACTCAGGATCGCCGTTCATCTCGGCGAGATCGTCGAAGATGAAGCAGATATGTATGGCGCCGGCATAAACATTACCGCGCGCCTTCAGACCGAGGCACCGCCTGGCGGCATGATGATTTCGGAAGACCTACGCAGACAGTTGGATGAAAGACTTGCAATAGGCTTTAGTGACGCCGGTACATTTCAACTCAAAAATGTCGCGTTTCCGGTAACCGGATATCAATGGCGGCCATCCAATCAACAGACGAGACGCATCGATGCTGTGCCAGTCATTGCGGTCGAAGATGTGAAAGCGGCACCTGATATCCGCGAGACACGCGAAGCCGCAGCTGATTTACAAGATCAACTTGTCCACACCCTATCGCGACGTACCGGCGTCAGGGTTCTTGCTGCGGACGAAGCTGCCGAGTCTGATGCGACATATAGCCTTAGGTGTCGGCTCCGGTCCCGTGGAACGATTGCAAGGATCACCTGCAGCCTTGTTCGCCGCAGCGATGGGCAGGTTACATGGTCGCGGGTAATCGAAGGGGATGCGCAGGATCTGTTTGAGGTCTCGGACCGGGCCGCTGAACAGCTCTCGGACGCGTTGCGACTTCAGATCAATGCATTTGACGGCGAACGATTGGCCGATTTACCTGATGATCAGTTAAGCGCCAGCGAATTGAGGACTCGCGCGGCACTACTGATCTATCGCACCACGATTGCGGACTATCTTCGCGCGGTGAACCTTTTGGAGCGGGCACTACGCCTCGACCTGCAGAACGCATCCGGGCTAGCGATGTGGAGCGAAGCTCAGATGTGCATGCTGGATGCGCATTACAGGAATGCAGATACAGATCTGCTGAAACGTATTACGGAAAACTCTTACAAGGCCGTTCAGCTTTCACCGCGATCCGATTACCCTAGGTATGTTCGGGCGCTGATACGTGCACGCCTTAAAGGTGACGTTGAAGGGGCAAGGAAGGACATTGAACGGCTGACCCAGCTTAATCCTGGCTATGCGCTTGGAATAGAAGCTCGTGGGTACATCGAGCTCATCGCTGGCAATTGGGAAGCCGCTTGCAACTCATTGACAGAGGCAGCGGTCCGCTCCGAAGACGATCCCTATCTACCATACCGACTTTATCCGCTTGCAGTTTCGCGGATGATGGCAGGACAGGCTGATCTTGCGCTTTCAGCAATTACGGAAGCAACCGAACTGCGGCCAACTTGTCGGCACTTCTGGCTTGTCAAAGCCTGGATACTCAGGGAATCCGGAAACGACAGGGAAGCGGTTGAAGCTAATCAGTCGGCAGAAATCGCGTCGGGTAAGCCGGATGTGCTTGCACCGAACTTAAAGTTGCCCAAAGCTGTTCGAGAAGCGATTGGACTACCCGACAAGCCGATCGAAACTTAGCACTTCGAGATGCGCTTTCAGTACACCAAGAATCTGGATATACCCGCTTGGTGATCAGCCGATTGAGGCCGGGATTTATTTAAGCACCAGCTTGGCGCTGTGCCGAGCGGCCCGTTGCGGTCATTCATCCAATCGGAACCAAGTTGCGGTGCGCCCGTCAAAGCCGCCATTCGCTGCGTTCGCAATAGTGGGGTCACTTGATCCGAGAAAGCAGTTGAAACACCGGCCTCAGTTTGGCGAACTCGGCAGTTGTTCGTTCCGTCAGATTCGACTTTAAAACAAAGGCTGGGGTCTCGGTATCCATCCAAACTGCAAAGCCCTTGCGCCGCAACGCTTCCTCATGGGGGTGGTCTTTGTCAAAACCGGAGGGAACGCGCTTCAACTCCGGCTCACCGATCCTGTAACCCCGTTCTCGCAACTCTGTGGTGGTCTGCATTAACTCTGCCCCCAAGGGTCCCACCATGGCGTCGCGGAATGCGTCCAACGATCCTTTTTCATACTGAAAAACCCCACAGCCGAGGGAAAGCTTTTCTGGGGAAAGGCCAAAGAACCACATAGGCGGCTGTACCGCTTGCCCTGTCGGTATGAACGCGAGGTGCAGGTGCGCGTTATAGGGTGTCTTGTCTTTGGAAAACCGAACATCTCGGTGAATTCGAAAGATCTTGCTGCCGTGATCTTGCCCAGTAAGGTCACGTAGCGCCAACTCAATCTCTTCGGCGAACAGCTTGCTGCGTGACTTAATGTAGGTCTCATACGTCGACTTGTTCGCTGCAAACCAGTGCTTGGTATTGTTGGCCTTCAGTTCTTGCAGGAAGCCTACTGCCTCGGCAGCAAAGCAATCGAATTGGGCCATAAGATCCTCCATTCAGTCTTTCTTGGGCAGCGCCGCGGCATGCTCGAGGCACAGGTGCAGCCACCGCAACAAAGCAGCGTCATTGCAATCTGCTTCGTCCACACGGACAAAACCACCCAGCTTGCGGGTTCCGTGAACCACAGCGTGGGCCGTGGGGTCCTGCAATGCCGCAGGCTCGTTCACCTTTCCCACCCTGAACATGAACCGGCCCACGCCATCCTGATGTCTGCGTGCACCACAAAGCATGTTACCGTTCAAAAAAAAGCACAGGCCGCCCATCATCCGCTTTTCGGAAATGCCCACATGCGTGGCCAGAGCGTCTCGCATGCGGGTGTTAAGTGTTTCATCCACTGGCATCAGCTGCCGATCCAAAGCTGCCAAAGGATCGCCAGCGCAAGCACCAGCATTGCCATAGTCGTCAGCGCCGCCCCAACCGCGCGCCCCTTGCCATTCACCGAAGTGCTGAGGCTGAAATAGTGAATGAGGCGGGCAAGCAGCAGCACGCCACCGCAGGCAGCGACCAGCCAGGGTGCAGTTCCCGCGATCTCGGCCCCTGCTAAGGCCAACAATGCAAGTGGCACGTATTCGATGAAGTTCCCATGCGCCCGCATCAGCCGCAGTAAGCTTTCATCCTCACCATGCAGCAAAGAGATCCCGGTCTTGGTGCGACGAACACCAACGGCAATCGCCATCGGAATGCTCATCAAAACAAAAATGGCAGTGACAACCAGCGCGATCTGCGGAAACTGTTCCATGTGATGCCTCCTTTCTGATCTCGCTTAAGACGCCATGCTTTCGTAAGTGATCAGCGCGAACCGTGCCCCTTGTGGATCAGTCAGCGTGGCCATGCGACCGACTCCCGGCATATCCATAGCAGGCTGAACAATCGCGGCACCCTTGGCCTCAGCTTTGGCGACGCTGGCGTCCACGTCAGCCACGGTAAAAAAGATCGTCCAACTGCCATGATCTTCGGGCATTGGCGAAAAGCCACCAATTGCGGTTTCGCCAACAACGGCGGCTGAATAGCCTGATCCGTCCTGCATGGGCATGTCGTTGATCGTCCAGCCAAGCACCTCCTGATAAAACGATTTGGCTTTGCCCTGATCTGGGCCGGAATGTCCGATCCAGCCGGAGTTCCCGACGGTGGTCATCTCAAGAATACTCATGTGCTTCTCCCTTGGTTACGCCCGCCACATACGGGTCTGATACAAGGACGCGCGAAGCCCAGCGATCCCTACACGTCGCGTAAACTTTCTTGGCAGATCTCAATTTTTTCAGTGATCGCAACACGTTCGGGCGCAGTTGGTCTGAGCGTCATCACCGTTTCGAAAGCGGCAATCGCGGCATGATGCTCACCTGTTTCTTGTAAAAGCCCGCCGCGCATCGCGTGGTACCAGCGATAAGTGGACAACTCCTGTGCCAAAGGCTCCATCGCCTCTAGCGCATAATCCGGACCGTGCAGCTTGGCCTGTGCTGCAATCTGGTTAAGTCGGACAACAGGCGTTGGCTGCAATGCATAGAGAGCGGCGTAATGACTTTCGATCGATGCCCAGTCCGTGTGATCAACCGAGGCCGCATGGGCATGTGTCGCTGCGATTGCAGCCTGAATAATATAAACACCCTGATGTCCCGTCCGGTGGGCCTTTTGCAAAAGACCCGTCGCCTCGGCGATGTTCGCACGATCCCAAAGACTGCGATCCTGATCGTCCAGCGCGACAAGCTTGCCTTCTGGATCAATACGCGCACGCCGCCTTGCGTGTTGAAATAGCAATAGCGCCAGCAATGCGGCCTGTTCCCCCATCGCTGGAAATAGCGCCGCTAGTAGACGGGCCAGACGGATCGCCTCTTCACACAAGGTAAATTTGATTTGCTTTGGACCGGCCGAGGTTGACCACCCTTCGCTAAACATCAAGTAAACCATCAGAGAAACTTCACCCAAGCGCGCACCCCGCTCAGCCGGACTGGGTGTTTTGAAGGCAACCGGATTGCTCGCTATCTTCTTTTTGGCACGGGTGATCCGCTGTTCCATAGTCTTGGGCTTGATGAGAAATCCACTCGCAATTTCGTCTACGCTCAACCCTAGGACCACGCGCAGTGCAATGGCAATCTGATCCCGCCGCTCGAGTTCCGGATGGCAGCAGATGAACAGAAGCCGCAAAACATCATCGCGCATTTCGTCAGGATCCGGGGTTTCGGCAGGCACCGGTTTAAACTCCTCCATATGACGCGACAGGATTGCGGCGCGGCGTTGTGATTTGCGCACATGATCAAGGCCAGAGTTGCGTGCAGTCGTCAGCAACCATGCTAACGGGTCACGAGGTTCACCATCATTTGTCCAAACTGTCAGCGCCTTCAGGCAGGCATCGGCAAACGCCTCTTCCGCAATATCGATGTCCCGAAACATCCGGATCAGGGCAGCAAGCGCACGCGGTCGGTGCAGGGTGAAAGTGGCCTCGAGCCAGTCCGACATGTTCTATTCCGACGAGATCACGCCGCCAGCCCAGGCCACCGGTCGCACCTCAAGCCTTGCTACAGGGGATGAGATCATTTTCGCGTATTCCAATGCCTCATCAAGGTCTTCGAATTCAGCAGCATAAAATCCAAGGAAGTTCTCCTTGGTCTCGGCGAATGGACCGTCGGTGATCAAAGGCGCTGAGCCTTCGGTTGGAGCAGGCTCGACCATCACGGCAGAGGTCGGCGGCATCAATTTCATCGACACGAACTCCCCGCGCTCTGATAGCGCCGATTGCAATGCGCCATGGCCCGACATCACTTCGTTCTGGCGATCTTTGGGCAGCGCTTCGAATACGCCCGGCTCCCCATAAATCGTGATTGCGTATATCATTTTCGCCTCCATGCTTCATTCACATGGTGCAAGGACGCGCGAGGACATGCAAATCCTACAACCGGTCCACAATGCAACGTCGCAAGATAGTCACTTGGAAAACCGAGATGCTAATCGAATGCTAGGCGGGTTCCCAAAGCTCAATTGGGTTTCCTTCTGGATCATTGAGCCACGCGAACTTGCCATTTGGATAAGGTGAATCTGGATCGCGACGGACTTCAACACCCTTAGACTCGAGTTGTGCAATCATTTTCTCAATGTCGCGAACACGAAAATTCAGCATAAATGCCTTTTCTTGGTTCCCGAAATACTCTGTCACTTTTTCGAACGGGGCGAATACAGTCTCACCTGCTTCTTGCTTCCAACACGGTGTTTCATAGTCGTTTGGTACGAGATCAATGCCCAAATTGTCACGATACCATGCCGCCAAGTCGACGGGCTCGTTTGCCCTGAAGAAAAACCCGCCAAAGCCCAGTACTTTTTCCATCTTCGATTTCAAACCCGGATACGCTATCGGAAAAGACTACTCCAATATGTGGATTTTGATAAGTGCGGCACATTCCTGCCGTTCATTCTGTTGCTTTAATTCTGTGCTGCAGCCCGCCAAACCAGACTTTCGTTGCGCGTGCGCAATCCGAGTTTGATCGAGGGGCAGATGTTGTGAAAAAACCGATTATCTTTTCTATCAACCAAACAACTGGCCTCGGCGTGAATCTGTCATGCCAGATCAGGATGTTGGACAGCACAGCAGTTATTTGTTGCATTGAAGAACAAGCAACACGGTCAAAATGGCAACGCAAGTAACGGGTCGTTTTTAGTGCGCCATACACAAAAGTAGTTCTTGCATTAGCAATAGCAGGCCAACCGTCACCACGTGATACGGATCGGCGACATCGCCCAAATCATTGTAGCCTCTTTTTCGGTCTTGTTGCGAAAGCGGTGGGCGATCATGGAGGGATAGGAAAAACTGTCCCCTTCGCGCAAGAAAATGACCTCTTCCCCAAGTCGCAGCTCAACTTCGCCGCTAAGGACGATGGCGTGTTGTTCACCTTCAAAGGAGTACCCTTCGAGCGGCTCGGGCGGTTGTCCTGCGCCGGGACGGAATCGTGAAAGGATCAAATAGCACTGGCCGGACAAGGTGCTGGAAAGCAATTCGTCCTCAAAGCCCAATTCATCTGTTGAGCGCGTATACATCGCAGACAGCGCCCGGCGGTTCTCGCGTCGCACGACGTGTTTTCGCTCAAGCGGACCGTTGCCTTCCTGTTTGGGAAAGAACCAATTGGGGTCAACTGCAAGCGCATCGCTGATTTCGCCAAGCAGGTCGTCCGACACCTTGGCCGTCCCAAGCTCAATCCGGCTGAGATAGGCTTTGGAACACGACACCACCTCGGAAAGGTGCTGCAAGGTCAGTCCACGCGCATTGCGCACTTCGCGAATTTCACTGCCGAGCCTTTGGGCGTCGGTCTGGGACACGTCACTTTTCATGACTTCAGAATAGATGATTTTAGTTGACTTTTCGAGCGTAAATCAACTTAGTTGAAAAGACGAGAGAAAATCAACTGATTTTCCACCGGCAGGGAGGATGTTATGCGCTTTGATTTGATTGCGAATTTTAGCCCCGGTGAGACGATTCCATGGACGCGTACGCTGGAAATGATCCTCGAACAGTGTTCGTTGGCCGAAGAGGCGGGTTTCACAACCGCATGGTTCACCGAGCATCATTTTGCACATAACGGGTATATGAATGCGCCGCCCAACCCGATCCAGATGGGGACTCACGTGGCCGCGCATTGCAAGAAACTACGGGTAGGCACGGCGCCGATCATCCTGCCCGATTGGCACCCGCTACGTGTCGCTGAAGATGCTGCAATGCTTGACAACATGACACTGGGTCGTTTTGATTTCGGCGTCGCCAAAGGCATCAATGAGCGCTCGACCATCCAGTTCAACAAGGACGCGGACCGGCGCGACAATGCCAAGGTCATGCGGCTGTATCAGGAGAGTCTGGAGATCATCCTGAAAGCCTGGACCAATGAGGCTTTCACCCATCACGGTGAATTCTATCAGTTCCCTGTGCCCGGCTGGAAAGAGACCAACCGGTTCTTTGACCCTCTGGACCCGCGTTATCACGATGAAGATGGCGAATACAAAGCGATGTATGTGCATCCACGCCCCTATTCCAACCCTCATCCGCCAGTCTGGCTGATGTCGAATGCGCCGCCCACCTTCAAACTGGCCGGAGAGCGCGGTTGGGGGGTGATCTCGATGGCGGCGGGGCCCAAGGCGACGCAGACCTGTTGGGAGCCCTACCGCCAGGCCCTGTCGCAACGCGAAGGGCGCGAGGTAAGCCTAGGCGAGGGCGTTGGTGTCTGCACAGCGTTTTATGTCGGTGAAAGCATGGAAGAAGCGGAGAACACAATCCGTGGTCCGATCAATGCCTATTACGAATTTCTCGGCGGGTCGCGTCCCAAGGGGGAATGGACCAAGCACGGCTATCTGGACGTGGGTGAAGAGATGATGCCCGAGGATGAGGATATGGACTGGTTCGACTTCCTCAACAAACGCGGGATCATCGTGGTGGGTGACGCCGAATACGTCGCGGATCGGTTTGCGGAACGGCAGGAAACCATCGGTCTCGATCACCTGATGCTGATGCAGCAATATACCGGTGTGCCGTACGAAAAGATCCTCGCCAGCTGGCATCGTCTGTTCGAACATGTGGTTCCAAAGTTCGGCACGCAATCCATCGCGCAGAAAAGGATGCTGGAACATGCTTGAGATTTGGGGGCGCCCCTATTCATCGAACGTCATTCCGGTGATCTGGACAGCAAATGAACTGGGGTTGGATTATACGCTGCAACTTGCCGGGGGCAGCTTTGGCAAGCTCGACACCGAGATGTATGCGCAAATCAATCCCAACAGGATGATTCCTGCGATCCGCGACGGGGATTTTGCGCTGTGGGAAAGCCTTGCCATCGTACGCTACCTCTGTGATCGGTTCGGGGCAGGAACGCTGAGCCCATCCGATATTCAGACCCGCGCGATTGCGGATCAATGGATGGAGTGGTCGGCAAGCCGCGCCTTTGGGCCGGTGATCTATCTGTTCTTCGCAACGGTGCGCACGCAACCGGGCCAGCGTGAACCGGAAGAGATCGCCAAGCTGCGCGATGAGGCGCACGAGGCCCTGACCCTTCTAGACCGGCACCTTGCGGAACGCACCTATGTCTGCGGCGACAGCTTCACCATGGCGGATATTCCCTTGGGATGTGTGGCCTATCGTTATTTTAACGTCGAGGTCGACCGCCCGCCCTTACAGAATGTCGAGGCCTGGTATCAGCGGCTGGCGGAACGCCCCGCCTATCAGGATCACGTCATGCGCCCGTTCGGGACCAACCCTGATGAATGGGCTGCCTTGGAAAAAGCCTGTGCCAGCGAAGGGGTGCTATGATGGACGTCCGAGAATATCGCCGCGCACTTGGCGCCTTTCCGACGGGTGTTACCATTGTAGCCACCTACGACGCGGACAGAGAACCGTGGGGTCTGACCGCCAACTCATTCACTTCGGTCTCATTGCAGCCGTCGGTGATCTCGGTCTGTGTTGCAAAGTCAGGCCGGGTCTTCCCAACGCTGTCGCAATCGGATCATTTTGCGGTCAATATCCTGTCGGCCAAGCAGAAAGACCTTGCTATGCACTTTGCAAGCGATGTCGAAAACCGGTTTACCGACACCGATTGGATCCCCGGAACCGTGACCCCCTTGATCCCCGGTGTCTCGACGCAATTGGAGTGTACGGTTCACAGCAGGGTCGACGCAGACGATCACGAGATCCTCTTGGGCCGCGTCATCAACTACGCCCAGGCGCCCGTTCCGCCCCTTGTCTTTTGCCGCGGCGCGTTCTTCTCCGCGCCCCTACCCGAGGCTTCATCATGAGCGATCATCTGACCTTTCACACCCGCTTCGGCCCTGATGAATTCGACACGCAATACAATCTGCGGGCCGGCCGACCGGACTACGAAGCCACCGTTATTCCCGCGTGGAGCAACGACAGCAAGGCTGCCCGTGCGACATCCGATTGCAGCCTCGATATCCGCTATGGCGGAGGTGAGAAGCAAAAGCTGGATGTCTTCCGCTGCCCGGATGCGACCGCACCGACGTTGGTGTATGTGCACGGCGGGTATTGGCAGCGCGGCGACAAGTCGATCTACAGCTTCATTGCACCGCCCTTTGTCGCGGCGGGGATCAATGTAGTTGTGCTTGGCTATGACCTGTGCCCATCGGTGACCATCACTCGTATTTCTGAAGAAATCCGCGAAGCGATTGCTTATATCTGGCGCAATGCGCGCGATTTGGGCATTAATTCAGACCGTATCAGTGTGATGGGCCACTCGGCTGGAGGTCATATCACCCAGGTGATGATGGCGACCAACTGGCTTGCTTTTGGCGACGATCTTCCTGCGGACCTGATCAAATCCGGCATCCCGGTTTCTCCGCTCAGTTACCTTGAACCGGTGCGTCTGACCGAAGCACTCAATGCCGGTATCCGGATGACCCCGGAAGAGGCAGAAGCGGAAAGCCCGATGACCAACCACCCTCCGATCACGAATGCGCCGCAGCTGGTCGTCGTCGGTGGCTCGGAAACCGACGAATTCCACCGGCAAGCTCGGATGTATGTCGAAAAATTTGGGACCGCAGACCGCAAGGTCGGCCTCTACATCGTCCCGGACGTCGATCATTTTGACGAATTGAACGTGCTTGTCGACCCGGCAAGCCCGTTCTTCAAACACACTTGCGATATGCTTCACGGAAAAGGACCGCAATCATGACCGCTTTGACCCGAGCCCTCGTCGACGCTGTCGGCGACGCGTTTAACGCCAACGACATCGATGCAGTGATGAAGCACTTCGCAGACGACGCAACATTTGACCACGCCGTCGGCCCGGACGAACATGGCGTGCGTCTTGAAGGGGCCGAGACAATCCGCAGTGCCTTTTCCGCGTTGTTTGAAAAAGTGGATAACGTCCATTGGGAAACGCTGGACTGCGCCATCTCCGGCAATAAAGCCTATTGCGAATACCGCCGAACCGCGGAGCATAAGGATGGCACGAAAGAAGAGTTCCTGAGCGTCGACATCCTGACCTACCGTGATAGGCTGATTGTCCATAAGGACACCTATTACAAGCAACGAACAAGTTGATCTGTTTACCCCTGATGCGGCCAGACATTCGGCAGTATTGTTAGAGGGCCGCGTCGTCGCTTGGGTAAGCCAAATCACGGGCGGGCTTCGCGCTATTCTCAATCAACAAGGTCGATACTGTCGTTGCCAGCGCAAACAATGCGAAGGTTGAGCCCGTTCATGTGTCGGGCCGCCTTGGTTGTTTCGGACTCTGAACCGACTTCGAAGGCCGTGGAACAACATTGCAACCAGCGACCCAGACTACTGTCAGTCCGGCCCATTGCTGCCATTCACTGACGGGCATCGCCGCCGCGTTGCGGCCCGTCAGAGCCGACATTCGCTGCAAGTGCACAGTTACAAGATTAGTGGAGGTCTAGATCGCGGACGAAGCAGTCATTGAACTTCGGCTAGCCTCTCCGCTGCAAACTCGGCAAGGGGTCGGCCAAAACATGGGTGTGGCCATGTGAGCGGCTCTTTCAACCTGTCAAACGCAAACAGGACTGACTTTCAAGTTGCACAGGAATTTGGTGAAAATACGAGAGCGAGAAAATTCCGAGTTTTTCAACACTATCCGGGCCAATCCGCTATTCGCGGGCCAGTCGGTCAATGTCCGCCAAAAGGCGGCAACGTTTTTCTTTATTGGTGGAGAATGCGTTCCAGTGCCTCCTTCGCCTCGATAACGATTTCTCGCACAATATCTCCAGCGGGTTGAACTTTCCTAACCATTGAAACGCCTTGTCCTGCCCACATTGATATGGCTTCAACATCGCCCGTTAAATCCGCACTGGGCGTCTTGGATTGATATCGTAAAACATCGCCTTTCTTTTCAGAGAATGCCACAACGTCACCTTCTCCGGGTCTTTGGCCGCTTTTCGGGCGGCCTGCATTCTCCCACATTTGGGTTGTGCTGTTTTTCAAGACCCTATGAGGTGCATTGGGCCAGTCGATGTTGAACAAGTTGTCAAAATAGGCCGTGTCATTCTCAGACGCCGCTAAGAGGTGTGACAAGTAGTCTGTATGAACATACGCCTCAGAAGCTGCAAGAAATCTCGTTCCCACCCATACTGCCGAAGCACCGAGCGATAGCGCCGCCGCCAATCCACGCCCGTCTGCAATTCCACCGGCTGCCACGACCGGCACATGACCAACCGCATCAACAATCGCTGGAATGAGCGCCATGCTCCCAACGGTTCCACGGACGTGACCTCCGGCTTCCCATCCCTGAGCACAAATCGCATCAGCGCCAAGGTCTGCTACAGCCTTTGCATCAGCTGCATCACCAGCGGTGTAAATGACTTTGGCGCCTCCAGACTTGGCGTGGGCGAGCATATCCCCAGGCGCTTTCCAAAAAATAGAAATGACCTCGACGCCTTCCTCCAGGCATATGTCGAGATGCTCAATGCTCGGGAAATCCATGTTCAGGTTCACACCGAATGGCTTGTCAGTGAGTTGCTTTATGTTGCGCACCGATTTTCGAAGCTCGTCTGCGTCAACGTGCCAAAGAGGTGCCAAACCGAGCCCACCTGCATTGCTGACAGCCGCAACCAAGGCGTCGGAGACTACCCCGGCCATGGGAGCCAAAACCACTGGGTAGTCAATGCCAAATGTTCGGCAAAATTCCGTTCGCATAAGTTGTTCTCTCTGAATATAGGTGTTTGATTGCAGTATTGTTGTCGCTTCAGCGCTTTCTGAGGGTTTTGATAACGGCTGCAGTCTCCTGGCTTCCAAAACCAGCATCCTGCGCTCGCCTAACCCACTCACGCATCAGCGTCGGGAGTTCGCTGTTAATACCCATAGAAATAGCGTGATCGTACAATCCAGTAACTGCCTCTCCCGCGACATCGACTGAAGCTCCACCTCCCGAAATCTTGTCGAATGAACCTGCGTGGATCGTTTCGGTCAGCGGAATTGCTCTGTCCCCCGGCGGCAGTATTGAGGTGAACTCTGACACAGGGACTCCTTCAGCCTCGCATACCAATGCGCCGTGAATGCTCCCAAAGATAATACCAAGAAGGCGCGAGAGAAACGCAAGTTCCAAGGTCGCAGCAGAACGCACATTTGAACCCAGATAGCGCATGTCCCCAGCGAGTACATTGAGGTCGCCATCGCATTCAGAAAATGTGGTACTGTCCCCAGCGACCGCGATCCGCCCCGATGGCTTCCCAATATTATCAGGCCAACACATAATGGTACCATCAAGGTAACCTGCGCCCCACTCATTGAATTGCGCTTTGCTGTCCTCGGATTCTTGCGGGGATGACGTGCCGAGCTGAACAATATTACGTCCGGCAACTGCTTTCGAGACTATTGGAGTTTCAAAGAGAGCATTTGTCGTTGAGTAGTTGAGAAGGCAGATCACCGTCTTTGGACTTGCGGAAATGGCTTCACTCAGATCAGAGACACCCTGAGCGCCTCTTTCCTGCAACGGCATCATTTTGTCTGGCGAACGGTTCCAGACGGTCACGCTACGCCCCGCATCCATGAGCGCGGTTGCCAACGCCGACCCCATCGCTCCCAATCCCACCACCGTAATATCACTTTTCATAAATGACCCCCCAACATGGCATTCGGGTTTTAGAACCCAAGCAAGCGAACGATAACACGTATCATGAATGGTGGTTCTTATTCTGAAGCTCCGTTACAGGATCATCCTGGGCCTTGGGTTCCCGTAGGTTGGTAAAAAAGTGTCCCCCGCCATCCGCGCGAAGCTGCGCAGTTCCTCTTCGCTGGCATGAGCACGGGACGCGATCTGAATGCCGTCGTTCAAAGTGGCATCAAAACGAGCGAGTTCGCGCGGTGTGCGCGTTCAGTTGAGTTCCCCCTCGTCTGAGAATCTATTCAGGCAACCCCACTGCACGAAGCCCATCCAGAATTGCGTCCCACCGCGTGGGGTCCTGAAAATGGAACCGGCGCACGCCACTAATCCGGAAGTCCGGATCGGACGCCAATAAGGCATCCCGCGCCCTTTCTCCTTGATCAGATAGACCAGCCTGACCAGCCGCGCTGGCAAGATACAATTGAGCGACTGGTAATCCCGGCGAGTTTTGCAGCGCTCGATTGGCGTTGGCGATGGCATTCTCGAAATCACCCATAATCAGATAGGTCTGGGCTAACGCTTGTGGGACACGGTGATATATCCGGTTCTTGGCCAGAGAAAACGAGCCCTTTTTGATAGACTTCAGCGCAAGCTCTGGTTGGCCCATCAAGTTCTGGATCCAGCCAAGTACCATATGCCCCTGGGCAAACTGCGGACTTATTTCGAACCCACGTTCAACACACCGCACCGCTGCATCCAAATCGCCGGTAATACCGTAATGAAAAATCCCCCGGATCAGGTGCACGTAGTCGCTTTGGTCATTCAACGACACCGCCTTGCTCAACCCGGCGTCGGCCGCTTCGATATCCTCCGTGCGTATCGGACGGTAACCCCATACCAATTCGCCGATCAACGTGTTCGCCTTCATCCCAACGGCCATAAAATTGCGTGGCTGGACCGTCAGGATCCTGTCCAGCAGACGTCCCGCCGCCTCCCATTCTTCAGGCTGCGATCCCATCATGTAATGCCCTGCAAGGTTCAGCATTGCCTCAGGATCGTTTGTCTCTGTCTCAGCCGCGCGCTCAGCAATTCGTTGCAGAATCCCGTATCGGATGGTTGTCGCGATTTCCCCTGACAACAGATCTTCTGCCAAGAAGGGGTCGGAAAGATCACCGTTCATCCGCTGGGTCAGATAGGTTGCCGATGTACCCGTCTCGCGCAGCTTAAGGGTGGCGCGGACCTGATTGCCGGAGGCATGAAACACCGCCGTGGCGATATGGTCCGGGCCCGCCTCGAGTGCGATCAGATCCAACCCTGTAAGATTGGCAAGCGCCGCCTCTACCGTGTGATTGCAAGCTTCGGCCAGCATCTTGGCATCGTCATTGTTGCCAAGGGTTTCGAATGCGGCGAGGGCTATCGTTGGTTTTTTGGATGTAACCCCGATGGACGGCGTGGTGACACTGTTCAATGCACCGCCATGGTCGGGAGGCCAGACAAAGGCGCGGATCGGGCGCGAGATGTTCTTCAGCGTCAACTCGCCCACATCCGTGAACAGCCCGTCCATTACGCCAACGATCTGGTCACGGACGGCAGCGGAGATGCAGATCCCGCCGGTCGGGGCTGCGCCTTCTAAGCGAGCCGCGAGATTCACACCGTCGCCATAAATGTCGCCGTCATCGACAACCACGTCGCCCAGATGAACGCCCATGCGGTAACTGATCTGCCGATCTTGAGGCACGGATTCTTCCTCTGCGCGCATCGCTTCTTGTGCCGAAATCGCGAACCGCACCGCTTCCACCACGCTTGAAAACTCGGCCAGAAATCCATCGCCGGTCGACTTAATGATCTTACCCCCAGCCTGCTCGATGCCGGGGTCGAGCACGGATAGGCGCAGTTCTTTCTGACGCGCGAGCGTGGCTTCCTCGGCGGATTCCACAAGCAGCGAAAAGCCTACAATGTCGGCTGCCAAGATCGAAGTGAGTTTGCGTTTCACCCTTGGGCTCGCGGGTTCAATGGAATCCAACCGGTTTTGTCCGGTTCGGGCA
The DNA here is from genome assembly GCF_059609805.1 of Ruegeria sp. YTSC004. NCBI lineage: Bacteria > Pseudomonadati > Pseudomonadota > Alphaproteobacteria > Rhodobacterales > Roseobacteraceae > Ruegeria > Ruegeria sp. YTSC004. The sequence continues at coordinate 21,269 of NZ_JBXWMJ010000014.1, forward strand.
CAACGACCCCATCCCCACCAAACGATGTCGGAACCGTCTTCCACTTCGGCAGGCCATCGGCCATGTCGAAAACACGTTCGCCATAGAAGATGTGAAAGGTCGGCTCAAAGCTCAAATCGGATTCGGCCAGCGACATCGCGTAAACCGCGACGATGTCCTTACCAGGTTTGATATTCACCAATGCACCACCGCATTTACCACAGGAAACACGATGGCTCTCATCATTCTTGTCCGATTGAACCGTCGGCCCTGACAATGAGACCTTGTCTGCCGACCAGAGACACCAAGCATTGACCGGCGCTGAATGCCACTTTCTACAAGAGTGGCAATGACAATAAGCCATGATCATCGGCTTACCGGTGGTAGAAACACTACATGCGCCGCAGTAGCAGATTCCTTGGTAGGTTTCAGAAACGCCGCTCATCATCTTTTTCCCAAATCGATCAAGGGCGCTCTTTGTAACACACTAGGGACACCCGACTTCCTCAATACATTTCTACACATACATCCCTATTGTGCTGCCCCAAAGTGGCTTCTTCATCTCCGCTGCTGAACTTCGAACGATATCCTGAAAGAGCCTTTGTCCGGTGTCCATCGCAATCACTCGATTTCGGGGTTTCAGCCAGTTTAATATGTCACCATGCCAAAGGTAGCGACAACAACCGAAGATCTTGCAACCCGGATCATTGCTGCATTTGACGGCCTTGATCCACCTGCTGATGGTGAACTTCTTCACCCCGAATGTATGGATGACGTGGATATTCTTGAATTCTACGGCGGGGTCAAATGGCACGAGATGACCGATCAAATGATCATATACAATTACGCTGCCCCCACGGCTTTCAGCGCCAAAGCCTTTCAGTACTACTTGCCCGCATATCTGATTTGGACGCTGCTAAATTCAGACAGCCGGGAATATGCCAGTGAAAGCATCCTACTTGCACTCGACCCCGGCACATCGAAAGAAATGCTGCATGAGTTCAGGAAGTCCAAGTTCAACCAATTGACGCCTGCACAGAAAGAGGCCGTGTTGAGGTTTCTGTACTTTTTCAGCGACCATCCTGATCTCGGTGAATTTGCGGAATCCGCTTTGGTCAATTACTGGATTGACCAGGGCGTGCGGTCGCCGGGTCGATGATTTTTACGTATTTGATGTGGCTCTTCGCAACTCTGTTCGTCGTAACCGGTTTACCGTTGGCATGGACTGAGGATGAGCAATGGCAACGACTATGGGGGGATCCAGTGCGCTGTCACTTACCCTTTTTTGCCATATCGATTGCAGCGGATGGTTTGCTTAGAGGCCAGATAAGAATTCATTTTTCGATTATCCACTGCTCCAGCCAACCGCGTTTGTGCTTCAGCGCAATCGCATTGGTGTTCGCTGCCGGTACCGGTGCCATCATTGCTGCTATCTGGGCAGTTTTCTTTAAGGATTGGTAAGATTTGCCCAGCACGGAGTGACTTCAGAACCAATGGGCCGATTTAGACTGAATGAATACGACCATTGCGATTTCGTTGTTTCGTCAGTTTTCCAGGCTTTCGAACCAGTCGAGCGCCATCGTGCCCCATTCTTTTGGGTAGCCGTGCCCACCGTCGTGCAAAAAGAGTTCAAGACTACCGTGTTCGCATTCCCACCGTTTGCGCCAAAGATTGGCCGTCACTTCGTTTTCTGTCGCGTTGTGTTGGCATTCGTTTCTTCGGCGCCACAACGCAAGACCCTCCCAGACATCGGCCTGGGTAATGGTGATATCGAACTCTTCATTGTGTATTGATCTGCCCTCAAGCGGCACAACCTTGTCAGCAAAACCGTGAGTATGAAGCATATGAACGGGGCCAAGACACTCCTCGGTCATGGGAAGCCAGAAGCCACCGGACGCAGGGGCATAGCCACGCGCCAGGTCAGGCGCGAGGCACGCAACTTCCCACACCATGGAACCACCTCGTGAGAACCCTGTCAGCAGCACCTGGTCCGGGTTTACGTTTGCACGGGTCACGAGATCCGCCAGCACGTCACGGAGAAACCTGACATCAGAGCGGGGATAGGTAATCCACCCATCCCTAACCGACCAGTCAGCAGGTTTTCCTTCCAGCCATGGCAATGCGGTCGGTGCCACAAACGCATAACCCCGCGCGGTGAATGCTTCGACGAACTGCTTGTTTTTAAGTACCTTTGCTCCGGACCCGCCATAACCATGCAAGTGCATCACGACCGGCCCGCCCCGCCATTCATCTGGTAGGGCGATGTGGTATTCACCGGTGTCTATTTTGCAGGGATTGGATACTTCGCCGCAATCAAGCGCAAAGGCCTGCCCCGAAATCAGAAACATGGACAATGCGATTGTTACCTTTTCGAGCATATCTGGGTCCCTCCCGATGTCTGACCGTACCATATTACGGAAAGGGCTTTTTTGAGACGGCGGTGGTGCAGAATTCAACTTTGCTGAGCAGCCTCACCTGACTGATCCAAAAAGATTGTTAGTGCATCAGCGGCTTTTACTCCATTGAGATGATGGTTTGAGTTGCTGGCGGACGATACACGAACTCACATTTCGCGGGACTAAGCGGACGTACGCCGCACTAAGGCAAGTGATCCCGGAAGGATTGAGACCTAGTTGCAAAAGCCACTTAAGACCAATTTAGTTCGAGACCAATCGAAACTGGACAGATACTAGATCCGCTGCCGTCTTAGTCCGGGATTTCCACGGTTCCGACAATATGAGTTCGCCTCAGGGGCAGCGCTTGGTATGCTGAGGCGATATCTGTTGTCGCTATGCCGCTGCCAGTCATTCCTTCGTAGCGCCCCGTCCCGGTGACGATTTCCCAAGTGTTTGCCTCGCCTTTTTCCCCGGCCTTCCATCGCATGATAAAAGTGTCATCACCTTCACCGAAAACGCATATTCCATTGATTGAGTTGGTGCCGTCTTCAAATCCAAATCCAGAACCCAAACATCTGGCAGGCCCATCATCCATTGGACCCTCAATTACTTCGAAACCACCCCGATTGTCTGTTAGGTGAAAAATGTGATCCCCAAGGTCAAAGTTCTCTTGATTTAGAGGGTAGACATTGTTGATTTCGATGCGTTGCTCGTCAGCACTGGCGGGAACACCGAGTGTCGCCAAAAGCAGGCTAATCCGTAGGACTCTCATCTGGTTCTCCAAAGAATGCCACTCATCTTAAGGGCCTTCAAAGCATTTACAATCAGCAATAACTCTGCGGACCCACCACTAATGTTGTACGGGGTTACGCGGTTCCAGCCAATTGATGGCGGACCAAATCGGGCATCGGCAAGGGCTTGATGACGCTGCGGTGCAGCCCGCAGAAAAAGAATTTCGCTGCGGTTGCCAGTTGCCCGGCCAGATGAGGTCATGCTCAGGGAAGACACCCTGTCGTCGCCCTAAGGTTCACAGGAGACCCAAGACAATATAGATTTCTATGAAGATTTGACAGCAATAGGCGTGGATCAGAATGGCGCGACAGTTCCCACTCGAAGGTGACAAGACCTTTCTAGTTTATGCTGGCACTGGCACAGACCTGATATTTAATCATGGGGTTGAGCTACCCGGTTTCGCGTCGTTTCCATTGCTGGAAGAACCTGACACCAGGGCAATACTGGCTGGTCAAATGCAGGCACTTGTCGATCTCGCCGGTGAAATGAGTGTCGGATGCATCCTTGATGCGCCCACATGGATGGCGAACGCCGACCGAGCAGGGCCCTTGGGGTACGATGCAGAACGGCTCGTTGAGGTGAACAAGGATGCGGTCAGTCTAGTCGAGGGCGTGCGCCAAGCTGCCACTCGCGATGATGTACTGGTGTCAGCATGTATTGGCCCGCGTTATGATCCTTACGCCAACATTCCGCCGGTACCCGTCGAAGATGCACGTCAATACCACGCCGCTCAAATGCACAGCCTGAAAGACACAAGTGTCGACCTGGTCACCGCTTATACATTCAACCGCCCAAGCGAGGCAGCGGGATGCATCCTCGCCGCCCGAGACGCTGATCTGCCGATCATCATGTCTCTGGTTGTTGAGACAGACGGGTGCCTGGCAGATGGAACCAAACTTGTGGACGGAATTGACCATATCGACGGGGCAACCGACGCAGCGGCGCTGTTTTTTATGGTCAACTGCGCTCATCCTACCCATTTCGCCGGAGCGCTTGGCAACCACCCACGACTTAGAGGCATGGTGGCGAACGCTTCGAGCTGCTCGCATGCGGAACTTGACGAAGCAGATGAACTGGACGAAGGCGATCCAATTGAGCTTGGTAAACAGATTGCCGCGATTGCGCAGCAGAATCCATCGATTCAAGTATTTGGAGGATGCTGCGGTACCGACATGCGCCACCTGAAATCGATGGCCGGCGAATTGGCGTAATCAACTTGGTACAATCTGAGCGATAACGCTGATATCTAAGGTGATACCGTGATTTTTTTCCGCAACTTGTTGGGAGGCGGCCCATTCCTGACCATCACTGATTGGTCAATATGCTGCGCTTGAGCCCGCACAGCCGCCGTTCGCTGCGAACGCAGAGTTCGCGAAATGACAAATGCCGCCGCCGTCGCCACTGGTTGCAAATAGAACAATACGTAGGTTTATTCCCAACGCTTGTGAGCTGGCTATCCGGCGGAATTCGACCAATACATGTATGGGTTGTTGAATTGAAATCACTCGTCTGGTAGCACACGGAGTTGGAAACCCTGATACAGGAGAGATCAGATATGATGAATTGTCAGACTTCAATGCTTCGCGCGGTAGTCGCAGTAGTCCGTTAAAGCGGTCTGACAGGTTTCCGATCTGAAGGCCGCCTCGTGAGCGGCCTTTTTTGTGTTTTCCTCATGTGGCGGCTTTCCATCATTTCATGGAGAGAACAATGCCAAGCTTATCACTTTACATTCCAATCAGCCGGTCGCGTGGCCTCTTACTGCGGCTAGCGGCAATCTTCGCCCATCGACCCAGCGTGGAACGGCCTGTTCTGCGCGGAAGAGCCGAGTTGCCGGCTCACCTGAGAAAGGACGTCGGCCTTCCGCCGGAGGTTGAACACCCACCTCCCTCGCATTACCGGTTCCCCTTTTAACGAACCGACCAAGCAAGGGCATTAAGCTGCCCTTGCTCTTGACTATTACGCCGTGTGCGGAGTGATGCGTATCCTCATTCCGCGCGATAAATGAACCCTGTTGCATACAGTTCCTTTTGACGTGTGTTCAAGGCCGCCAGAGAGATCATTTCACACTCGTCCTGCAACTTGCGAAGACCAAGCCGGCTGGTCCGAAGAAAAGCTGGCCAAACTGGAAGAGGAAGTCCTGTCCATTCATGAACGGCTCAGGCCAAGTGTCGAAAGCGGCAGCGCCGTCGAGAACACCAGCATGTCCGATGTAAAAAACTGCCGTTGAAGTCGCATCGACCTACGAAGGTTTTCTGGAAAAGCCAGTCCTTCTTTTCAAACCCAATAAATTCCACTTCACGTCATGATGTTGCGTGTTTGCTTGCCGTGCCGGGTCGGCAAGACAACAGGATCAGGACCAGAAAGGACAGGTTTAGTACGACGTTGAAGGGCGCCCCTACCAAAATGGAGCCTGAACTGTCGACGCAAAACCAGGACCATGCCGTAATCTGAGCGGTCTTGGTCGCGGCCACCGCCGATACCGGGGCAACGTATGTTCCCAGCGCCCATTGCATTCCTCCCAAGCCAACCGTCAGGCCTCCAGTGATCACCAGCAGTAAAGGCGACGGAACCATCAGTTCCGCGGGAACATCGTGAATTGGCCAATACGCGATTTGCAGAAAGATATACGCAACGGGATGAAGAAACTGAAACGCGGCCAGCGCAAAAAGCGCCCCGGTTGCAGCAAGAACACCGCCTGAAATTCGCATTGCTGATTGTTGTTGGGTCATGAGCTTCTCCTTTCGATATGCGCCCTTCATGCAGCTTGCGGCGGACGCAAATCAATTACCTCGGAGGTAGGTGAATTCTGTTAGGACCCTTGCTAAACTCAGGTCATGACACCCTATCCCGGCATGCTGAAAGAGTGGCGAAAGCGACGCAGGATGAGCCAGCTGGACCTTGCAGTCGAAGCCGAGGTCAGTGCGCGACATATCTCATTTCTTGAAACCGGGCGGTCCCGGCCGAGCCCGGACATGATCCTTCATCTGTCCGAGGTCATGAACCTTCCGGTCGACACTCGAAATCAGATGATGCGCGCCGAAGGATTCGCGCCGCGTTTTGCGGCAACTCCGATTGATGACGCGGCGATGTCGCCCATTCGGGACGCGGTCGAATGGACTCTGCAGCAACATGCGCCTTACCCTGGAATGGTGTTGGACCGGCTCTGGACGGTTGTAATGCTCAACAGCGGTGCCCAAAAGCTGTTCAAGCCACTGGGGATCGGCGAGGGGCAAAGCCTGCTGGATCTGCTGACCAGCCCGTTGATGCCTGAGCTTGTCGAAAACTGGCCCGAGGTCGCGCATCACACGATGTTGCGGCTGCGCGCTGAAAGCGCCAACGCAGGCGGCATACCCGCACTGGACGCCGCAGCGCGCACGTTGTCGCAACAGGGGCACGCCCGAAGTGACGCGGTGATCGGGCCGACAATTTCTACGATCTACCGCTTTGGTGGTCAGCGGCTTTCCCTGTTTGGAACCATTGCGCAATTCAGCACGGTCACGGATGTCACGCTGGACGATTTGAAGATTGAGCTGTTTTTTCCGGCCGACGACCAAAGTGCCAAATTTCTGCGTGATCTTGCCCACGTGGCTGCCAATTAGATGGTGGTTTGACTAGAGCCCACCACGTCCCGGCGAACCCCGTTCATTCCTGACCTTGGAAGGGTTCCCGCCATTGCGGCCCAAAGCGGCCGTTTGCGTCGGTGTCATCGAAGGTCTGGTTGGAGCCCAAAACGGACACCGAAGAAAATGCCAGACGACGCCAAAAAGTAGCGTCGCCCGATAGTCGCGGCTGTCGCTTTATTCTACCAGTTCCAGATCACCAGGACGCCAGGTCTTGTCGAACCAAGGCTCGAGCGGTCCGTAGAGGCGCATCATCACGTTGAAGCTTTGCCCGGGCATGGTTTGCGCCCAGTTGTTCTCCCAACCTTCTGGGGCTTCCGGGCCAAAATAGATGCTGGTACTCCCATCCTCATTCGGCTTTATCCCCGGTCGATTAGAGTCGATACCACCGGATTCCAGGTCAGTTTCAAGGATCGACCGTGTCTGTCCGCTATACAACATAAACGACGCAAAGTTTTTCGCGGGAACGGGTGCCGGGAGAGTTACCTTGTAGGTTTTTGAGCCATCCAGGTACTGTCCGTTGTTGTCTCGCGCCGTCATCGCATAGACAGACCCCGTACCGACCGGTGGCGAGGTCATCGCAGGCGTTATGCCCGTCGCCATATAGAAAAAGTATGAACGGTCATCGAGTATGCGTGCACCGTCCTCAAGAAACAGATAGCTCTGACGTTGAAACGGTGAGTTCCATTGCCGGTCTTCATAAAAGAAAACTCCCGGATCGCGCGAGGCATACGTAATCGCTCGCGCCGTGGCGTTTGCTATCGCTGCTGCCTCCTTGAAAATGGCCTGCATACGGGCATCGGGTTCGAAGGGCTCGCCCTTCCTGATCCCTATGGAAGCAAACGTTCCTACAATTTCCGGACTGAACGCACCAATTGGATTGTTTTCGAGCGCGACGTGGATCTCTTCAAAAAAGTCTTCGTTGTTCGCGTGAACGGTGTTGTGTTGGACGCCTGAGATATTCAGGAAAGTTTCCGCGGGTGGATTATCTGCTTCACTAAGCGGATATACATTCAGACCCGCCTTGATCTCGGCAACGGGCCCAGCTGTATCTCCGACTGCGTTCGGTGAGCGTCTCAGCAACAACCAGTGCTCGTTTGTCTTGGTGCGAAGCTCGAAGAACCCGTCTGGCACCGGCGTTTCATCATCGTTGTGCAAGAGTAGGTATTTGCCACCTTCTCCCTTATCCGCGCCGAGCGCCCCGATATCCGTCACGTAGTCAAATGCGGCATCATCCAGCAACCCAAGCAGACCTGCCGGAACCTCAATCACCATCGGGCCATCAGAGATATCGACATTCGAACCAATGTAGATTGTGGTGGTATTGGGCGTCAGCCAGATGGATCGCGCGTCCAGCAGGTCTTCTGCAATCACGACGTCATTAGGATTGACGCCTAAGTCCTCGTACCCCTGAAACATAGCCCGAAGCGAAGCGATTTTCATACCATCTAAGAACGCCGTCGTAGCCCTAATCAGATCAAGGTTATCGAAGACCTTCTCCACCGTCTCGGGCGATGGCATACCATCGAAGAATTCAAGATCACCAAGCGTCTGGGTCTCGACTCGGTCTGGAGTTAGAATATTGTCAGGCACGTCGGCTTTGAACTCTTGGGCTGTAGATTGCGATCCGACTACTAGTGCGAACAGCAAGGCAACTGACTTTGCTTTCACTATTACCTCCATTGGTTTTTTTGGTTTTGTGGTCAGTTTACTTTTTCGAGATCTCCCAACATCCAGCCACTTTCCAACCAACCGTCTTGCGGCCCGTAAAGGCGGAATAACAGGAAGTACGGCTCTGTGGTCGGTATCCAGTTGCTTTCCTTTCCGTCCGGAGCCTCTGGGCCAAAATAAATGTCGTAGGAGCCGTCTTCATTAGCCTGCATCGCATCAGTGTCGCGCTCGGACAAACCGACAGGATCAACGTTCCGAATAAAGCTCTTGGTCTCCATCGAATAAACAATCACGGACCAAAAATCGTCGGCAGGTGTGTCCGCTGGGACGTTCAGTCCATAGGTCTGATTGTGATCGTACATTTCTCCGTCGCTGTCGCGCAGACCTGTCAGATAAAATGTACCTCCGCCCAGTTGTTTCGGCAGGTATGTAATCCAGAAATAACTGCCGCCCGCACGCGCATCCACAAGGACTTCGGTCTCTGTCTCATACGGGAAACCAGCCTCCGGTTGACCTTCGGCGAAGTCCCAAATCAGCCACTGGCTCCTCATCTCGCCGCTATCGTCGACCCAAAGTGGGATCATGGCTTTCCCAGGCGTCACAAAGTAATTCTGCATCGAGGCATATGCGAGCAGCAAGCCCTCGTTCATTGCCTGCATCTGAAGTTCACTTGGCTCGAAAGGCTTTCCCTTTTCGATCCCGAGATCTTTCAAAAAATTCACCATAACCTTGTCTTGTGGACGTATCGGGTTGTTTTGAACGTAATCGTTCAAGTCCTGAAAGAAGGTCTCGTTGTAGTAAGGAAGCGAGTCGTACGGGACTTCGGACGCTTCGAAATAGTTGTTTGGCGGTGGATTGTCGGCCTCAGACAAATAGTAGACCTTTATTGTCTGAGCGTAGTCGGCCGCATCGGCGTCCGTTCCGCCATTCGTCAGTTTTGGCCGGAACGAAAAACCATACTCGTAGGTATCTGTTTCAAAGGGAAGGTATCCCGCCTCAGTTAATTCCTCTAGGGACATATCCCCTTCGTAGCCTGGGGGTAGCATGAGGTACTTGCCGCCGGCACCTTCATCGAAACCATCGGGACCAACGTCCACGATAGGAACATCCCAAGCATTCACGATTGTACCGAAGTAGTTCACCTTGTCGGTAGCTGCGGGCACTTCAATGACAAGGGGACCGGGTTCGGAGGTCATTGAAGCCCAAGCATAGGCCGTAACATCGTTAGCCGTAAGAAACCCATGTTTGGAATCGAACGGCTTGTTGAGATAAATGATGTCGTTGTAGTCGCCACCGAGGTCGCGGCGAATACCCTTCAGAAAATCGATCATACCAGCGGCGGGCATTCCCCAGATGGCCGTCTGAGTGGCGCGCTGCACCATGATCTTGTACTCGATGTCCTCGACCTCGGCTGATCGTGCAAGGATGTCGCCCGTGTCGTTGAAGGACTGGGAGAAAACTGGTGAAGCAGAAATCCCTGCGCCGAGCACCATTCCCAAAAAATGCATCGAAAAACCGCCGTGTAATGGCCGAAGTATTTTCATATTGCAATGCTCCCTGCTGTTTAGGGAAAGCTTGCACATCCGTTCAGCCGATGCGTATCATTTCACGACACGCGGGCGAACAAGCGGGTTGACGGATTGAACCTACCACCGATGATTTCGGCCAAGGCCTTGGGCGCGATGCCCCAGTTTGTGCTTGAGGCCGCAGGGGAAAGGCGCCTGTTGCGTGCTTTTGACTCGGCCGATCTTCCTGTTCACTTCATTGAGGAAAGAGGCGGTTACATCTCGGAGCATGCCTTGGCGACCTTTGTGCACGAAGCCGCACGATCCGCGGGACAACAAAACATCGGATTGTTGTGGTCACCGTATCTCACCGTCGCTGATTACGGCGCCTGGGGGAGCTACGTTCTTTCTGCTCCAACGCTGGGGGCAGCGCTAATACGAGCTTCTGCCGTCATGCCATTTCATTCGTCCGCGGATCGCGCGTGGCTTGAAACTTCGGGCACTAGCGCGCGTTACTGTTATCGTTTTGGACTTCGCTCGCATTTCGCGTATCCGGACATCGGTTTCTCGGCCGTTGGGGTTTTTCTGAGCATATTCCGCGCGTATTTAGGAAACGACTGGAAGCCATCGGCCGTGCTCTTGGACTTCCCGAAGGTTCCTGGATTTGTCGAGGCAGAAGACACCTACGCTTGTCCTGTAATCTGGAACGCCACCCGGCTTGGGGTTGAGTTTGATGCATCGACTTTGCGAGCCGAAGCCACGCCCAAAAAACTTAGCGGCGGCTCGACAACTGTCGGAGATATTTCTCGTGAACGATTGGGCGGCCCCCCCCAAACACTTCGAGGACAAGTCGAAGAGGTGGTTTGGCAACAACTTCATCGGGAGGAAATGTCGATTGATGCCACCGCGCGTTCGCTCGATCTTGGCGTTCGCACACTACAACGGAAGTTAGCAAGCGAAGGGGTTCGTTTTCGCGAAATCGTCAACGATGTTAGGGTAGCAAGGGCCGAGGAACTCCTCACAGATACGCGCGAGACAGTCTCCGGTATCTCCTCCATGCTAGGATATGAAACCGCAAACAACTTCAGCCGCGCATTCAGGAAGGTGACGGGGCTGACGCCCTCTGACTATCGCAAGATGAACTCCAGTCATACTTGAATGGTCGTCTGCAAAAGCAAGCCGTTGGCGTCTGCATTGCTCACAAATTTAAGTTAAGGTTGGATGCGACGAGTAACCGCGTCCAGCCCGAGTAGGGCGGGAAGCTAACCTAGTTCGATCACTTTTTACGTTTTCTTTTAGGATCCAGAAACAGTGTGCGTTGGAACAATGACAAAGTTACAGAGTATTTGCTTGCGGAGGTGGTTTTATCAGATGCCCCGCGTCGATTACCCTGGGATAGGATCAACGCGGGGCTGTAGGAAAGTGCTAGGTAATCAAAATGATGCCCGCACTCACTACGGGAAGCATTTTGATATTTCGATGCTTGATTTATTTATGTATCCAATTTGAATATTTGATAGTTCCAACTGCTTCAAAAGTCAGAGCGTGCAATGCGAACACCCCTCGAGGTAGAGAGCTTTGATCGCGAGTTTCCCGAGCACCTTCTCAAAATTGGTTAGTGGCTTATATCTGTTGGTCCATTTTTTGGATCTATTCCAAGCAGTTACTTAAAAAGAACCCACGTGATGAAAAATACTTCTGTACATGCATAGACGAGCATATGTAGTTCTGTTTTCGGCGCAGCCTTTAGTCTTTTCCAGACACGAACCAAAGAAATTAACGAAAAAACCCACGGTCGTTAAAGGGATGGAAGACGACCGTGGGTAGCAGTTAGGGGTATGATGTGTACGAAACCATCATGAATTTGGATCAAAACTCCCACAAAAGCTTTGTATTTTGAAAGAAGAGCTTACGAGTTTTTTCAGGCTATAGGCGTTCACTGACGCTCCCCTGTGCTTTTCGAGGAGCTGTTTGCGGAAAACGCTTTCACACTTGAAATGAATTCACATCGCGATATTTGACTGCGTTGCGTCGAGATTAGCTTTACGACGCTTTTTCTTTTTGGGAGGACTACATGAAACATGCTGCCATTTTTGCCGCCGTGGCAATCTCCGCTTATGCAACTGTTGCCGCTGCTAAAGACCCGGTTCCGGCAAGTAGCGACAACTTCGAGATTTACAGTGAGGTTGAAGGCTGGACGGTTTATGCTGACAACGACTCTGGTACATGCCTGATAGAAAAAGTCTTCGAGAGCGGGAACGTCATGCAAATGGGTCTAACCAAAAACCAAAAACACGGTTACTTGGGAGTATTCACGCAAGCTGACATCGACATCAAAAACCGTCAAAAAATAGAAATAGCAATTGACGACTTCGTGTATGAAGGTCGTGCAAAAGGCATAAAAAGCAAGAAGCTAGCGGATGACTACTCTGGTGGCTATATCGTTGTAAAGGACGCAAATATGGCGACTGCCGTGGCCGAAGGACAGACCTTGATCGCATTTCCAAAGAAGTCCGCAAATTTCATTGTGGACCTAACCGGTACGAAGAAGGCTATGGAAGAAGGTCGCAAGTGCAACCTTGCACTTGCCAGCTAACTTAGGCCGCTACTCAACCCCAAAAAGTTGAGTTGCCTTTTTGTCAAACCCTTACGTGGCCCCGCAGTTTGTGGGGTCATTTGTTCTTCGTTTTTGTCTCTTCACCTCAAGCTTCAAGCTTATGGTTATCCAGCCCGAACTGGCGCGGGTGTTGTCTGGAAAACGACGATTTTTGGTTTATCCAAGTGAGTGGCTAGACCGAGTGCTACCTTCAAACAAGGCAACGCGGTTTTTTATTGCCCGTGTCTGCTTTGTGTCCGCGCAGCAGTCGCTCAGGAAAACTTGCCGACTGACCGCTTCGAGCCCAGAGCGGCGAATGCTGTCTTTGACATCAACGTCTGCGATGCGCGAAAAGCGGGCATGGCGTATCTGCTGAGCATTCGGCTTGGCGAGATGGAACCGAGTTCGCCTGGACAAAGGAGGCTTTGACCGCATGATTTGAAACACAGAGTTCCGCAAACTGCAGAAACTGGTCCTATCGGGACGGAGACTGGATGACCTCGTGATGCAAAGTCGATGCACCTCACCGGGTGACTTCTCAGCGGACTTCCAGAAGGCATCCCGTAACCAACGCCATTGTGGTGCGGTTCGTTCGACCCCGGAGAGAACCATGAGCCCGATGCGACCTAATTCTGCCCTTGAAATCGAAACCGCAGAAAACGGACTTTGCAAAGTCGAGAATAAAGGCCCGTTGTGGACGTTCCATCGCTGTCCTGGGGTTTCCTGGTATCGGTCGGGTGGCCGTTGTTACAGTATGTTTAGAAGCTTCGAATACCCAGCGTTCAAAACAAGCGCCGCAAGTGTCCCTGTTATCGTCGCCGGTATACCCTGCTTCCAAGTATCGAACACTAGATGGCAGAATATCGCTCCGACAGATGTGCAGAGCAACGCAAGTGCTCCTAGCGGCCCGATCCACGACGATTGAAACCAGATGGCAATTGCCCCGAAAAGTTCCCCGCATCCGACGAGGAACATGATCTGCCTGTTGAGGCCGTAGCTTTCGAACATGCCCAACTGGATTTCAAAGACCTTCTTTTGCCACCCAAAAATCTTGATGGATGAAGCAAAGAGAAAAAATGCAGATAGAAGACTGATGGCGATGTTCAGGAGCAATGCTAGTCCTTCCGGTTTGATTTCTTGTAGGCTGCCGGAGATACGCCCGTCCATTTACGAAATGCTCTGGAGAAGGCGGTTGGGTCGGCATAGCCAAGCCTTTGCGCTGTCTCGCCGACGGATTTATTGTCTTTTGCCAGCAGGCGTTCGGCTTCTTCCTGCTTAATGCGCGCGATTACTTGGGACGCCGTTTGACCGTAAGGTTCCAGCCGGTTGTTCAGTGTTTCCTGATGAAAGCCGCAAAGGTCCGCAAGGTCATTCACACCAAATCCTGAATCCGCAAGATGGACCCTGATCAGACCTTCCAGTCCCGCAAGGAAATCCTGCGGGGCCGCCAGATCCTCATCCATAACCCTGTAGTCTGGAGGGTTTTCCAGTGCCTCTGGTCGTAACCTGTAATTTAACCAGCTGGAGGGAAACCTGATCGAAAAACCTTGAGGATTGCACTTGATTGCCCGAACGCCGTGAAACTGACCGGGCAGCGCATCCGGGTCACTGACGCGAAGAATGACCTGGTTGGGGTCCCACCTGAAATCCAGGACACGGTGCAACAGGGATATCCATATACTTGTCAGAAACGCATCGGTTTGGCTGGGCGAAACCGAAATCTGGAAGTTCCTTTTGGCACTGAAATACGCGTGCTCTCCTTCGACAAAGAGGGATTGTGTAACGGCATTGGATTCCTTGGAAACCGCTTGAGTGTATCTGGTAAAAAAGTCTCCCAATGTAAGGGCTTCTGCCAGCATATCGCCGAGCGGGAGAAATTTGACAAGGTCAACGGATTGCCCGACCCGTGCGCAAAAATCCGGTGAAGTGGCTTCTGCCACGGCCTGATAGATCTGGTAGACGGTATCGTGGCGCAGGAAATTCTTCGGGTCCATTACCTGCGCTTCGTTCAACCCCAGAGGATCAAGAACAAACGCGGGTTCGACCCCTACGCTGCGAAGCGCTGCGACAACCGGACCCGCAACTGAAGCCCTGACGAGTGGCAGCGACTGATCCGTGTTATTACCAAGTCTTCTTGTCATCTCTTCTCCAGAAATTCGCAATATTCCCGAGTGTAGGAAATTCCCACAAAAAAATTATGAAACCTTGCAGTTTCCCAAAACTATTTTTCTAGAACCGGAAATCTGTCAGGCATCAAGTTATTCGAATTCTATAATGACTCCTAATTGTGCCTTTTGCGATTCTTGATGATAGGAGCCCTGATGAACGGATGTCTGATGCGCATACTTGTGCCCGCAGTACTGGCTGCGAGTCATCTGTTTCCAACTCATGCCGCTTCACAGGAAGAAAGTTTCCCGATCCTTTTCACAAATGTTCATGTCTTTGACGGGGTGAACGAGGCGCGGATCGAGAACGCAAGTGTTTTGGTCGTCGACAACCTGATCGCGGAGGTCTCGACTGAGCCGCTTGCCGTCGCCAATGCGCAAATCATCGACGGCGGTGGGCGCACACTGATGCCCGGACTGATCGATGGCCACAACCATATCATGATGCCAGCGGCCCCTAATCAGGCGGTGAACGGCTGGCACTGGGGATATCTCAGTGCTGTCGTGGGCCGCGAGGCGGAGAAAATGCTCCTGCGCGGTTTTACCACGCTGCGAGATACAGGGGGCCCAGCCTACGGCATCGCCAGAGCAGTTGACGAGGGTATTCTTCCGGGCCCGCGGATCTATCCCAGCGGTCACTTCATCAGTCAGACATCCGGCCACACGGATTTCCGGTCGTTCAACGAAAGCCATACGCGTGACAGAAGCAGCCGCAATGCCTTTGAAAGTGAGTTTGGTTTCATGGCAGACGGCCGGAGCGAAGTTCTCGCATACACCCGAGAAACGTTGCGCCGGGGGGCGACGCAGATCAAGATCAGCGTAGGTGGCGGGGTCGCCTCCGCCTTTGATCCTCTGGACACGGCGC
The DNA here is from genome assembly GCF_059609805.1 of Ruegeria sp. YTSC004. NCBI lineage: Bacteria > Pseudomonadati > Pseudomonadota > Alphaproteobacteria > Rhodobacterales > Roseobacteraceae > Ruegeria > Ruegeria sp. YTSC004. The sequence goes on from NZ_JBXWMJ010000014.1 coordinate 36,858, forward strand.
AATTCACCTTCGATGAAATCAGAGCCGCCGTCGATGCGGCCGAGGACTGGAACACCTACGTCTTGGCGCATGCCTATACGGACCGCTCCGTTCTGCGCGCTGTGGAGGCCGGCGTTCGCAGTATCGACCATGGGACGTTGATCTCGGAACTGGACACCATGATCGCGATGCGGGACGCGGGTGTGATCTACAACCCTCAGGCCGTGGCCTTTACGCCAACTCCCGAGAGCGTGGCGTCGCTCCCGCCCGAAACCGTTGCAAAATCACGCCCGGTCGTCGAAGGGCTCGACAGGTCAATGCGTCTGGCAAAAGAAAGCGGCGTGACGATCACCTTCGGAACGGACGTCTTCGGCTCGCCCGAGGCCTTGGCCCGGCAGAACGAAGAATTTGAACTCAGAAAGCAATGGTTCACGTCGCATGAGATCCTGGTCCAGGCCACGTCAAACACCGCGAAACTGGTGGCAATGTCAGGTCCTCGAAATCCTTACACGGACGGACCGCTGGGCGTGATCGAAGCCGGTGCTTATGCAGACTTACTTCTGGTTGAAGGCAATCCGGTGGAAGATGCCGGACTACTGGTCGACTACACAAATAACATAGATCTGATCATGAAAGACGGCGTGATCTACAAGAACACACTCGACTGAGTGTCGCGTGGGGTGAAGGAACCTCGGCACCCCGCGCACAAACTATTTTGTCTAAGGGAGAGAGAAACATGAATGCATCAAAACGGTTATTGGCGGCCGCAAGTGTGGTTGCCTTCTCGGCGTCCGCGTCATTTGCACAGGATACCCTACCGCAAACCCTGTTCACCAACGTCCATGTCTTTGACGGAGTAAATGAGGCGCGGATCGAGAACGCCAGCGTTCTGGTTGAAGGCAACTTGATCAAAGAAGTGTCCACCGAGGCAATCGACGCGCCGGGCGCGACGGTTGTGGATGGAGGTGGTCGCACATTGATGCCGGGGTTGATTGATGCGCATGTGCACATGGCGATCACGGAGCCGGTTGCGGATCTCAGGGACAATTTTGATTGGATGTACTGGGGGGCCGTTTCCACGATCGAAGCAGAAAAGATGCTGTTGCGCGGCTTTACTTCCGTCCGTGATGCGGGTGGGCCGGCGATGGGGCTTCAAAAAGCCATCGACCGGGGTAAAGCAATTGGCCCCCGTATTTACCCGTCCGGGCCAGTGATCTCACAGACGTCCGGGCATGGTGAACATCGGCACTACACAGAACCGCACCCAAACTTCGAAGGGGCGTCGCCGTCGTTTTTTAATCAGCACGTAGAGTTTCTTGCCGACGGTGTTCCAGAAGTTCTGCGCGCGACGCGGGAAGCACTGCGTCTGGGCGCATCGCAAATTAAGGTCATGGCTGGCGGAGGTGTGTCTTCCAGCGTAGACCCATTACATACGGTTCAATTCTTACCGGAAGAACTGGAAGCTGCTGTCAAAGCTGCGGCAGATTGGGATACCTACGTTCTGGTGCACGTCTACAACGACGAGAGCATTCTGCGGTCCATCGAGGCAGGTGTGCAGAGCATCGATCATGCACAATTGATGACCGAGGTGTCGGCGCAGGCGATCAAGGACGCAGATGTTTGGGTTGTGCCATTCTTCTCGCTTCTGGGGCTGGATGCCGAAACAGTCTCCAAGGCGCTTGGCCCGTTGGCAGCGCCCAAGTTCCTTGAGGTTCAGGGCGGAGCGAGAAACCAGATGCGGTTGCTGAAAGAATTCGGGATCGAAAAAGTCGCCTTTTCAACCGACATTATTGGGGATCCTGTGGCTCTCACCAAACAGAACGATGAGTTCAAGTACCGTCTCGAACAATGGTCATCCTACGAAGTTCTAATGCAAGCAACTTCAAAAGCCGGTGAATTGTTGGCCCTGTCAGGTAAACTCAACCCCTATCCCGAAGGCCCGCTCGGTGTGATTGCAGAAGGTGCGTATGCCGACATTCTACTGATCGATGGCAACCCGGTCGAGGATGCCCTGATCATGACGGATTACGAGAACAATTTCGATCTGATCATGAAAGACGGCGTGATCTACAAAAATACACTCGATTGAGTGTCGCGCGGGGTGAATGTACCTCGGCATCCCGCGCACCCCTGTAGCCCAAAAAAAAGAATGAGCCAATGAAACGACTACTCTTGTCCGCACTTGCATATGCGTTGATTTTCACGACCGCCGTGAGCGCCGAAGAAACTCGCAGCCGATACTACCTGGGAATCGGAGAACCGTCTCCTGAAGCCTGGCAGATCATGATCGAGAATCCCACCGACCGGGGAAAGGGCATGGGGGCCGCGCTCGAAGCAATGGGTGGCGAGATGATTAGCTACTTCTGGGGCATGGCCGACGGTCGAAACTACGTTACCGTGCGGCTGCCAGATGATCCTGCCATGGTGCAGGCAATGTACGCAGCCCGCCTAAGCAAGGGCGTCCTAAAAAACTACACCTTCATCGAGTTGATGACGAGCGCAGACATGGTCGAGGCGCTGAAACGGGTGCCGGAGTTTTCGACACCGGCCGAGTAGTATTGGCCATAGAGAGGAACCGTGAATTGTGGGCTTCGGGTCAAAGTAAATTTGAATGAACAATACTAGATAATCTAAAAGGGAGAGCTTCACCATGCAAAACAGACGCGCATTTCTTAAAACAGCAGGTGCCGCGGCTGCCCTGTCAGCTACCTGCGGAAAAATGACATGGGCCAGCGAATACAGCCCGGTTTGGGAGTCCAGCGACAAGGCGGCTCAATTCCTAAAGGATATTGTTGCCATAGACTCGCTGAACGCGAACTTTGAGCAAACCGCCACACGACCCGAGATGTGGGACGAGTATTACACCAGAGCCCTCGAAGCGGGTATCACGGCGACGGGTGTTACAACCGCGCAAGGCATCAACGACTTCGACACATTCGCTCGTGAAACCAGCTACAACCTCCGCAAAATCGATGCGGACGATCGGTTTATGGTGGTGCGTAAGGCAGGTGATATCCGGCGGGCCCATGAAGAAGGAAAATATGGCTTCTTCTGGAACTCGCAATCAGCGGAGATTCTCAACAACCAGCCGGACATCTACATGCCCGTGGCAAAGTCGATGGGACTTGGCACAATGGGCTTGGCCTACAACGAGCGTCAGCGTGCGGGTGATGGGAATTTTGTCCTGAACCCAGGGCCAATCTCGGCCTATGGCAAGACAGTCGTCGACGCGATGCAAAGGCATGGAGTGCTCGTCGACACGTCACATGCCAGCGAACCCACCGCACTTAGTACCATCGAATATGCAAAACAAATGCGTCCCGACTTACCTGTAATCGAAACGCACTCTTCCGTGCACGCTCTCTACTCTGGCTATCCTGAGGGAGAAATCCGCCTGCGGACAAGTTCCGATGAGCGGATTCAAGCGGTTGCAGATACCGGAGGTGTGGTTAGCCTTTGTATGTTGCCTTTCATAATGATCAGCCCGCAGACAGAGCTCACTCGTCCTCAGGACGTTGTCGACCGAATTGACTACATGCGGGATTTGACAAGCATCGACAACGTTGGACTCAGCTCCGACGACGGTTTTGACTGGTCTAAGATTTATGAGTTTGGGAAGTCAAATCCAGAACAATTCGACGACGGCGGACTCAGTGCAGCGGTAAACAAATTGGCCACAACTGGCATCGGGGAAGCCGCGAAAATCTATGCGGCCATTATCGATGAAATGTGGTTGCGCGGGTACTCTGACGAGGACGTCAAGAAAGTAATGGGAGGCAACTTCACGCGCATCTTCGAGCAGGTTTGGGGGTAGTCGACAAGAAAAGCGAGACATGACTTCCCATCGCTTGATAAGGCTGGTCGGGTTATTACTCACCCGACTGGCTTTTGCGTTTTTGCTTGTGCTCTTTGCGCAGTCCGCTCTCGCACATAAGTTCGAGTTGGGCGATGCACAGTTGTCCATTGAAGGCGACAGCTATCAGATTGCCGTAAGCGCCGACTTGATCGAGGCTTTCGAGCGCCACTTAGACTTGAACGGATCAGATCGATTTCTTGTTGAGCAGGTGCGCGGGCTGGATCTCGGCACAATCGAAACCACGCTGTCAGAAATACGTGCAGCAGTCGCCGAAGAGACGCTCATACGGTTCGACGGCAATACGGCCGAATTGCGGGCAATGTCCTTTCCATCTCCGCGCGATATCCGTGCTGTTCTCGACAGACCACCGGACAGCACTGAATACCGCTTGGTTTTCGTCGGTTATGGTGACGCTCCGCAAGGTGCCAGCGCAGTAAGTATCAAAATGTCGCCTTTACTTGGGGATATGCGGCTTGAAGTGTCGGTCCCAAGTGTCACGCTGCTGCAGGCTGGACGAACCAGCCAGGCACTGAACCTTATTGGGACCCAAGAAACAACACTGAGCTCAACACTGGCCGACTTCTTGTATTTCACATGGCAGGGGGTCATTCACATCGTCCCTTACGGGCTGGATCACATCTTGTTCGTACTCTGCCTGTTCCTATTTGCGCATACGGTCCGCGACCTGATCTGGCAGGTCACGGCTTTTACCGTCGCGCACTCGGTGACACTGACCCTCGGCTGGCTAGGCTTCGTTGATTTGCCAACAGGGTTCTTTGAACCTTTAATTGCCTTGTCCATTGTATATGCCGCTGTTGAAAACATATTGCGCAACAAACCAGGCGGTGCCCGCTTCACTCTAATATTCTTCTTTGGTCTGCTCCATGGGTTCGGTTTTGCGTCAGTTCTAGAGGAGATTAGCCCATCAGGCGGCCATTGGTTGACCCGGCTAATTGGCTTCAATGTAGGCGTTGAGATTGGCCAGTTGGTTGTCATAGCGGCAGCCTTTCTGGCTGTTGGACTTTGGCGCAAGGAACCGTGGTACAGATCGCTCATCGTGGTACCGGCGAGTTTTGTCATCGCTTTGGTAGGCGCCTTCTGGACTGTCGAGCGGGCTCTTGCAGCGTTGACATAAGACGTGAGCATCAAGTCTATGGTTTTTGATTGTCCGCTATCTTGTCGGAAGCCGTCTCCCTGCCAATGCGAACCAAAGGCTGCATTGTCCGAAAAGCTGGAACTGCAAAGTTCGGTTTTGAAGGTCAGGTTCGGGCTGATAATCTCGTTGGTGGCCAAGTCTGGTTCGGGCACCTCCACGCTTTAGTACGGACGCCTTGATATTGATCAAGCTGACATCGGGTTGAGTGTCTAGGTTGCTTGCGACACGGTACTCAATCCAATCCCTGAGATTAGCAATGACGCCTTCCGTTCCACCTTGGGTTCGTCCAGTTGCAATCGTCGCAGCATTCTTCGGTCTATTGACCATTTTTTCAGGAGGCACGGCACTATTTGGGGGTGCCGCTGCTAAAGCAGCAATTGGAGATGCGGTTCCAATAGTGCTTTGGTTCAATTTCCTGGCTGGATTCGTCTATTTGCTTGGTGCATTCGCAATCTATAATTTCACAATCTGGGCACATCGAATTGCCTGGCTGATTGGCCTATTTACACTATTGGTGTTCGTTGTCCTGACAATATTGGCTCTTACTGGAACGCCATTTGAATGGCGAACCGTCGGTGCAATGACCATACGCACTGGCTTCTGGTTAGCGATAGCCATCTCGCTCTCCAGGACAGCATGAGCCAGTCCAACGACGTCGCGCTCATGCCAATATTGCTTGGCGAGACAGTCATTTTGATTGAGATCAAGGGCTGAAGCGAACAGTTTTGGCATAGTTGGTGCGCTTTTTGGGTCGATTTGCAGGAGGATCGGAATGACTGCGCTGATTGCCTACGGTACTGTTGAAGGCCAAACGGCCAAAATTGCGCATTTTATCAACGATGTAACCAGAGAAGCCGGCTACAAAACGAAGCTGATCAACACCGGCGATCAAGCACGTCAAGTGTCTCTGACAGGTGTGGACAGGGTCATCCTTGCAGCTCCTGTCCATGAACGCCGGCACCCCAAGCTATTCGAGGCGTTTGTTCAATCGCAAAAGGATGCGTTTGCGTCCCGGAAGTCGCTGGTGCTTTCTGTTAGTCTTAAGGCTGCTTTCGCAAGAGGTCAGGAGGACGCCCGGGACTATCTAACCGAAATGCTGTTGCGCACGCATTTTCAGCCTGACGAGACTGCTTTGGTCGCGGGCGCTGTGCGGCCTGATAACTATGGGTATTTTGAGGAAGACATCGTTCAGCACGTTGTCCTAAAGGATCAAAAAATCGATCCAAGGGATGGCGCCCAAGAGTTCACCGATTGGGGTGCCTTGAGGGAAACCGTGGTGACATTCTTAAACAAATGATCCCGACCGGAGTCTATTTCTGCCCTTCTTCATTAATCTTACCCACGGACGTGGCCGACCTGTTGCGCGTTAGACTGAAGCCGACGCGAATGCGGTCTGCACGGCAGGCTGGTCGGAGAGTGCGTTGTTCGATGCTATCCAGGTCTGCGGTGTCTTTAATCTCGTGAATCGCTTCATAGAAGGAACAGGTGTCCAAAGTCCTGGCAACGATCCAAGGCAAGCGGATGAGGCCACATTAAACCGATACCGCAGTGACACCTTCTACACCGATTTTGGACGGGAGAATGGCCTCGACATTCCTTGAATTGATGTTGTTTTAACTTTCGAACAGTGACGAAAAACTGGTCCAACAAGAAGTCAGAAGCGTCCTTCGCTCTCGGGGTTGTCCCATTCGTCGGATCAAGTCGGCGCCTTCAGTTATATTGGTGGATCTATGTTCAAGCCTCGATGATTCGTCCGGCTTTTCGTAGATAACCCATTTTCTGATAAGGTTTGGAGACTTGTGGGCTTTGTAAGGGGGGAGAGTTGCTTAAGTTTGACGCTGAGACAACGAGATTACTTGAAATTGCCTATCAGGGAGCTGAGTTGACACGGCGAAGACAGGCTTCATTTGATGCGCTGCGCCCGGCTCCTGGTGAGACTATTTTGGATGTCGGTTGTGGCAACGGGATGTTAACAGCGGAGTTGGCCCGCGCAGTTGGCTCGGATGGCTATGTCATCGGGATCGACCCAAGCAAGGATATGACAGCAGCTGCAAAAGAACGATGCAGCGACTACGCAAACGTGGAGTTTCGTGCAGGTGCCGCAAATAGCTTGCCCATTGAGGATGAGAGTGCTGACAAGGCCGTCTCGGTACAGGTCTTTGAGTATATCGAAGACGTAGACGGTGCACTGGATGACACGCTGCGGTGCGTCAAGCCCGGCGGGCGGCTTGTCATCAGCGATCTGCACTTTGGCAGCTTGATCTGGTTCAGCGAAGAGCCCGACAGAATGCAAAAGATGCTGACATCCTGGAACCAGCACTTTGTGAGTGGTTCCGTCCCGGAAAGACTGCCTGCACTGATAAAAGCGCGTGGCGACCATGTGGAAGATGTCGTGTCGTTCACAATGACGGATCACCAGCTAAAGCCCGATGGCCTCGCAATCATGATGATGCACCTTATCAAGCAATACGCTGTCGCAAATGACCATGTTGATCCCGCTGTTGCGCAATCGTGGTTTGACGAACAGCTTAGCCTTGCAAAAGTTGGACGCTTCTTTTTTTCGATGACCCAATTTATCGTCGTGGCGCGTAAAAGGGGTTGATAGACCGAAATGACTTGGCCTCGGTTCTTCCGCTGGCTCGCTGAAAGGTACAGTTCAAGAGCCCCCCTCAGGTATCGTTGTCGTCGTGATTGGTGCTGCAATCTTTTGTCCGAACTTAATTGTCGCCGTTGAAGCCCCAATGAAGGGCCAGACGCGCAGCCATTGATCAGGCGTTCGAACGACCGCAGCGATAGACGTAATGCACAGAAGGTCTCGTGTTGGTGCTAACTCTATGGCTACAACACAGGTACGTGGCTGTCACTTCCAGCTTGCAGCTGCCTTTGGTGTGATCCAATCGCCATATCCGGCCGATTGTCACCAAATGTCGTCAGAACCTTCCCGGATACAGATTCATCATGCTCTGCACGTCCAGTTCACTCGAAAACGCGTCCGGATTACTCCAGATCACCTCGTTAATATAGTCGCGTTCCGAGTGAAGATCGTTGGCTGTAGGCCGTGATTCCCGGTTTTCGGGGAGGCCTCTCTTTGTCCAACCGAACAGTCCACCAAATACGGTCCAGATGCTGGGTGACATTGTATGGGAAGCCATCTCGTGGTCCTTTCCGACTTACTTGCGCTGTCGCAACAAGAGTAACTGTTCACCCGTTTTTCTGGTATCCAGCACAAAATTGTGCTGTTCTACAAAAATGAAGAACGGGTTCCGAAACTGGTCGGATATTCGCGTGTTCCTCTCTGTTTTCAGAGAAGGATCGACGCTTGCAGCCTCCAAAAAGCTACAGGTCTCCCAACCAACGGTTGCCCGGCGCATTGATGTTCTCGAAAAAGAAACAGGCTTGACGCTGTTTGAGCGCGGTACGCACGGGTTCAAACCGACCCGAGAAGCCCTTCGCCTCGTTCCCCTCGCCGAAGCAATCGAGGCTTCAGTCCTCGAATTTACCGACTGCGCGAAAGAATTGACGTCGACACAACCCATCCGTATTACCGCTTATTCGGCAAACTTCTCAGCACGCATGATCGAAATCGTAAACGCGTTTTCCGCCGACAATCAGGATGTCGCATTCGAGTTTTTGTCCAGCGTTCGGGCGCTGGACCTGATGGCCGGGGAGGCAGACATTGCGTTGCGCCTTGCGAGAACCGATCCTGATCCTGACCTGATCTGCCGGAAGATTAGCACGGCACGCTGGTCTTTGTTCGGCAGCAAAAACTACGCGGACAAATTTGGCCTGCCGGGGTCAACAAATGATCTGGCCGGGCATCAGTTTGTTACCTTTCAGCGGGATGATGTACCGAATGTTTTCCACGAATGGTTGACCAATCACGTGGCACCAGAACAGATCGTCATGTCTTTCACTGAACTGGAGCTAATGCATGCGGCGATCAGATCAGGGCAAGGTCTTGGGATCAGCAATGTCAAGCTGGTTGAAGCAGACATGTCTTTTCTCCGATGCTTCGACGAAATCCCCGAACTTGCTGTGCCGCACCTAATGCTCATTTCACCGGAAGCCTATCGTCGGCCAGAGGTTAGAGGCTTCGTTAAGTTCTTCGCACCTCGATACGCTGCAATCTACAAGTAGTGATCGAGTAAAAAAGAACTGATGCTATACTTTGTGAAACGCGGACAAGCTCTTTTGCATTTAAACGAGTTCAGCGGACAAAGAGAGCGCCGGTTTAAACCATTCCTCTCCGCACAGGGGTTTCAGGACGTCTCAATCGGAAGGCTTTGATCGGCGCTCCACTCAGCCCAGGAACCATCATAGAGGCGCGACTTGTCGAACCCCATGTGGCGAAGCGCAAGGAGACCGCAAGAGGCTGCAATACCGCGACCGCAATACGCGATAACCTCGTCGTCGGTTTGAATTCCCTTGTCCTGATAGTGCTGAAGGAGGCGGAGGCGATCCGCCAACCTGAATGAGCCTCGTTCCTTTAGTTTTGCTGCCCGCTCAGCAATAGGTGTGTGTGCCAAATCCGGATCGATGTTCGATATCGCCGGTATGTTAACTGCACCGGGGATATGTCCCGAGCGACCTCCCCATGTGTGAACACCGTCGCCTCGGAACAGGTCGTTTGGCAGAAAGTCCACAACTCTGACCTCAGGCTTACCTATCGCGTCCAGAACGTCAGTTTTGCTGGCAATCCAATTGCCCTGCACCTTGGGAGCGAAGTCGCCAGGCTCAACGGATGGATCACCGGCTTCAACCGCTCGACCTTCCAGTTTCCATTGCTGCAAGCCGCCGTCCAAAACCTGTATATTTTCATGACCATAGTACGAAAGCGCCCACCAAAGACGTGCAGAAGCCAAGGGCAGCCCAGAGTCATCGTAAACCACGACATGACTGTCATTGGATACACCCAACTCGCGCATCTTTTTCCCGAAATCCTCTGGTCTGAGCATCATATCGGGAATGTTCTGTGTGCTGTCCGCAAGCTCCGTCGACATACCAACATACACAGCGCCAGAAATGTGCTCGGCTTGGAACTCGCTCCTGTCGTCGTAGGCCACACCCTTGCCGTTTTCCTCCCTAAACTTCCAGCGAACATCAATGATGCGCAGTTTCGGGTCGGTCAGGTTATCTGCCAACCAAGTCGTATCAATGAGTGGGCGAGTATGTGTTGCCATCCCTACGTTCTCCTCTAACCGGACGTCGGTCGAGCCGTATGGAATAATCCTCAAAATTGGCTTCGGAGTCCAATTTTGGAAGATCGGGATCTGGCGGAGCCACTATGGTCGGAATTAGATTTCGATGAACGCATTGCCTATCGGAAGCAATTTAAGCTGAAATTACGGCACCTTGTTAAGTCGATTTCCTTTGACTCACTCATAGTTAAGCATGCTCATATAGCTCGCTGACGGACAGGTTTGGAACAGACAGTGGAAGGTTTGGATGCTCGAAGATCGGTACGGAAGCCCGCTAACGACAACATCACAAACCGCACGTGACGCCCATGTTGAAGGCATCGACCGTTTCCTCGGCGCCTTTGACGATGTCGAAGGGGCATACCGTGCCGCATTGCACGCAGATGACAGTTTCGCAATGCCCCATGTTGGCCTTGCGCGCTATCTCGTTACTGTCGGGCGCGGACAAGATGCAAAGCGCGAAATAGCCGCCGCAAAGGAACTGTCGCATGGCGTCAGCCCGCGAGAAGCCGCCCAGATCGACATTATCAGCGATCTCATTGAGGGGCGTGCACCGCAGGCCTATAGGCGCATTCGAGATCACGTCGCAGACCATCCGCGAGATATTTTGCTGGCTCAGACATGTACCAGCGTATTTGGCTTAATCGGATTTTCAGGTCAGGCAGGACGCGAGGCAGAGCAGCTTGCGTACTCCACACCGCGGCGCTCCACCTCATCGCCCACACTATGTTGGCGTCTTCTAGCTACCACCCTTAGTCTCCGCTGTGACAAAAATTGATTTTCCTGAGCCTGAGCGACGCCGATTATGAGTGATCAGATCTTGGGCGAACGTAGAACTATGGATTCAATAGATCAGGATGGATAGTCTTCGGTGTAGGGGAGAACGGGAGTGGAACGCCGCCTTACCACTATCTTGAGTATTGACGTCGTGGGCTACTCGCGACTGATGGAACGCGATGAGGCAGCGACGCTGGCTGCACTAAAGTCGCATCGGTTGGAACTCATTGACCCCTTTGCAGCGAGTTTTGTTGGCAAGACGATCAAGTTGATGGGTGATGGTGCGCTGCTGGAGTTCGAAAGCACCGTACAAGCAATGAAATTTGCCGTTTCTGTTCAAAACGAAATGATATCTCGAAATTCGGACGTTCTAGAAAGCGAAAGAATTGTGTTTAGGATCGGCATAAACATCGGAGATGTGATTGCCGAGGATGGAGACATTTATGGTGATGGCGTCAACGTCGCTGCCCGCCTTGAAGGTTTGGCCGAGCCCGGAGGCATTTGCATTCACCGCAGCGTAAGGGACCAGGTGCAGGACAAGCTGGATCTGAATTTCAAGGATCTGGGTGAGACCGAAGTCAAAAACATAGAGAGACCAGTCCGAGCCTTCGAAGTCGTTCTGGATGACAAGGCCAAGGCTTTGGCGATATCCGAGCCAGTTGCGCATACGAAATCACAGATATCCAAGTGGGCGCCAACTCTGGTCGGTGCGGTATGCATCTGTTTGGTGTTGGCTGCGGCCATTTGGTGGCGATCAAGAGATGTGGTGCCCCTGACCGACCAAGAGGAGTTGGCGCTTGCCATCCCGGACGAACCTTCCATTGTCGTTTTACCATTTAAGAACCGCTCAACAGTTGAAGAGGTCGGCTATATGGCAGAAGGTTTTGGAACAGCAATAACGACGCAGCTTTCGAAGTTTCCACAGCTATTTGTGATTGCCGGTTCGACTTCGATTACCTTTGCGGACAGCTTGGTCAAACCGCGAGAAATTGGTCGAGAGCTCGGTGTGCGATATGTTCTGTCAGGTAGCGCTCAGAGCGTTGGCGAGAATATTTCGATTAACGCAACACTTATAGAGACAGAGTCGGGGCACGCTCTATGGTCGGAACAATATGACGTTGGGATCGAAGAATTGTTTGTGGCACAGGCCGACCTTGTTAGGGAAATCGTATCAACCCTGAAAATAGTAGTAGAAGAAGAGGAAATCGCGTCGTTGAAGAAACGACCGACTGATGACCCACAAGCATATGAACTTTTTCTGAAAGCTGTCGCGAAGAGCAAGCTGTTGAACACTGCAAGTCGGCAACAGGCAATTGACCTGCTGGAGCGAGCTATAGTTCTCGATCCAGACTACCTTTCTGCCCATATCGAACTGAGCGGTCGCTATCTTAGCCTCTGGCGCTTTGGAGGTTCAGACGATCCAGAGACTGCGCTGAACAACGCTCGTCAGCACACCGAGCGCGCGTTAGAACTGGATCAAACTGACTATCGCGTTCAACATCGCTTGGGACAGCTACATTTATTTGCAGACCACGATCACCAACTCGCATACGAGGCGTTTCAGCGCGCAACTCGGGAGAACCCAAATGACCCGGAGGTCTTGTATGACATGGGCTTTTTGCGCTCGCTTATGGGTGAGCCAGCCGAAGCGATTGAGTGGAACATCAAGGCAAAGAGGGTCAACCCGCGTTATCCCGGCTGGTACAATTTTAATGCTGCACTTTCTCATTTCCTAATCAGGGACTACGAACAGGCAACTCTGCTGGCAAAAACCGGTATCTCAACCTATCCAAAGTCGCTTCCTCCGCGCCGCATCTTGGTCGCAACACTCGCAGAAATGGGACGTCTAGAAGATGCACAGGTTGAAGCAAAGAAATTGCTCGAAATCAGACCGGACTTCCGTGTTTCTGCACACAGAAACACACCCTTTATGCATACTGAGGACCAGAATCGGTATTTCGGTGCAATGATTGCAGGTGGGTTGCCTGAATAGCAAAGTTTTCAGTAACCTGAATACTGTCGTCATGCGCAGTGATCAATAATTGAATTGATCCCAGAGAATGGCAATTCGAGCCTCATCTGTCGAATGTAGCGAGTTTCACTAATGACAACGAAGCGCGGAAAGCGGAAGTTAGCAGCGGGTTGTGCCAAAGCCGTCCATGCAGGCGCGAGCCGATTTGTGCTATGATCACAGCTGAGGAAATCAAAAGCCGAGTCTTCGATTGATCACCACGCACCAAGGGAGTTTCAATGAAAAAGATGTCTTTCAGACTGATACCCAACCCAAACGACATGGTGGCCTCGGATTTCACCGATCCTGGCTCCTTCACGACCAGTGATACGAACGAAAGAAACTGGTTCAAGTTTGCAAACGACGACGAGACTATTCTCTCGGGCGTTTGGGAATGCCCACCCTGTCGTGAAGAGATCGATGCTTATCCGGTACATGAAATGATGACCGTGATTTCTGGGTCCGTAACACTGACGCATCCTGACGGAGACGCCGAGACCTTCACGGCTGGCGATACGTTTTTCATCAAAAAAGGGAGCAGGTTGATCTGGGAGATCACAGAAAAATTGCGGAAGTGCTACATGATCGTCTCCTAGGAAGTTCGTATTGCGAAGCGATCCCTGCGATCAACCTATGATAAAAACAGACTCGGAACATACATTCTCCGGTTGCTGCGCGAATGGTAGCTATGGGTTGCGAACGGTGTCCTAGAGCCCTGAGCGGGCTTCGTAATCAGCCAGTTGGAGTGAAGAGCCGCATCTACTATTGTCAAAGCATGTCGAGCAAGGGACAACAATTGCAACGAAAGTTGGCGGCAATACTGGCCGCGGATGTCGTTGGGTATTCGGCGCTCATGCACAAAGATGAGCACGCTACACTTCTAATGCTTGATCACCTGGAAAGTGACATCGTCACCCCAACAATAGCGGGCCAATCAGGTCGGGTCGTGAAGAGCATGGGTGATGGTTGGTTGGCGCGATTTGACAGCGCGGCGCAAGCTGTGACCGCAGCAATGCAGCTACAAGAGCAGTTGGCCGAACACTCGTTAATGAACATGCGGATCGGTGTTCATGTGGGTGACATCACAGAAAAAGGTGACGACATTTTGGGTGATGGTGTAAACATTGCCGCGCGCCTTGAGAGAATTGCGCCAACCGGTGGCATCGCTATTTCTGAACCCGTACACTTGAACATTGAACACACTCTGGCAGACGCGTTTAAAGCTGTAGGGAAGAAGAAGCTCAAGAACATCGAGCGCAGCCTGGATGTGTGGATTCACGATGGACCGCACCAGGGCGCATCGCAAAGCTCGCATTCTTTCACAGAGACCAGCTTGCCAAAGCTCTCCATCCATCCTGTGACGTGCAGCGACCAACGCACTGAACTAAAGGAAATGGCCGCAGCTCTCACTTCAGATTTCGGTTCTTATTTTCGAACGATCAACTGGTTAAACGCGGCGATATCCTCCACGGAGCCACCAGAGGGATATACGCTTCGCGGCATGCTGCGTGGACACGGTGACCGATTGCGTTTGGAAGCCCGCTTAAATGACCCTTCAGGTTCTGAAATCTGGACTCAGAAGTTCGACGGTTCGGTCGAGGCTATCTTCGATTGGCAGGACGAGGTCGTAGAAAAGCTGTTGGATGCCGTTAGTGGGATCTTGATCCAGTCTGAGACCGCAAAACTCTCCGCATTGCCAGAAGACGAACTGACCGCCGAGGAGTGCGTCCTGATGGGCATGATCGCTTGGTCGGATGCCGGTATCGACAGTTACGAAGAGACGTTGGCATATCACGCCAGGGCCATTGAGGCTAAACCAACCCTCGCTGCCGCCTATGCTGAAGCAATTTGGACAATGAATGGCGCGAGAACCTATGATCTTCGTCGCGAGCTGTCACCCTACTATGAGAAACTGCCACGCTGGATCGAGGCCGGACGACACATGGCAGGGCAGAGCCCGACGCTTGATTTGAGTGTTGCCGTGGCTGATTACAATGTGGATGGGGATGCGGATCGACTTTCCGTGGCGCTTGAGCAAATCCGGCAAAGAGCGCCATTAGATGCCCGCCTGCATTTGTTTATGGGTTGGGGATACAACTGGGCCGGGTTTCCTAAAATGGCATTGAGTTGCTTTCAGACGGCGCTTCGGTTGGGCCGATATGGAGCCGTTTTCGTGGGTGCTTCCGGAGGTGCCGCCACCTCTTGCGTAATGCTTGGTCGAGACCATGATGCTATCGCCTTTGCAGAAGCAGGTCTGCGCTTCTCAAAAAACTATGCCGCGCTCCACAGCACGAGGGCCGCTGCTCACGCAATGCTTGGGGAACCTGAGAAAGCGTCTGCGGCTTTGGCGCAAATGCTGCAAATGGAGCCTAGTGAAACGATTTCGAAGTGGCGTAGCAACGTGGACTATGGCGGCTCTGAAGGCGCTAAACGCTACTTTGAGGCACTTCGCCGGGCAGGGTTGCCAGAATAGCGGTGCCGGAACCAAGTCGCGCTGACAAATCCGGCAGCTTGATCGCGCATCTTGGTAACTGCAAAGCACGGATTTGAATGTCCGCTTCGGGCTGCGACAAGCCAATCGAACGGATTGCAGATAATGGTGACTCTGGGCTCATTTCAGAAGTGTACTTTTGCAGATGCTCGTGCTGAACGTCCAATCGATGCTGTGGACGAGGCGGCCCTGTAGAATCTAATGTCATTACAGTATCGACGGAGTGGGGCGGGTTATGGCGACATTTGTATTGGTCCATGGAGCGTGGCAAGGGGGATGGTGCTGGGCTCGCGTAGCCGCGCTTCTGCGCAGGGAAGGCCACGACGTTTTTACCCCTACACTGACAGGGTTGGGTGAACGTGCTCACCTCGTGAGTGACGAAACCGATCTGGCCATGCATATCGAGGATGTCCTGGGGGTAATCAGGTGCGAAGAACTCTCCGACATTGTTTTGTGCGGTCACAGCTATGGCGGCATGGTTGTCACCGGAGTGGCGGATAGGGCGCCCGACCACATTCGCTCACTTGTGTACCTCGATGCGCTCGTGCCAGGCGATGGGCAGGCGGCCTTGGATGTTTTGCCTGCGGAAATCGCGGCAGGGCTTCGTGATAGTGCCGTCGATGGCAAAGTCGCGCCGGGCCCCGCGGAGGCTTTTTCGGTGAATGGAGCAGACTGTGCGTGGGTGGACCGCCGAAATGTCGCCCAACCAATCAAGACATTTGAGCAACCGTTGCAACTGGTGAGCGGCGGAGCCGAGGTGGTAAAGCGGACCTACATCTATGCCACCGGCTGGGTCCCAGGGCTTGGCCAACCGTTTTTCGAGCGATATCAGCATCAGTCGGGGTGGACGGCGATTTCGGTGCCATTCGGGCACTACGTGATGATCGATAGGCCTGACGACTTGGCCCGAATGCTAATGTCCGCAATTTGAACTTGGCCGCCGGCTCCTGCACGAGCGCGCGGACAGCGAATTCGCCCGCATAGGAGTGGTTATTGCTTCCTTCCCGATTGTCCTACTTCAACCGCCGCTTCGGGGAAGATGTTGCACATCAATACGTCAACCAGGAGGTCTCGCACCATAAAATTTTAGCGGCTTGTTGATTTGAGCTAAGTGGATTCCACGTACCGTCATACAGCTCAGTCGAGATTGACTGGCTACAACAGATGTGCGGATTTTAGTGCCTCCATAACGTATTGCCGAACCGCAGCGACCTGCGGAGCGGCCAAGCGTTCAGGGCGGCAAAGTAAACTCAGGGGAACTGGTTCGGTAGACCATTCAGGAAGAAGGCGCACGAGGTTGCCAGCGCGTTCATCCTGTTGCGCCAGCAATGTGGGCAGCATGGCAACTGCATGCCCCGTTAAAACTGCTGTAATTGCGAGCTCCATCGTATTGACTCGCAAGCCGACGGGCGGCGCAACGGCCTCACTTTGACCTGCTTCGTTCTTGAATAGCCATTTGCCTGATTCTTGTGTGCGCAAAACGCATGACACCGAGAGTAAATCAGCAGGCTGGTTGACGGTTTTCATCCGCTTCAATAGCGGCGGGCTGGCGTAAGGTGCCCGCTGCGCAGGCGGTAAGGCTGCCGGGATGAACCGTCCTTTATCGGCGGGGCCGGTCCTGAATGCCAGATCGATGTCTTCTGCCGCAAAATCCGACCTGGAATCGTCGGCATGAAGCTCCAGTTCGACATTTGGATAGCGGGATTGAAGCCCGGCCAGGAGCGGGACAAATACGGTGCCAAGCAGGCTGTTGGGCCCCGAGACCGACACTCGACCAGCAATCTTCCCGCTTCTGGCAAAGCCAAGCTCTGCCTCTGCCTCAAGCGCTGCGTCAACAGGCCCCGCGCAGATCTCGAATATTCTGCGCCCTGCTGTGGTCGGGGCCACTGCCCGACCTGACCGGTCCAACAATACCAGCCCCAATTCAGCTTCAAAAAGCGCAAGCTTCTGACTGATCGATGATTTCGTGGTGTTCAGCTCCGCCGCTGCTGCACTCATCGAGCCAGCACGAACAGTAGCCACCAGGGCCTTGGCGCAGGAGTAGAATCTATCGTTCATAATTACGAACAGTAGTTAACAAAAGGATCATTTTCCAGAACGAATGGAATCCCTAAATTCTGTCCCAGCGAACAGGCCAGGATATGAGAAATGCAGACAGATACGGTCTACCACCCCGCCGCGACACGAGAGTTTAAGGACTTCGGCTTCATGCAAGCGTATATGTCGTTTAAGCCGCATCTGGAAGCAGGGCGGCGCAGGTTCGGCCCGCTGATCACAATCGATGACGGCACGCTGTCCCCCGGCGCCAAGGGATTTGGCCTGCATCCGCATCAGGATGTCGAGGTGGTTACCTTCATGGTAGACGGAGAGGTGTCGCATATCGATCCGGTGGTGCCCGTTCACAACGGCACTGTAAAAGCGAAGGGCCTTCAGGTGATCTCCGCTGGCACCGGTATCCTCCACAACGAAGTGAACAACTCGCGGACAATGCCGATGCGAGCTCTGCAAATCTGGTTCGAGCCGCAATTCGAAGGGTTGGCGCCGGCTTATTCCAGCAAAGAGCTGGAAACCGCGGACCACACCAATCGGTTCCAGCTGGTGCTGTCGCCCGACGGTGCCGAAGGCTCCCTTGTTGTACAGCAGGAAGTGCGTCTCAGTTACGGCAAATTCGACCGCTTCGGCGCGCTGAGTTTCAGCCCGTCCGGCCCTGATCGTAGCCTCTACATCTTTATGATCGAAGGCGAGGCAATTGTTGCTGGTCTTGCCCTTGGCAAAGGAGATGGGCTGGGACTGCTCCGTGCCGGGGACCTGGCGATTGAGGCTTCAAATGGAGCCGAACTCCTGATCTTCGAATTGCCCTCATCCCATATTTCTTAACCAGAAAAGGACATCAACATGACCTCCACGAAAGTGACCCCCGACAACGCAGCCATCGTTCTGATCGACCACCAGGTCGGCACAATGAATTGGGCAAAATCCGTTGACCGCGATCTGATCGAAGCCAACACCCGCGCCCTCGCGCGGACGGCGACCGAGCTTGGCATGCCGCTGGTGCTGACCTCCAGCATGGAAGACAACATGCAGGGGCCGCTGATGCCCACGCTGGAAGAGATCGCGCCGGATGCATTCGCCGCGCGGATAAAGCGTCCCGGCGTAGTGAACTGCTGGGATGACAGCGCCTTTGCAGATGCCTGCCGCGACACCGGGCGCAAGAATTTCATCATGGCAGGCATCACCACCGACGTGTGCCTTGCCCCGCCCGCAATTAGCGCCGCCGACGAAGGCTTTGCTGTGACCGCTGTGGTCGATGCCTCCGGTTCCCCAACTGCGCTGACGGATGAGATGGCGTTCCGGAAGATGGAGCGCGGCGGTGTCGAGCTCACCACAACCAGCG
Organism: Ruegeria sp. YTSC004; assembly: GCF_059609805.1. Lineage (NCBI taxonomy): Bacteria > Pseudomonadati > Pseudomonadota > Alphaproteobacteria > Rhodobacterales > Roseobacteraceae > Ruegeria > Ruegeria sp. YTSC004. The sequence goes on from NZ_JBXWMJ010000014.1 coordinate 55,720, forward strand.
CGCTGCTGGCAGAGCTTGCGGTCAATTGGGCTGGCGAGACTGGCCAGAAAATCATGCAGATCCTCGGCGAGGAAATCCTGAGCCGCGGATAGACTCTCAGATCGATTACAAACGATACGGGAGCGGCCGCCCTATCACAGGGCGGCAGCTATTCGCGTTCGAATGCCGTTCAGAATGAAGTAGCAAATGACCTTTTCTTTGCGCAGGAAACTGCAAAGTCTAGTTGCGAAGGTCCGGATTGGGCTGCCACCAGACTATCAAACTGACTGTAGAAAATGGTAAATCTGAGCCCGGTACTACTGCTTCGTCGATTTCGCGAGAACGGCAGATACTGTGTGCGTCTTGCGGCTTCTAGTGATCGCGATTGCACCCAGAACTAACGCACATGCCAAGGCTTGAGGTAAAGTAATGGTTTCGCCAAAGGCTAGAAATCCAACAGCAAACATCGTGGGTAACTCTATGCTTCCGACCACCGCAGTTTGAGAAGCCCCAATTACGGGTGAGCAAATCGTATAGATAAGTTGGGGCACGAACGCGGTGACAAATCCAATACCAACAATGAGAAGCCAATCGGATTGTTCCCCCGGGAGCAGCTCTCCAGCTTGAGCGCCAAGGATGAGCGGAGCAAGGCCCAGTACAGACCCCAGAGAAACTGACGCGATGCGTGCCAATGGCGCAATCCGTGACAACCTGTGTACGAGGACGCAGATTCCGAAGCCAAACCCAAATGGGGCAGCAAGGGATAGCAGCAGAGTTGGTAGGTGCTCCGCAGGCACTGATGCGGGCGAGCCAGCAATGACGGCTGCCACCACAATCAGACCAGAGGCCAACAATGCGCGCCTCGTTGGTGCATCAGCGAACACGGCCCAAGCAATGATCAGAGTGAATACTGGATAGGTCATGTAAAGCACACCCACTGTCGATGCGGGCAACTTCTCCAGCGCCGTAACATACCCGATCCATCCAAGCCCCATTACGGCTCCAGCTGAAAGGCCCCAAGTGATCACTCGCCATTCTTTTCGGTGCAAAATGAGAACAGGAAGCAGAAGAATCGCCGCAACAATGTAGCGGTAGAATGCGACTGCATAGGGTGCGACGCCCTGTTCGGTCAGGCTGCGGCTGAAATAGGGAACCAGTCCGAAACAGATTGAAGCAAAAAGAACACCAAAAACTGCAAGTGCGTAAGGGATGGACGGTCGATTTCGCGCAGATGTCGTTGACATAATCTGGAGCTATCACGCATTTTCTATTTCGTCTTTAGAGATTCGAAGAACGACAGCTTTGTCCGCATCTAAGAGAATGCAAAGCCTAGTTGAGAATGCCCGCTTCGGGCTGCGAGCAGTTACGGATGTGTCGCAAATTTTTGGAGCGGCCAGCGACAGCGACTTATCAGACAAACTTATCCTACGATCTCTGCAAATAGCCGGAAGCCAGATGTCGTAGTGCTGGGGAATTGCTGTTTTCGGATCATGTTGGCGACCTCGATGCCGTCCAAAGTAGCTGATGCGGATCTGAACGATTTGAACCCACACATGTGCCGTACGCGACGCTTGATAAATCGATGATCCTGTTCGATCAGGTTATTCAGATACTTGGACCTGACCGTTTGGATTTTGGCTGGGCAGCCAAACCGATTAAGGATTTTGTTCACTTCTCGAATGCCCGCCGCGTTGGCGCCACTTTTGTCGATGACGATCTTGCTCGGGATTCCATTTGAAGACAGCGCTTTGGCGAAGAACATGGCGGCTGCTGGACGGTTCCTGCGTTCGGACAGCATGAAATCAAGGGTATTCCCGGCCTTGTCGACGGCCCGGTAGAGGTACATCCATTTGCCGCGAACACGAATGTAGGTCTCGTCCATGCGCCATGAACTCAGCGTTGGACGCTTCTTTGATTGCGCACGAGCTGCGACGATCGGCGAGTATTTCACAACCCACCTATTCAATGTGGCATGGTCAACTCGCACACCGCGCTCAGCCATGATCTCTTCCAAGTCACGATAAGACACCGTGTACCGCAGATAGAAGTAAACAGCGTAAAAAACTGCATCCTTGGGAAAATGACAGCCCTTCAATGAGATCATGCTCAAATAACCTGTTCGAAAACAATTCGACGCGTACAAACCTTAGATCAGGCATACTCGTCAACTAGACCCCAGAGTTTGCGACACATCCGCCTCGTCTGCGCTTTTGCTTTTCGAGGTTATGGAGCGCCGCAGCAGCCTGGGCTTCGTCTTCGTACGTCACCATCATGGCTTGCCCGTTTGTGCCAATACGTCCCCATGTACGAAGAACGGACACTTCCCCAAACAGCGTCGGCTGCAGCTCTATTCCGTAGTACCGTGCCATGTTGACGTCCGGGTCCACATGGATCAGGTGGACAGGTGTGGTGTCTGACAGCTCCATGCTCCCAGTATTGCTTGGCACAATCCAGCTGTCCAATGACATTGCGATATCTATTCTCTGGGAGCGATTCATACCCGTGGTGTGAGGCGGCACGGGTTTCACCCGGCCTTATCAATCTGGTCGCACCATATGCGAGCTGAAGATCTTTGCAGTCCCTCCGTTCGCCGGATCAGGGTTGACGAGCCCGGCCCTTGTCGCGTCCGCTGTAGTTATGGACATAGATGAGAACAAGGTGGATGAAGCAGTCCTGGCGCTGCTCTGGTTGACGCTGCATGACGAGCGCCGCGCGTGGAAAGGTTTTGACTGGGACGCGCTTGATCGCCTGCACCGCAACGGGTTGATCCTGGACCCGGTTGGGAAGGCAATATCGGTGGTGCTGACCGATGAAGGCCTTCGCCGCTCCGAAGAACTTTTTGCAGAGCTTTTTGGGCGGGAACCGAAGAAATAGCATTCGCCGCGACGAGACCATCAATGTAACGCAGTTCTGCACACGCTTGTGGTCTGGCTCGCGGTTGCAATCTGCGCTAGATCGCCCCTGTCCGGCGAACAGGGAGAAGGTGAAAATGGCGACGGGGAACGATCTTGGTGGGCTCATCGGGTTTGTCACCGGTGACGAGATTTGGCACGAGCGGCTCGCGGACGTGTTGGACGAGCATTTTCTGCCAGCGCTCGAGGCATTCGATCTCGATTTCGAGGATTTGGGCGACCTGCTGGGCGATGACTGGCCAATGGTTCTGTGGGGCGGTGGCCTAGAAGACTTGCTGGGCAGGACATTCGGATCGGGCGCCGAAAACGCTGCAGATGCTTATCTGAAAGGGAGTGGAACCAAGGAGAGTGCGCAGACCCGCGCCTATATCAAAGGATTGCGGGACGCGCCGGTCAGCCTTTATGAGGTGAGCGAAATAGACCCTGGCAGATCCATGGTATTGCGCGACGCGCTTTCGGACGCCGAGCCGGTCACCGTCCAGGAACACAGCGCAACGCAGATGCTGCAGAGGTGGGACCGCATTGCGGCTCGGGTTGTCGCGCAGGGAGGTCATAACGTGATCTCAGGGGCTCTGCTTCCCTTCGAGCCAGAAACCGTCGCGTTTTTTGAAGAGGGGCTCCGCTCCGTGTTGAAATTGAACCCCGACGATGAGCTGAGACTGACACAGCATCAGCTACACCGCTCTGCACCCCTCTTCACCAATGCCTGGCTCTTCGCACATTTGCCGAACTTGCTGGACCCGGAACCACCACAAATCAGCAACAGCGATGGCGACGACCTTCTCTTTCACGAGATGCGCTTCCCGCTCGCCAGTAAGGTGACGCAAAGCCAGGTCTCGCAAAGACTGTCCCAGTCCGCAGAACTCGTGGTCTCAGGTCGGAAGGATTGGACCTGGCTTGCCGTCGACAACCCGTCCGGCAACAAGCACGGCACCGGCCTCGTGTTGGACAAGTCGATGTCAGGGACCTCTGTGCTTGGGTCCCTGAACCTGAAAGGCAAAACACTCACGCTTTCTGTAAACTCTGCAGCGCGCGCCGAACGCGGCGAAGCCCTGGTCCGGGACCTCCTGGAGGATCTGGTGAAGTCACCGCTGGCATCAATCCAGACCGTCGAACAGATGATGGCGGATGACAGCCCAGGTGATGGAGTGGCAGAAGAAGAGGACATCCCCCCTGCCCTTGCCCGTCAGATTGCCCACGAACATCTCGAACAACACTACCGCGACACGCTTGACCAGCCGATCCCGGCCCTGGATGGCAAGACACCACGCCAGGCCGTTCGCAGCACCGCAGGCAAGAAAAAGGTGATTGACTGGCTGAAGACAATTGAAATCCGCAGCGCCCGTCAGACTGGCTCCCCTGTTGCAGACTATGATTTCAGCTGGATGTGGGACGAGCTCGGTCTGTCAGATTACCAAAAGTGAACCAGCCAACCTACACAATCGGGTCATCCGACGGACAAGCAGTTTGCTGGGCAATTTCCCTGAAGATACGCATCGTGGCTCAATAGATTTACTCAATACCAGGCATCACACATGTCTGATCTGTAACCATGCGACTGGTCGTCGGCAGGCATGCCCTACTGCCCGCCCGCGATGTTAACTTTACCCACAACTCTGGCTCCGCTTTCAGTTGCCATTGTCTTGGCCGCTACATCAGCCTGAATTTGTGCAGTCGATGCAATCTTCAGATCGTCGCACTTCAGACTTCCCTGGTGCTTGCCATCAATAATGATCTTCTTGGCTGACAATGCACCGTCGACCGATCCGCCAATTTGAACAGTGATTGTATCAGCGCTGATGTCCCCAACCACTCGGCCCTTGATCTCGATGCCTCCCGCACCTGAGTTGAGATTGCCTTCAATTGTCAGATCTTCTTCAACGATTGAGTTTGCCACATTGAAATCCTCTGGATGAGACGTTGGCGACCTTAGAAGGAAAGTCGCTGCTTGAACACCTTCCAATCCTAACCATCGTCTTGGTGCTCAAGCGTTCATTCGATTGGTGAGTCCCACCTAAAAGTCGAAGGTTTTGGAACGGTCGTCGCGACATGTACCATCTCTACCGATCGGCCAATTCTGCCGCTCATCACTTGGTCTTACGCTGCGGTGCGGCTTCCTCAGAACGGACTTTCGCGCCCAGCGTATCAATTGGTTAGGTTTTCAGAATGAAACCTGCAATTTGGATACTTTCAGTGTAGCTGAGCGTGAACCAGAAACCCTTCGACTTCATCTTCACCAATAGCGCGCAAAGCCTCAAGCCGGTGATATCCTTCGACAAGAATGTAACCGCCGCCTTTGTCGGCGCGCAGGCGTATGGGCGTGGTTTGGCCGTTTTCCATTATATCGTATGCGATGCGTTCGACTTTGGCGGGATCCAGAGTTTTTCTCCGTTTGACCGGAATGCGAACGTCACTAATGGCAAATTTTTCTTTTAGAGGCATGATCTCAACTTGCGCGAGAGGGCAGCATATAAGCAAGCATTTCGGCCACGATATCCACCAATTTCTGAATTTGCCTCATGGAGCCGCTAGATAACAGCCTATGTATAAGCGGCCATGAGTTCGTAAATTACCGAGCAATTAGCCAAATCAAGGACATCTTGGTGAACGGCGCTTTACCGACATTTGACATTTTTTCAGATGTTACTAGTCGACTTCCCGAAAGCCGCCATTCGTGCACAGAGCAGCATTTTGAGTTGCTGAGCGACAGCAATGCCTGAAAAGTGCTGCTCGAAGAAGTAAAAGCACAAACGGGCTGGTGAACAAGAAGCCTCGTCAACGCTCCTGCAGCAATGCTCACTTGATAGGATATGAAGTGAGTAGTTAACCGGCTGGCATGCCACTCCGTGAAACAGTATAAGACGTTTCTTGCACAACAAGACAGGGATCGTGGGTCACCGCCATGAGGTCATTATCGAACCCCGCCGTGGCAGTCGAAAAGGTTGTCCGCCCGAAGGTCCGTGAGTACTTTATGAACCGGCGGGCCGAGGTGGATGTGTTTGTGACAAGGCATTTCACCTGGCCCGGAACACTTCTCCTTCACCGGTCGGCACTCGGCTGGGACATTCTGCGCGCCCCGATGAATGTGGTGCTTTCACCGATCCTGGTGCTGACGCGGATCGCGGCATATCTTTGCCGCCGTGCCCGGTGGCGTGGCGGATCGGACTGGCTGGCCTCACGGCGTATCCTGTTGCGCACCACTGTGGCGCGCAGGGTCGAAGTCTGCATCGTGACTGATCTTCTGCAACTGTCGTTGGCGCAAGGGGCTGCGGCTCGTAGTCCGGACGCGCTTTCGCGCGCCATCCTTGCTGCACCGAAGTTTCGCGAAATGATCCGAAAACGTGAGAGCGCGGCCGATGCGGAGGCCCTCGGCCATCGAATGGCGGACGCGATTTCCGAGTATGCAGCAACTCGGTCTGCCGTTGCCGAGATGACTACTGTGCTCTGTGCGCTTGTTGTCGGTGCACTGGTCTTTCAGGCGCTAACACCGGGCATGATCTCGATGGCGCCGGGGGTTGCTGATGCCATGGCAAGCACCAATGCCATCACGGAGTTTCCGCTGGGTCAGACAATTGGCGGGATTTGGTACGGTTTTTTCCCGACGGGCGCATCGCCCTGGCTTACCACCGTCACCATGGCGGGGCTTGTCATGATCGGATCGGTTTTCGCCGCGTTCGCAGGTGTGTTTGCCGACCCTGTTCAGAGTCGCCTTGGAATTCACCGCCGCCGCCTTCTTCGTCTCATTGATACGCTCGAGGTGGAACTTACCGGGCTAGGACAGAGCCCCTTCGTCGCGCGTGAGCATTTCTACGCCCGGCTTTTGGACCTCTGGGATGCCGGAGCGGGTGTATTTCGCATTTTCCGGAACTGACGCGCAGACTTGGAGGGAGGCTCGGGCCGTTACCAGTCATTCATCGTGACCCTCACCGCCGCAGCGCAGCCCGCATAACCGCCGTTCGCTGCACTTGCTCGATTTCGATAACGGCCAAGGTCTCAAGAGCGGACAAAGCCGCCGTTTGGTTAAATATTATGTGCTTGGCATCCGACCCCATGTTTGAATCACACTATTGAATGTCCATACAGTTTCTGGGTGAGATAAATGCTCTCTGACGTCAGCGATCAACTTTTCCAGATGAGCCTTTGGCACACCCAAATCATCAATAATCCTTTTTTTCATCGATTCGACGGTTGATGGCATGTAGTCCCGCCAAGCATCCTGCGCACGGGTACCAATGAGGACCGGATTGTAACAAACATTCTCGAGACCGGCGCGCATCAGAAGCCGATATAGCCGATGTGCGATGGGATCGCTGCCGCCATCAGGAAAGCACGCGACAAATATGTCTGCCAGTTCGCGCCAAGCCGGATGTTCTGGATAGCACTTAAGCGTGTGAAAATCTGCTTCTTGCGTGGCCACTACGCCTCCGGGTGCTACCAGTCGAACTGCCTCGCCAACAAGCTTCTCTGGACTCCCCGCAGTGCTTGCCAAGAATCGGAGATGCACCAGATCGAATGTTTTGTCCGGAAGACCGGTTGCATACGCGTCGCCCAAAATGAACTCGCAATTATCGGGCGCGTCGGCGCGCGCTATCGCGAGAAATTCTTCGTCACCATCGAGTCCTGTGACGTGACCGCTGGAGCCAACAAGTTCAAGGAGATAATGTGTAATACCTTCGGGGCCGCAGGCTAGGTCTAGACATTTCCAGCCCGAGGCCACACCAATGGATTTAAGCAGCCTTATTGTCGATTCCGACAAAGCAGTGTCTTGGGCTTTCAGGCGCTCTACCTCTCCCTTGCGATGCTGAATTGGATACTGACCTGACGAATACTCTACGTGTTCCATGCTAGCCTCCCCTGTTCCAACACATCTAGGAATATCACTTTGCGTTCAATGGAGCTATTGGTTCACGAAGTCCGCTTTGCCCAAATACAATTAACGGGCTCATTCCGGACCTCAGTGTTGTTGCAGCACAGGCCCCTGCCCCCCCCTGTCAACTGGCCACGCAGACGGCCCAATGCCGACCTTGAGCGAGGCCTTCAGATGTTGCAGCCGCAGCCCGCTTTGCCGACATTCGCTGCGACAGCAAAGCCTGGGCGAGCCTGAATTCACAAATCACGGACAATACCGACTTTTGCAGCCACGACTTTTGCTCTTGCCGAAATTGCTCGCATCCGCAGCGGTAGATTTTTCGGCCGAGCAGTGCTTTCCCGTTTGCGGCTTTTCTGTTGAGCGAACCCAGCCAGAGTTCAGCAATCCTTTCGCTGTAATCAGCGTTGAAAATCGAACGCCAGTGAAGCGGGTTGTCAAAAAGAGAAAACGAAATTCCGTTTCGGAATTTAAGTAACTTACGCGATTAACAAAAACGACATCGGGTCGCTCGCAGGAAAGAAAAAATGAGGAAACAGGTTTGACTAGTTCCCAGTCCATTGAGCACTTCTCATGCATGAACGTCGAATACCAGAATGGCTTCGCCATGCGCCAGCACCAAGTGTGCGGGGATTCGCCATTCTGGCGGGTACAGAGGCGATTGCCAGGGGTATTTTGATCTCTGTCTTTCCGGTAGCGATGTACAACGCGCTGAAGGATGCGCGATTTGTGTCCGAAATTTATTTCGCCATTGGCGCAGTTTCACTCTTGATCGGTCTTCTGGTTCCCTACCTGATCCGTTTTGTCCCAAGGAGATGGGTCTATGTGTTCGGCACTCTTTCGTACGTCGCGGGCGCGGTTGTGACGACCGTTGCGACCCCTGCTGCCGTTATTGCGGGGCTCGCACTCACGACTTTCGCCGTTGTGACGACATTTGTGTGCTTCAACGCCTATGTGCTCGACCATATTGCCAGGATTGAACTGGGACGTTTTGAGACATCTCGGCTTTTCTACAGTGCGCTGGGTTGGACGGCTGGCCCTGCACTTGGCGCGATATTGTACGAATGGTGGCAACCTGCACCGTTCCTGATTGCAGCCGGTGCAGCGATTGTCATGCTTCTCATCTTTCTTGTTATGCGCCTCGGAAACGGCCGGCTGGCACATTCTAAACTGCGTTGCGACAAATCCCCTATCTTGCTGAAAAGCAAGGAGAACGGAAATTGGCACACACGGAATTGGATCTGCACGAGCGGCGCGCCATTGAGGACATGTTGAATGCAAAGATGCCCGTCAGCAAGATTGCGGTCGAGATCGGCAGGCATCGGTCCACGGTTTATCGAGAGATCAACCGGAACCGTTTCGAAGACTCCGAGTTGTCGCATCTGAGTGGCTACTATGGCGTCAAAGCACAACGAACGGCGCAGTCCAGACGCGCTCGGCGGCGAAAGCTGATCCGTTTGGAAAACCTGCGCGCACATGTCATCGACCGTTTGATTGCAGGTTGGACGCCGGAACAGATCGCGGGCCGCCTCGGTTACGACGATCAGCCTGTCCGGGTCAGCCACGAGACGATTTACGCCTATGTCTACAGCCCCGAAGGCCAATCCGAACAACTGGCGCGACACTTGCCGAGCCGACGTAAGAAACGCCGCCCGCGTTATGCCAGACGCCCCAGAGGCCAGGTTTTCCCGCCGGATCGGTCCATTCACCAGCGCCCGGAAGGCGTAAAAACACGCGAAGAATTCGGCGATTGGGAAGGCGATCTGATGATCTTCGAGCGCCACACGGGTAAAATGAATGCCGCCTCGTTGGTCGAGCGGAAGACCCGGTTTGCTGTGCTGTTCCGCAACAACGACCGCAGTTCAGCGCATTTCATGAACAAACTGATGGATGTGATGGAACCCCTGCCCCAACCAGCACGACGCTCGATTACATTTGACAGGGGTTTTGAATTCCGAGAGTGGCGCAGGCTCAAATCGGGCATCGGTACTGAGAGCTGGTTCTGTGATCCTCAAGCGCCCTGGCAGAAGGGGTCGGTTGAAAACCTGAACAAGCGGGCCCGCCGATACCTTCCACGCGACACCCAACTCGCGGCGCTCTCAAATCGCAAAATGAAGGCGATTTGCGACCGCCTGAACGGAACCCCGAGAAAGTGCCTCGGATGGCAAACTCCAACCGAGGCATTCAGAGATGAACTCATGAAGCTGAGATAGCGAGAACCGTCGCAACGACCCTTGAGACTTCTGCTCATCACCAGAAGCCAATGCGCTCCCGCAAATCCGTTCGCCTATTTCGGGAGGTTTTTTGCGCAACCGCGATTGGTTGCCGGATGGGTATTCGCAGTCGTTCGTTCCTGCGGGTGGTGGATTTATGTCGTATATCTGCCCATCTATGCGGTTCAGAACGGGCTAGGCAGCCAGCTTGGAGGGATTGCTTTATCGATTTCCAATGCCGCCCTGTTTTGCACCCCGCTGATGCTTAGGTTTATGCAGCGCAGTTCGGTGCGCGCAGCAGTCAGAACCGGATTCCTCATGTCCGGGCTGCTGTTTCTTTTTGCTGGAGTTCCATTCGGAATCCCTGAAGTCACAATCGCGTTCTTAATGATGGGCTCGATTTTCCTGATCTTGCTTGATGTTTCCGCAGGTTTGCCGTTCCTTCTCGCAGTCAAACCTTCCGAACGAACTGAGATGTCAGCAATTTACGCGAGCTTTCGCGATGTTTCGGGTATTATTACACCTGGTGCCGCCTGGCTGGTTCTTCTCGTGGCACCGCTCTCTGGCGTGTTCGCCGCGGGTGGCCCGGGTTTGCTTTGGACGTGGGTTCTGGCTCGTAAGCTGCACCCCCGGTTGGGTCAGACACGCATATCTGTCGAAAGTACTTCAAAGGCAGCTGGCAAAGTTGCTTCTGATATGGTGAGCCTGCCAAACTTAGTCCATGAGAAATCAGTCGCCAGTCGCTTACCGACGGATACATAATAGAGGCCAGCCATTGAGTGACCAAAGCAACTCAGGCGTCAGTACCGTGCGGATTCCAAGATTTAGCAGATACGTTGGACTACAGGAAATGCCATTTCAGCGAATATGTTAAAGGCAAGCCTAACACTTTCGACTCTGTTTCCTACACGAAAGGAATCGTTAGCCTTGTAGTCTCGGACTCTAAATTAAACGAGTACGGAAAACGTTAGCGAAACGCCGGGCCATGTGCCCAGACCGTCAACGAATACCGATCACCATTCTCAACCGGTGTCACTTGATGCAACAAAAAGCTTGGAAAGATGGTCGCGCTCCCCTGATGGCGGCTGGCCGTTACAGCATAAGCACCCGGCATAATCTCCAAGTCACCGCCGTCGTACATCCCGGGTTTGCTGAGCTGTACGACCATAGACAGCTTTCTTTTTCGGGCAACGGGCCCGTCGCCAATATCGGAATGCCACGCAAAATGACCACCATCTGATGCTTTGTAGCATGCAATCTGCGGGCTTTCCGCGAATTCGCGAAGATCGAAGTCAAACTTGCTGGTGTTGGAGCGACGAACCAGATTGATCAGGCGTGACATCACCCAATCAGAGCCGTCGACGTCGTCCAGCCAAGTCACATCCGCTCTGCGCAGATTGTGATCCTTGTTTTGCCCGACAAGCAGAGCCTCGTTCGCCGGGGCTTTTTGTGATGCAGCAACAATTTGCTCACATTCCCGCGCGGTAAATGCACCGGGAATCGAATGAACTTCCAGCATTCTGTACACCGTTTTTGATTGGTACTGGATTTTGCCAAAACACACAGAAGGCGCTGCGCTGTTTTCGACCTAAGAGGCCGAAAGCGACGTAATTTTTTTCCATAATCTCGAATGCTTTCGGTCATGCTATCTGGAGCGGGAATTCCTCTTCGGTGCGCTCGGATCCCAAACGGTATGCGATGCGGGATCAGGGGACGCGAGTATTGCGTCACCTGTGACTGTAATATCCAATGTTCAGGCCTTGGATTTCCCTCAGCCTCCTTTGAATCGGTGATTGTGCCCGCGCCAAGGAAGTTCGCCGGTTGTGTCCCACTCATAATCGCTCGGGCGCAAACGTCGTTCCCGGTTTTCTTTTTCCGGGTCGAATTCGGACGGGTCCCATATCTCGGCGGCATCGCCCCAATCTTGTGGGATTTGCAAATCCTGCTGTTTTGCTACCGAGCGCTTCACGACCCCGAACCGTTGTGACGCAATGAAACGCCTTATATGTTCGGTAACGCGATTTACCCAGCGCCTATCCATCGATTCCTCCTTTCCCTCCACTTCGTTAGTTTAGGAGATCAATGTTCGTTTTCGGAGTGCAAAACCTTATGATTTTTTCTCAACCATGTTATCGACGATCTGAATAGATGTTTGTTTTCAGTATATTGTCTCTTTGAGTGTCAATTCCTTCGATTTGGCAGACTTTTATACCTCCTTATACTGATCTGGTCTCGATGGACGGCCGTGGAGAGAAAAATGCGTTTGCGAAGGTCTTTTGGTTGGAGGTACTGGGCCATCTTGGGCGGCGTTTTGATGGTCGTGGTTACCGCAGGTCTAATTTTCGAGTCAGGCAAAAAGCAGCCCGCAGCAACCGAAGCCCTGGAGGCTTCAGAAAACTGACAATTCGCCTACTAGATGGTAAGCTGCGAGTAGTCCGCTACCTCAGGCCGTGACGGGAAACTGTTCTTTTGCAAAGGCACTCAATAGCTGGGCGGCCTTGCAGGGGAGGCTTTCAGGATCATCGTCTGCAAAAACGGCATAGGCGGCATAGGCAAACCGAGGAGCATCCTCAATCACCCTCAACCAACCGGTTTCGACTTCCTGCGCAACTACCCGCCAGGGGAAATATCCGGCGCTAGGCTGGGCTTTCAAGTAGTTCAGGCCAAGAGTTCCAATACCAAGCTGCAACAATGGCGTCGGAATTTCCGGAAAGTTCAGCAGGTGATCGGCGCGGAATTCTGGCCCCCAGTCGATTAGAACATAGTTTTCTTCAAATAGGTTTCGCGATGTATCGAAATCGCTGCTCACGAGTACAAAGTCATCCTCGAACAACTGCATTGCGGTCAGCCCGACTGTGTTCCGTGGATCATACATTACGGCCAAATCCAGAGCGCCCGCAGTCGTTTGGCTTAGCAATGTTTCAGTTGAAACCGTAGACCCGTGAACCGCCACATTCGGAAACGCTTGCATCAACTCTGGCATCGTGTCGATCAGAAACCCATCCCACAAGCTGGGCACGGCACCGATTTCCAGAGCAGCTTCCACCGCATCAGGCAGGGAGGCGTCGATCCGGGCCTGTGTCCAGCATCTGACAAGGGCCTGCGCATGCTTATGAAAGCGGTGCCCCGCAGGAGTAAGTGTAGCACCTGATTTTCCGCGCTCGAATACTGGTCGTCCAAGTTGTTGTTCGAGCGACCGAATACGCATGCTCACTGTTGATTGCGTCACGTAAACCTTGTTGGCAGCCTCCAGAAAACTGCCCGTTTCGACAATCGCCAGAAATGTGCGCGCGAGTTCAATATCCATGGGGTATCTATTCGATTTTCAAATATAATGCATGAAGCAATTTCGCTATTCAACTAAAACAGTATGTGGCAGATTTGGCTCGTAGCATGAAACTGCTGCCGCTGTTCGGTTGCGACCCCTGGGTCTCAGAGTCCCCCATCTCGAAGTGAGTGTCGAAGAACGGCTCCCGGCAGCGCGAAGCATCTTTCATGCTACACGACCTGCCTCACCTGATCGGGAACGTATTGGCCTGCGTTCCCGATCCAAATCGCCGCCGCGCTGTCGTCGCTGTTGCGCGTAAACTGGCTGTTCTGCTCTATCGTATGTGGGCAGATGGCACCGAGTTCCGTCCGGTGACGGTGGAGGGCACAGCATGATCTGAACCGCCCAACACCAAAACTGAACGGGGTCGTCCTCATCGGGCGAGGTTCGTGGATGAAGCCGAATATGGCTGATGCGCAAAGAGAAGCGCGTCCCAAAGCGAGGCTCTCCACTGCCAATCCGACACCTGCGTGCAGCGATGTCCCACGCGGCATCAACCAGACTGCGAAGAGAAGCCTGATCCGGATGAGTGACAAGCGCCCCGATTAAGAAAGAAAAACGAGCTTGACCGATATCCCCAATTAGAGGAACTGCCTTTCGTTACCCCAAGCGAAGCTACAATTTGGCACTGAAAGCAGACTGTCACGAGCGCTCAAACAACATACAAAAAAATGTCATTGGCGTGCCAGAAGCGAACTCATGACAAAGTCCTCCACACAGCCAATTTTCGCGATGACCATAATTGCGAAATGATAGTTGGGTCGCACCTTAAACGTCACCGATAGTCCGGCAGGACGGAAACCGGCTTCACTTCACTACGCCGAAACACGCCAGGTGCACCCGGATCGTTCCATCGAAATAAAGTGATGTGCCAAAGACCCGGACGCCTTCGTGAGGGATCAATCAATCCGATATGCCCGTCTGCTCTGATCCGATCAGCAGCGAACCATGAGGACGGATCCCTACCGGCAGTTACGAGTTTGCGCCAGGGTTGACTGGCAAGCGCATAGATATCTGCGGCCTCGGGGCTGCGCAAATCGAACAACGCGCATCGTTCCACCTCGAAAGTCAGCACAACCCGCGGGCGATCATCCTTCCTGACGTCCTGACCAATAGCGACTTTTGCGCTTTCGACATCAGGGCTCAGATACAAAGCGTCCTGCCCCCGGCGATTGAACCGGGCGGCTGGGCGATCCGGTGCGCCGCGCATGAGGTGAACGTCTGGGTCATCGGCCCAAACAATCTTTACGAATTCTCCGGAAACTTCTGTCAGCATAACGGGTGGCACTGATCGTTTGCGCGTCGCGTTATAGGAAAGACGCAAGGCGGCAGGGGTTTTCCTAGAGCAGAGAAGACGAATGATATCTTGATTGAAATCACTTACTCATGTTTCCTCGCACTGTGTTGCATTTCCAAAGGCCTCTCGCATGACGGCTCCAAAGATCGCCCTCCTTGGCGCAATTCTCGAGTCAAATCGCTTTGCACCCCCGGCTGATTTGTCAGACTTTAAGTCTCTGACATGGCTTACAAGCGATGCTTTGATGTCTGAAGCCAGATCCGCGACACCAAAGCTGGCAATAGAATTTGCGGCCTTTGTCCGGGCGATGGATGCTACGGGCGACTGGACGCCGGTACCCTGTATCTTGGCAGCCAGCCATCCCGCAGGTCCAGTACGAAAAACCGTAATCGAAGAGATCATAGTGACTTCGGAAGACATGCTTCGCTCAGCTGGCCCTGTTGACGCAGTCTACATCTGCAATCACGGCGCGATGGTTGCCGAGCATGACCACGACCCCGACGGTTTGTTGATGTCACGTATTCGAGGAGTTGTTGGACCGGACGTACCTGTCATTGCGACACTCGATTTGCATGCAAATATCTCACAACGGATGGTCGATGCCTGTGACCTGATCGTCGGCTATCGGACAAATCCTCACGTCGATCAGATAGAACGTGGCGAGGAAGCCGCCTTTTCGCTGCGCCGGGTTTTGGCGTCGGGCGTTCGGGCCCAAACCGCACATGTCAAACTGCCTCTTGTTCCCGCATCCGTAACACTTCTAAGTGCAGAGCATCCGTATGGCACGCTGATCGACCACGGTCAGCGACGACAAGCCGAAAGTCGAGGTGAGATCGTCAACGTATCAATCTTTGGCAATTTCCTTTTCTCAGACACGCCTGACAACGGTTTGAGCATCGTTGTCACTGCGCGTGAGGACCAGAAGGCGGCCAATGCACTGGCGGAAGAACTAGCAGACATGGCCTGGTCTTTGAGAACGGATTTCGTTCGGAAACTGACATCGGTGACGGAAGCGATCTCGATTTCCGCTGACCAAGCGCGCACGCCTGTGATTTTCTCCGATGCCGGTGACAATCCTGGTGGCGGCGGCAGTGGCAGGACGACGGAACTGTTAGCCGCTCTTCATGCGGCAAAAGTCGAAGAATGCCTATTCGGTTCCTTTTGTGATCCGGAACTTGCGAACGAAGCCCATGGCATCGGTGTCGGCGGCAAATTCAGGGCACGATTCAACCGGTCTTCCGATTCCAGCGCATTCTGGGCGCAATGGGATGTGCCTTTTGAGGCGGATGCAGAGGTCTTGGGTCTCCATAATGGAGATGTGGTAGGTGAACTGGGCATGACGGCTGGTCGGAGATTGGCCCTAGGGCCATCCGCTGCGCTTCGTATTGGCGGCATCACCGTGGTGGTGATCACCGATCGCACACAGACTGCCGACCCCGTGTTCTTTCATATGTTCGGGCTGGATATTGCGTCTGCCCGGACTGTTGTTGTGAAATCCCGAGGCCACTTTCGGGCCGGGTTTTCCAACTGGTTTGGGCCGAACCAGGTATTTGAGGTCGACACAGGAGGGCTTACGTCGCCAGTTCACAACCGCTGGCCGTTTGCCGGCTTGCCACGACCGAACTTTCCGATGGACGTCGATACCTCGCGGTAGGCTCAAATGCTGCGCTAGACGGGCTCTGAATATTTGTCGTGTGGCGTCGTCAATTTGACAAACTGCATGAACTGGCGGGCAAGCTGTGACGGCGGTCGGCCTGATGGTAGAACGAAGCTGGTGTCATAAAAGATGGCGGCGTCAAATGGCCTGACTACAACACCATCCATCCCCGTCGACAACAATGGGAACGGGTTGATGAGTGTCACGCCCAAACCCTCACGGACGAGCTCCAGAGCGGCCATGTTCGTTGCCGTTTCTGCAACTTGTTTTGGCCGAATTCCAGCGCGCGCAAAGATCTTTTCGGTGATCGCTCGCGTCCCCAGCCTTCGCAGAAACTCGATCAGCGCGACGCCTTCAAGGTCGTGCGGCGTTACCACTCGTTTTTCCGATAGCGGATGGTTGTTCGGCATGGCGCAGACCACCTGACTTCGGCGCCAAGTCATTAGGTGAACACCCGTTCGTTGGATCATCGCACTCGTCAAACCAAGATCATAGCGGAGGTCGAGAATGCCAGCGACAAGCACGTCCGTGGCCTGAATATCCAGTTGAAGCTGCTTTCCTTCATTTTTCTTGAGAAAACTGGCCACCCTGGAGATGACAAAGTGATGCGCCAGAGTTGGCGGCACGATCAGGCGTAACGGCTCGTTATCCGGAGTAGCCCATTCTGCGCCCTCGATGTCCGCAAGCGTCTCGAAGATTGGGTCCAGTTTTTCGTTGAGGCGCAACGCTTCGTCGGTTGGGTCAATGCGTCCCGACCGCCGGAGAAACAAAGACCGTCCAACTCGGGCCTCGAGTTGCGACAAGGACCGACTAACGGCAGACTGAGAAATCCCGAGACGCCGTGCGGCGCCGATTGTCGTCCCAGTTGTGATCACGGCTCTCAGTGACTCGAACTCGCGCAGTCTGTGCCGGTGTTCCGTCATGCTGCATTCCTCCCCCGGTATGATCGATTGAACATCCAAACTCTTGGATTGGTCTATGCAAAATTGCATAGCATTGAGTATTGGCAATGATTTTTGCGGTAGCTAGCCTTTTTTAATAGGGCGCGGGGTCGGCCAAGGATTCGCCTATTCACAAGCGCCAAACAAACAGGGAGTCTTTTTGATGAGGAAACTCACATCTGCGACAGCTGTCGCTGTCGGCATTTTGGCTTTCGGCGTCGGTGCTGTTTCGGCCGAAAAACTGACGATCGGCCTCGCTTCGGAGCCGACGTCACTCGATCCGCATTTTCACAACCTGGGTCCGAACAACGCGATGTCCGTTCACATCTTTGACCGGCTGATCGCGCAGGATGAGAAGCAACGCCTATTGCCAGGTCTTGCCGTGTCATGGGAGCCGATTGATGAATTGACTTGGGAGTTCAAGCTGCGTGAGGGCGTAAAGTTTCACGATGGAAGTGACTTTACGGCGGACGATGTAGTCTGCACCATGGCGCGCGCGCCGGACGTACCGAACTCCCCATCGGGATACGGCACCTATCTCAAGGGTAAGGAAGTCGTCAAGATTGATGACTACACGGTGCATTTCAAAACGGCCGCACCTTATCCGTTAATGGGCAACGACATTTCCACGATCCCTGTGATCTCAGAAGTGGGCTGCGAAGCAACGACGGAAGACTTCAACGCGGGTACGGCCGCCATCGGCACAGGGCCGTTCAAGTTCCAAAGTTACACGCCGGGTGAAAGCATCGTGCTGGTACGGAACGACGACTACTGGAGTGATGCACCGATCTGGTCCGAGGTGGAATTCCGCCCAATCACGTCCGGTCCGAGCCGTGTTGCATCGCTTCTTGCCGGTGACGTCGACATGATATCGGGCGTACCAACGACCGATATCACAACACTTCAGGGCAATGATGGTATCCAGCTGAGCCAGGGCGTGTCCAACCGAGTGATCTATCTTCACATGGACCAATTCCGCGAGGATTCACCCTTTGTGAAGGCCAACGGTGGCGGCGATATCAAGAACCCCCTCATGGACGTCCGCGTCCGCAAGGCGATCAGCATGGCGATCAACCGCGATGCAATCGTTGAGCGTGTCATGGAGGGGGTTGCCCTGCCCGCCGGCCAGCTTCTGCCCGAGGGGTTCTTTGGCGTGTCCGACAATCTGGACGTCGTGGCTTATGACCCGGACGGTGCTAAAGCGCTTCTGGCTGAAGCCGGTTATCCCGATGGATTTGAAATGACAATCCATGGGCCGAATGACCGTTACATCAACGACGCCAAAATTGCCGAGGCAATTGCGCAAATGTTGACCCGTGTTGGCATCAAGACAGCCGTCGAAACAATGCCGCGTTCGGTATACTTTGGACGCGCGTCCAAAGGCAGCCCAGAGGGTCTGCCGGAGTTCAGCTTTATCCTCGTCGGATGGGGCGCGGGGTCCGGCGAAGCGTCCTCGCCTCTCAAATCGCTGATCCATACCCATGACAAGGATGCGGGCTTTGGATCATCGAACCGTGGCCGGCACTCGGATGCTGAAACCGACGCACTGATCGAAGAAGCCCTGCGAACAGTCGATGACGCAAAGCGGCAGGAACTGCTCGCTGCGGCGACAGAGCGCGCGATCGAGAACGTGGCGATCATTCCGACGCACTTCCAGGTCAACACCTGGGCGGCCAAAAAAGGTCTGAGCTACATCCCTCGGACCGACGAATACACTCTCGCGACAGGCGTCGTGAAAGAGTAATCGCAATGCATCCGGGCCGCCTTCGCAGCGGCCCGGAGCCTTTGCCCAGGGAATGTCCTCATGACCGTTTTTGTCATTCGCCGATTGCTGCAAGCAATGCTTGTTGTCTTCCTGATGTCGGTGATTGTCTTTTTCGGCGTCAATATCGTTGGTGACCCGGTCTACATGCTGGTCAGCCCCGACGCGGATCAGGCTGACATCGAAGCTGCCATTCGACGGCTTGGATTGGATCGGTCAATTTGGGAACAGTACTGGTTGTTCCTCAAAGGTGCTGCACACGGTGACCTCGGCGACAGTTTCGTCTTCGGTGAGCCCGCGCTCAAACTGATCCTGCACCATATGCCAGCTACGATGGAACTGGCGTTCAGTGCACTCTTTCTTGCCATCGTGCTCGGTATTCCATTGGGGCTTTATGCCGGGCTCTATCCCGAAAGCCCGCTGTCCAAGGGCATCATGGCTGGCTCAATCCTCGGGTTTTCGCTGCCGACTTTTTGGGTGGGACTGATGCTCATCATGTTGTTTGCCGTTGAACTCAGGTGGGTCCCTGCGACAGGGCGAGGTGACATCGGCTCGTTTCTCGGGATTCACAGCAGCCTTTTCACGCTCGACGGGTTGAGCCACATCTTCCTGCCTGCTCTCAACCTGGCGCTTCTTAAGATTTCACTGGCAATCCGTCTCACCCGAGCGGGTGTCCGGGAAGCGATGGGACAGGATTACGTGAAGTATGCCCGGGCCAAAGGGCTTTCGACCCGACGCATCATTCTGGTGCATGTAATGAAAAACATCATGATCCCGGTAGTGACCGTCATGGGCCTTGAATTCGGCAGTTTGATCGGGTTCTCGGTGGTGACTGAATCGATCTTTGCATGGCCGGGAATGGGCAAACTGCTGATCGACGCAATACTGCAATTGGATCGGCCTGTCGTCGTCGCCTATCTGATGATCATCGTACTGTTCTTCGTGCTGATCAATCTGATCGTCGACATACTCTACTCGATCCTCGATCCGAGGGTTCGTTTGCAGGATCAGGGCGCATGACCGACACCGTCACAGATCATTCGCTGACCCCTGCCAAGTCCCCTAAAGTCGAGACGCCGTTCCAGCGTTTTCGGGCCGAGTTCTTCGAAAGCAGGATCGCGACAGCGGCGCTTGGCATATTCCTGATCATCGTTCTTTTGGCCATTCTGGCGCCCTGGATCACACCGCAGAACCCCTACGATCTTGGTCAGGTCAGCGTCATGGATGGGCGCTTGCCTCCGGGTTCCGAAGCATTCGACGGATACACAATGTGGCTCGGCTCAGACGGGTCTGGACGCGATCTCTACTCGGCAATTCTCTATGGCTTGCGTATATCTCTGACCGTTGGGCTTGCATCTGGAGTGATTGCCCTTCTGATCGGTATGGCGATCGGTCTGATCGCGGCCTACGCCGGTGGCCGGACCGAAGCGTTCATCATGCGCATCGTGGATCTTCAACTGTCGTTCCCGGCATCGCTGGTTGCGCTGATGATGGTTGCGGCACTTGGTAAGGGTGTCGACAAGATCATCCTCGCCCTCGTGATCGCGCAATGGGCCTACTACGCCCGCACGGTTCGCGCGACCGCGCTTGTCGAGCGTGGCAAAGAGTATGTCGAAGCCGCGCAATGCCTTGGAATATCACGACCCCGGATCGTCTTTCGCCATATCCTTCCGAATTGCATGGCTCCTCTGATCGTCGTCGGCACGGTGCAAACCGCCAGCGCGATCTCATTGGAAGCGACGCTTTCGTTTCTTGGCGTAGGCCTTCCACAGACTGAACCGTCGATTGGGGTGCTGATCGCAAATGGCTTCGAGTACATGCTGTCCGGGCGCTACTGGATATCCGTTTTTCCCGGCGTCGCTCTGTTACTGACGGTCGTGTCCATCAACCTTGTGGGCGACCATTTGCGCGATGTTTTGAACCCGAGGTTGAAGAAATGACGGCAGTACTCGAAGTCAGCGGGCTGAAGACCCATTTCTTCACGCACGCGGGTGCGGTCAAGGCCGTGGACGGTGTGGATTTCACCATTTCCAAGGGCGAGGTCATGGGGCTGGTGGGTGAGTCCGGGTCAGGCAAGTCGATCACCGGGTTTTCCATCCTCGGGCTGATCGATCCCCCCGGGCGCATCGTCGATGGGTCAATCCGTTTTAATGGTAACGAGATCGCGAACGCACCGGAAGAGCGCCTCAAAACCTTGCGTGGCAACCGAATCTCGATGATCTTTCAGGATCCGATGATGACGCTCAACCCGGTCCTGCGCGTCGATACGCAGATGATTGAGGCCATTCTTGCCCATGAAAACGTCAGCCGCCAAACCGCCTGGGAAAGAAGCCGCGATGCGCTTGGTTTGGTCGGCATCCCATCGCCGGAAGAACGATTGCAGGCCTATCCGCATCAGCTTTCCGGTGGGATGCGGCAGCGCGTGGCGATTGCGACAGCTTTCCTGAACCAGCCGGACCTCATCATTGCCGACGAGCCGACGACCGCGCTCGACGTGACAATTCAGGCGCAGATCATCCACGAGGCGCAGAAGCTGACGAAACGTACGGGAACCGCGATGATCTGGATCACGCATGACCTTGCCGTTGTGGCAGGGCTCGCGGACCGGATTTCGGTGATGTACGCCGGACGGATCGTTGAGCAAGGCGGTATCGACGATGTGATCGACCGTCCGTTGCATCCCTATACGGTTGGGCTTCTCGGATCGGTTCCGACGGCGAACCGGCGCGGGCAACGTTTGTTCCAGATCGAAGGGATGACGCCAAACATGCTCGCCCTGCCTGAAGGATGCGCCTTTGGACCGCGTTGTCAGGCCCGAACGGCAGCGTGTTCCAAGCGACCCCCGATAGAGGACGCAGACGGTCGCCGCCTTCGCTGTTTTAACCCGCAACGCGCGGAGGAGAAGGCATCATGACAGAACCGCTCGTCGAAATCCGCGGCGTTTCCAAGCGCTTCACCAAGCGTTTGGACGTCGCGGGGAAGATCGCGCAGCGACTTGGCGCGAATATCCGGGAAGAAACGGTCCATGCTGTCGATAACGTGAACCTGTCGATTCAAAAGGGTGAGGTTCTGGGATTGGTCGGCGAATCCGGCTGCGGCAAGTCCACTTTGGGACGTGTTGTTGCCGGCATTCACGCTGCAAGTGACGGACAGATGTTCTACGAAGGCAAAGATGTTGCGACGTTGAACAGCGCCGACAAACGCGCGGCGACCCTCGCAATTCAGATGATCTTTCAGGACCCTTTTGCCAGCCTAAATCCGCGTATGCGCGTCGAAGATATCATCGGCGAAGCACCGCGTATGCATGGGATCGTCAGCAAGGCAGAGAGTGCGGATTACGTGGACGACGTGATGCTCAAGGTCGGCCTCGACCCCTCGCTCAAGCGGCGTTACGCGCATCAGTTTTCCGGCGGGCAAAGGCAGCGGATCGGGATCGCCCGTGCGCTCGCCGTGAAGCCGAAGTTCCTTGTCTGCGACGAAGCCATCGCTGCCCTGGACGTATCAATCCAGGCGCAGGTCATCAACTTGTTCATGGATCTGCGCGAAGAGCTGGGCCTGACCTATCTGTTCATCAGCCATGACCTGAGCGTCGTCGAACACATCGCCGACCGCGTGGCGATCATGTATCTGGGCCGCATTGTCGAGAGCGCCTCGACTGAGGACATTTTTTCTGACCCACGCCATCCCTACACGAAAGCGCTGCTTGCAGAGGCTCCGCGCCTTGATCAGCGCCGGCGTGAGTTTGCCCCGATTGAGGGGGAAATTCCGTCGCCGCTCGATCCGCCATCTGGATGTACCTTCCACCCGCGTTGCCCGGTGGCGACCGCTGAGTGCCGCACCACTGTTCCTGAACTGAAAGCGGGGTGCGGCGGGCGCGAAACGGCTTGCCTTCTGGAACACGCCGAAACCGTTTGAACGAGAAGCTGGAGAGCCCCTTGAAAAACGCCGATCCGATCTGGGACCACGTTGACCGCCATCGTGATGATTTTATCGCCTTGTCAGACCGCGTCTTTGACACGCCCGAGACGCTTTATGCCGAGTACAAGTCCGTTGCCGAACATGTGCATATGTTACGCGCTCAAGGGTTCAAGATAACAGAAAATGCAGCTGGCATTCCCACGGCCGTGATTGGCGAAGCAGGAGACGAGGGTCCGGTGATCGCCATCCTCGGCGAGTTCGATGCGCTGCCATATCTGAGCCAGACGCCAGGTGTGGCAGAACATCAGCCGCTTGAAGAGGGCGGCAACGGGCACGGGTGTGGTCACAACCTGCTGGGCGCTGCCGCACTCTTGGCCGCGACGGCGGTGAAAGACTGGCTGACCGAAAACGGCATTAAGGGCCGTGTGCGGTACTATGGCTGCCCCGCTGAAGAAGGGGGCGCGGCCAAAACGTACATGGTGCGCGAAGGACTGTTCGATGATGTCGACGCGGCCATCTCCTGGCATCCAGCGACCTTCACAGGCGTGAATGAGGCCAGATCGCTCGCGAACACCCGGATCGATTTCACTTTTCATGGAAAGGCTGCCCATGCTGCTGGCGCGCCTGAACTTGGCAGATCCGCGCTTGATGCGGTTGAACTGATGAACATTGGCGTGAATTACCTGCGCGAGCACATGCCCGACAGCGCCCGGGTGCACTACGCCTATCTCGACGCAGGTGGCGTTGCGCCGAATGTGGTGCAGGCCAAGGCCACAGTGCGCCAGCTCGTCCGGGCCAGTTCGCTACCCGACCTCGCCGATCTGGTTACGCGCGTCCGAAAGATCTCGGACGGCGCGGCGCTGATGACAGGAACGCAAGTTACCAGCCAGGTCTTTTCCGGCGTCTCGAACCTGCTTGGCAATCGTCCTTTGGAAGAAACCATGCAGCACGAGCTAGAGAAACTCGGACCCGTCGCCTTTGACGAAACAGACCTCAGCTTTGCCCGCGAGATTCAGACTACATTGACCAAGGCTGACATCAACACGACCTTCAAGCGGATCGGTGCCAAGCCCAAAAAGGATCTCGCACTATGCGACTTCATCGCACCTCTTGATCGCCACAGCGATGGCGGCGAAGGCTCGACGGATGTTGGCGACGTGAGTTGGGCAGTCCCAACCGTTCAGGCACGAGTTGCCACCTGTGCTATAGGAACGCCGTTTCATACGTGGCAAACAGTGGCACAAGGCAAGGCGCCCGCGGCTCACAAAGGCATGGTCTACGCAGCAAAAGTAATGGCCGCGACAGCGTGTCGACTGGTTGAGGATCCCTCGCGCATCGAAGCTGCACGCGCGACGCACCAAGACCATCTGGGCGAAACACCTTACACTTGTCCGATCCCGGACGACGTGCGTCCACCTGTCTGAGGTAAAACAACCTTGACCCGCGCCTCTGCTATAGACAACGCCGCCCAGTATTTCGACACCGGTCAATTTGCAACAGAACTTAGCGAACTGGTTGCCCATGAGACGGAGAGCCAGACACAGGAGAAAGCCGCGGAGCTTCCGCGCTACCTTGAGGAAGCCCTCGTTCCGCGCCTGCGCAGTATTGGGTTCTCCTGCGCAATCCACCCGAACCCTGTGCCGGATGCAGGTCCGATCCTTGTCGCTGAACGCATCGAGGACGACTCGAGCCCAACGATCTTGTCCTATGGGCATGGCGACGTGACCCGCGCGCAAACTGATCAGTGGCGAAACGGGCTTCACCCCTTTCGTCTCGTCGATGATGGTAATCGCCTCTTCGGACGCGGTACCGCTGACAACAAGGGACAGCACCTCATCAACTTAGCTGCGTTGAGCTCCGTCATCGACGCTCGTGGATCACTCGGCTTCAACATTCGGATCCTTGTTGAAATGGGTGAGGAGATGGGGTCGCCGGGGCTGTCGAATTTTTGCGCCACGCACAAAGAAAACCTTGCCGCGGATGTCCTGATCGCATCGGACGGACCACGCCTTCAGTCAGACACTCCGACGATGTTCATGGGTTCACGGGGCGGCTATTCGTTCGACCTCATTGTTGACCTTCGAGACGGTGCGCATCATTCCGGCAACTGGGGCGGTTTACTTGCCGACCCCGCGATGATCCTTGCACAAGCCCTCTCGACGATCACCGATGTGAGGGGCCAAATCCAAATACCAGAGTGGCGACCGACCAGCCTAACCGAAGAGATCCGGCATGCCCTGCGCAACTTGCCGGTAGGCGAAGATGGCGGTCCGAAGATTGACGAAGACTGGGGCGAGGAAAGTCTGACACCGGCCGAACGGGTCTTCGGCTGGAACAGTTTTGCGATCCTCGCAATGAAAAGCGGTGTCCCCGAGGCACCGGTCAACGCGATCTCGGAATTTGCCAAAGCCGCCTGCCAGCTCCGCTTCGTTGTTGGCACTAACCAATCCGATATCCTGCCCGCCCTTCGACGCCACCTTGATGCGAGAGGATTCGAGATCGTTCAGATCAAGCCTCACGACCGCAGCTTTTTCGATGCAACGCGAACCTCCCCCAACCATCCCTGGGTGTCTTTTGTCGCGCGTTCGCTTGAAAAAACGTGTGGGAGGCCGCCCCATGTCCTGCCAAATCTCGCCGGTTCTTTACCCAACGACGTCTTTTCCGATGTGCTCGGCCTCCCAACGGTTTGGGTGCCGCATTCCTATCGCGGCTGTTCGCAGCACGCGCCAAACGAGCACGTGTTAAAGTCAGTTTCGCGTGATGCATTGCGTGCAATGGCCGGGCTTTTTTGGGATATTGGCGACCTTGCCAGGCCGCTCTGATCCCGCGCCACAAAGGACTTCATCCGTACCTGGATCGGGAGGGTATCGCACTCCTTACTGTAATTGACCGCTTTCACGGATTGGGGGAGTTGATATCGCATTTGCAGCGAAGGACCGCTTTCCGCCCATACTTACAAAATCACCTCGGTTTTCGCATAACTTGAAAGTCAGAAAAAAGTGCTATATTTTCTGACAAGGAGAAAGTTATGATTACTTCATCGATCAGACAACGCATCATCGGAAAAGGCCGGGGGGCAATCTTTGCGCCACTGGACTTTCTGGATATCGGTTCCCGCGCAAGCGTGGATCAGGCATTGTCGCGTTTGGCGGATCAAGGGGTGATCCGGCGGTTGACGCGTGGGCTTTACGACTATCCGAGAAAGAGCGCCCATTTAGGGTTGTTGTCTCCGTCTGCCGATGACATTGCCAAAGCGATTGCACGTAAGGATAATCAGGTTCTACAGCCCTCCCCTGCCATGGCAGCTAACCAGTTGGGGCTGTCAACCCAGGTGCCATCCAAGCCTATTTATATGACCGACGGCCCGACCCGCACCAAGACAGTTGGTCGACAAGTCATCCAGTTCCGGAACGCATCATCCAAAACGCTAGTTGGTGCGGGTCAGAAAACCGGCACCGTATTTCAAGCGTTGCGCTATGTCGGCAAAAACCGGGTGGATAGCCGGGTTGTCGACACGCTGGCGCGCAATCTGGATAGCAAGGACCGGGCATTGCTCGTAAAACAAAGCAGGTATGTGCCGGCCTGGATGCACCCTGTAGTGCGGCAAATTGTGGCGCGGAACTGATCGTGGACCAGTTTGCCAACGATACTCCAAAGAACCGAGAAGAAGCGTTTCAGGAAACGGCCGCCCAGCTTGGCCTGTCCAAAGCAATCGTCGAGAAGGATTTCTGGGTCTGCTGGTCACTGAAACATCTATTCGCCCTGCCCTCTTATGGCGCTCACTTGATCTTCAAAGGCGGGACATCGTTATCCAAGGTCTATGACATCATCCATCGGTTCTCGGAAGACGTGGATCTGTCCCTCGACCGGGCGCAACTTGGGTTCGAGGGCGAACGTGACCCCGAGCACCCTGCCCTTTCCGGCAAAAAACAAAAGCAATTGTTGCAGGAGCTTCAGGATACGGCCACCAAAGTAGTTGCTGGTCCGCTTCTGAAAGAAACCAAAATCAAGTTTGGCGCCGCGCTGGACCAGGACTTTTCCCTGTCGGTCGATCCTGATGATCAACAAACCCTGCTCTTCGCCTACCCATCCAAGACAAATGCGACCAGTGGCTACATCCAACCGGCGGTGCGGTTCGAATTTGGCGCCCGTGGAGTTCACCTTCCAGCAGAGTCTCGCAGGATTTCGCCTTATGTGCATCAGGCCTTTCCAAACCTGCTGAGCTCGAGCGACGTTGATGTGAAGGTCTTGGGCGTTGAGCGCACATTTTGGGAGAAAGCAACGATCCTGCATATGCTCTATCATCAGGACGTTACCAAACCTCTGGCTGACCGCATGTCGCGCCATTATTATGATATGGCCCAGTTGATCACACACGAGACCCATCCTCGCGCTATCGAACAGATCGACTTGCTAGATCAGGTTGCACACCATAAGTCCGTCTTCTTCAAAGCGGCCTGGGCTAACTACGAGCATGCCAAGCCCGGATCTTTAAGATTGCTACCGAATCCTGAGCTGAAAGCTGCGCTGCGCCGGGACTATGCCGGGATGCAAGAGATGATAATCGGGGACCCCCCCTTGTTCGATGACATTTTGAACACCATTGGAGAGTTAGAGACGGACCTCAATGGCTGAAATCAGCCCACTGTTTGTTCTCAAGGCGCAGCGTTCGAACGTTAGAATATATTTGGCTAGTCAAGTAAGCAGACCTTTTGAATTCGCCCAAACTCAAGCTGGATCGCTCCGAGCAACGGTTTCAAATGGTGTGACTGAATGTACTGCGCAATGAACTTGCTAGGCGCACGCAATGTGATCGTCTGATC
This sequence comes from Ruegeria sp. YTSC004, assembly GCF_059609805.1. Taxonomy (NCBI): domain Bacteria; kingdom Pseudomonadati; phylum Pseudomonadota; class Alphaproteobacteria; order Rhodobacterales; family Roseobacteraceae; genus Ruegeria; species Ruegeria sp. YTSC004. Next base: position 83,417 of record NZ_JBXWMJ010000014.1, read on the forward strand.
ACGCGTTTCAACAAGTTGGAGATCGCGATACCAGCTTTTGAACAACAACGTTTCTGACTCTGATAAGCGTTGGAGCGCCCTGCCCCACGGATCTTGGTGGGGTTGTGTTGCGAAGTTTTGGTTGGATTACAATATCGCGCTGCGGCAGTGGGTTTAAGAGGCGAGCTCAGCGAACTGGCGAAAGGGACAGAGTCCGGGCGTGATTTGACCTTTGCGGATCATGTGCGCCACTTCAATTCCGGCCAACGTTGCCGCCGCTGATGCGAAGGCTTTGAATCCCAGCATCGGGCGGGTTCGCCTTTTGATGAAACGGTGATCTTGTTCCACAATATTATTCAAGTATTTCCGCCTGACCATTTCAATGGCAATCGGGCAACCAAAGCCTTTCAGCATCTTGTTTATGGCCTTGATGCCAGCCGTGTTAGCTCCGCTTTTGTCGATGA